>DATGVJ010000001.1:0-2308 GCA_035300505.1 Xanthobacteraceae bacterium
CCCGGCGTGACGCCGGAATCGCGTGGATTTTTGGTGTCGCCATGGATCAGATTGGTGGTGAACCAGCGGTACGAAAACGCCGGGCAATTGGTGCGTCCGAGGATCACGGCGCCGGCCTTGCGCAGATTGTCGACCACGGGGCTGTTGGTGCGTGCGATGACATCGCGCTGCAGCTTCAGGCCGTTGGTGGTGGCAAACCCTTCCTGATCGATATTGACCTTGACGGTGATGGGCACGCCCGCCAGCCGACCGATATCTTCGTTGCGCGCGATCGCCGCATCGATGGCCCCGGCCTGCGCCAGTACATCCGCGGGCCGATGCTCAACCACGGCGTTGATTGACGGGTTGACCGCGTCAAGCCGCGCCAGCGCCGCTGATGCGGCCTCTTTCGCCGAAACTTTCTTGGACCTTATCAGGGCAGCGATATCAGCGGCCGACAGACGCCAGAGATCTTCCATTGCTAACTCCGTTCGAACGCCCGTCTTGTAGCGCCGCCCACCCGTCAGCGCCATCGGGAAACAACGGTGTCAGCGAATACCGCTCAGCGGACGCGGGCGAGAAAATAGGCGAGATCGAGGATCTGCTCGGGTGTCACCGGCTGCAGCGCCTCCGCCATGGTGGCGTCGTAGCCGTGCCGGCTGTTGTCCTTGTATTCCCGCAAGGTCTTGGCGAGATAATCCTCGCGCTGGTTGGCAATGCGCGGGACATTTTCGCCGCCGGAGAAGTCAGGCTTGTGGCAGGAGCTGCAGTGATACTGCTGCGCCAGCGCCTGGGCACGCTGCATCCGCGCCGGGTCGCCGGCATCAGCCGGCGGTACCGACTTCGGCAACGTCGCGATGAAATCGGAGAATAAACGAAGATCGTCGTCGCTGAGCGCCTTCGCCATCTCGTTCATCGGCTCGAAGACGCGCAGTTTTTCGCGAAACATGAAAAGCTGGATCAGTGCGTAAGGCGCCTGCTGCGCGCCGAGCGAGGGCGTATTTTCGGTTTCGGATTGCCCCTTTTCGCCATGACAGGCAAGGCACGGGACAGCACGCTCCGCGATCGTCTCCGCCCTGCCCGAGGATGCGATGAAGACGAACGCCAAGGACACAATTATTTTACGCATTACTGGTTCCGCGATCGCAGATAGATTTCGTCGTTGCGACGAGCGAATCAGCGAAGCAATCTACGTTTCGCACGGCTATGGATTGCTTCGCGGAGCCTGTCATCGGGCGCGCATTCGCGCGACCCGTTGGCTCGCAATGACGCGTCTCGGCCGCTTACTGCGCCGCCACCTTCGGCTTGCCGTAGGTAACGCGATAGACCGCGCCGTTCCAGTCGTCGGAAACCAGCAGCGAACCATCCTTCATCTGCATCACATCGACCGGCCGGCCGATGTATTTATTGTCTTCCAGAAATCCCGTGATCAACGGCTCCATGGACTTGACCGTGCCGTCCTTGTTCAACTTGACGACGACGACGTCGCCGCCAACTTTCTTGGACCTGTTCCATGAACCGTGACGCGCCACGATGATGGCGTTCTTGTAGCTCTTCGGGAACATGCTTCCGGTATAGAATCGCATGCCGAGCGAGGCCGAATGCGGGCCCATCAAACCAACCGGCGGCGTGAATTCGCTGCAGGAATGTCCCCAGCCGAATTCGGGATCCGCAATATTGCCCTGCAGGCAATATGGGGCGCCGAAGTGCTCGCCGACTTTTGTCACGCGGTTGAGTTCGTCCTCGGGAACGTCTTCCGACATCCAGTCGCGTCCGTTGTCGGTGAAATAGAGTTGCTTGGTTTCGGGATTCCAGTCGAAGCCAACGGTATTGCGAACGCCACGCGCGACTACCTCAACGCCGCCGCCGTCCAGATTCATCCGCCTGATCTGACCATGCGCATCGTCATGCAGGACGTTGTTGCCGGGCTGGCCGACCGGGACATAGAGCTTGTTGTCGGGTCCGATAGCGATGAACTTCCAGCCGTGGGCTTCGTCCTTCGGCAGATTGTCGTAGATCATCGTGAGCTTGGGCGGACTGTCGAGACTGTCTTCGACCTTGTCGATCTTCGAGACCTTCGAGAGTTCGGCGATGTAGAGCGTGCCGTTGCGGAACGC
This sequence comes from Xanthobacteraceae bacterium, assembly GCA_035300505.1. Taxonomy (GTDB): domain Bacteria; phylum Pseudomonadota; class Alphaproteobacteria; order Rhizobiales; family Xanthobacteraceae; genus VAZQ01. Next base: position 2,097 of record DATGVJ010000001.1, read on the forward strand.
GACGCCGTTGGGCCGATGAAGGCCCGAGGCAAGAACCTTGACCGAACGCTTGCCGTCCTTGTTGGCGACGGCATAGACATTGCCGACGAGGCGGCTGCCGACAAACACCGTGCCCTTGTCGCCTTCGGCCAGCGAACGCGCGTTCGCCATGCCGGCCGCATAGACCTCGATGTTGAAACCGGCCGGAACTTTAAGCTTTGCGGTCGGCAATT
>DATGVJ010000002.1:0-16907 GCA_035300505.1 Xanthobacteraceae bacterium
CACGCTCTGCCTCGCGCCGCTGCCGGCGTGGTCTCAAAGCAAGCCCGAATTGATCCCCATGCAGGGACGCGCCAAGGCTGCACTCTACCGGCCTGACTCTGGCCCGGCGCCCCATGTCGGCATCCTGGTGATGCACCGCACGTCCAATTACCTGACCCATCGCGCCTGCACTGAGCTCTCGCGGCGCGGGTTCCTCATGCTTTGCATGAACACGCGTTATGAAAACAACGAGGCGCTGGTCGAATTCGAGAAATTGCCGCTCGACGTCAAGGCCGGTGTCGCGTTCCTGCGCCGGCAGGCCGGCATCACCAAGGTCGTGCTATTTGCCCATTCAGGCGGCGGGCCCCTGATGGCGCTTTATCAAGCGGTGGCCGAAAAAGGCCCCGCCTACTGCAAGGGCCCCGACAAGCTCATGGAATGCGGCGATGACCTCAGCGATTTGCCGCGCGCAGACGGGATCGTCTTTACCGATGCCCATCCCGGCAACTCGATCAACACGTTGCGCGGACTCAATCCGGCGGTTGCCAACGAGAACAATCCACCCGATGCGCCGCCGGTCGCCGCGCTCGATCCGTTCGATCCCAGGAACGGCTTCAATCCGAATGGTCCGTCCAACTATCCGGTGGAATTCCGGGAACGCTATTTCAAGGCGCAGGCCGATCGCATGAACAGACTGATCGATATGGCGCGCGACAAGCTCGCGCGCATGAAGCGCAATGAGTATCCCTATCCGGACGACGACATCATGATCATTCCGCGCGGCGGCAATCCGGGCTCGGGGCCGGGCGCGGCGGCGGCCCTCTTCATCGCGCAGCCGAGCATCGAAGCCGTCAACGCGACGTCGCGCCCCGTAAAACTGCTTCGCAACGACGGCACGATCGCGACCGAAATTGTGCGCAGCGTCTACGTCGCCGACCCGAAACTCGCGCGCGACAATCTGCGCTTTGGTTCCGGCACCAAGGTCTATACGCTCAAATCATTCCTCAGCGCCAATGCTATCCGAGCTAAAAATTCGATGGATGACATCGACTATTGTTCGACCAACAATTCGACCGTCTGTGCGGTCCAGTCGATATCGGTCCCGTTGCTGTTTGCCGCCATGGGGGCGCACTATTTCATCCGTGACAACGAACGCATGCATGACATGGCGCAAAGCCGGGACAAGGATCTCTTCGTGATCGAAGGCGCCGTCCATGGGTTTACGCCCTGCACGGCTTGCGAAAAGACGCCGGGGCAGTATTCCAACACGGTGAAGAATCTGTTCGATTACGTCGCGAAGTGGATCAGTGCACGGTATTGAGGGCGGCGGCTGCCTTCAATCCTGTTGAATTTTCTCAAGCAGACCGCGGTAGTCGGTTGGCTGCAACGGCGTGAAGAGCCAATCAAAATGTCGCCGGTGCTGATCGGCTGGCGGCATGCCTAGATCGCGAAGCAGCTGATCGAGATAACCAAAAGGAAACGGGCTGACATAGGAACCACTGTGCGCCCCGGCCGACAGCAGACGACGGCGCACCTCAAGCTCCTTACGAATGGCCGCCAGCATGGCGGCGCAATCGGGCATCTCAACGCGCCCTGTCAGCCAACCGACCAGCCAAATGGCCCCGACTTCGGCGGTAAGTTGACACGCCCCCACCCCGTTGTAGCCGTTGAAGGCCATGGCAGGGATGCCTGGACTGACGAGCGCGCGGTACAGCAGAAATGAACCGTCTGCGTCGAACAGTTTCGCCTTTTCAGTCGCGCACAGGAACGGCACGTCCTGCCGATAACCGGTGGCGAGGACGACGACCTCCGCGTCGATCCTCCTCCCGTCGGCAAGTTCGATCCCGTTCGGAACGAATCGCGCGACTGCACCGCGATGGAACAAAATGCTACCATTACGAATGAGCTTGAGATTGTCGAGGGTGAGCGTCACGCAGGATGCAGCCCTGCGAAGGGGCACGTCAGGACGAAGGTCCGGTGAATTCAGCCCGACCTGCCTGGAAATCACAAATTCGGAAGCACGCCAGTACGCATTGACGAGCGGGCGCAACCACGTATGCAGGAAGCGGCGCCCCGCTCCCATGCCGGGATGCGGAAACCAGATTTCCGTGAAACGGCTGAGAATGAAATGCATGATATGGGCACGCCCCAGGAGTCGATGGGGAACCTTCCAGGGAACGCCGCGCGCAATAATCGCGCTCGAACGTGCCCGCGCGAGAGAGGCTTCAGCTATGTCGAGCGCCGACTTGCCGAAGCCAACGACGACCACCGATCGGCCGGCCATCTGATCGAGGTCGTGCAAGTCCGACGAATGCAGCACGACGCCGCCATTCTGTTCGAATTCGTCACGGCCCGCAAACTGCGGGAGATTGGGCTGCGAGAAAGTTCCGTTACAGACCACGACAAAATCGTAGTCGTGCGTGCCCTCGTTTCCGGTATCGAGACCGCACACATGTACCCGCCAGCCGGGCTTGCCGTCGGCCCGCGCGACGACGCTACACACCTCGGTCCGCACCTCGATCGCCTGATCGACCTGAAAGTGTTTTGCGTAAGCGCAGAGATACTCATAGACCTGCTGGCCGCTCGGAAATTCGGGATAATGCCCCGGCATCGGGAAATCGGAGAAGCAATAGTAATCCCGTTTGGTCTGCAAGCGCACGCCCGGATAGCGACGCGCGGGCGACCATACGCCTCCGAGCGTGTCCCTTTGTTCGAACAAGGTCACTGCGTGACCTTGCGACAAAAATACCTTGGCAGTCGCGAGCCCGCTTACACCCGCGCCTATGATGCATACCCGCATCTTGACCCTTGAAGATTTGCTTGATTTGATGGCACTATATTACATCATAGAGACTTTTCGCGATATTGTGCGATGCCTCAGTTCCACGGTCATTGGGGGCGAATCAAGCGACACATCAACTACAGTTGCCGCCGTTATTGTGGTCGCCGTGATGGAAGTGTTTGACGGATGACAGGCGTACCGGTCGATATTCGGGTCGCATTGTTGCGACAATACGGGGGGTTCTCGCAGGCGCATTCTTCGACCTTCCAACCCGGATTGTTGCATTTTGGCGACGAGCGCGGCTTCCTGGCGTACAAGTACGTTTGGGGAACAGCCATGGTGCTCGCCGATCCAATGGCGCCATCGCATCTGGCTGGCGATCTCATTGATCGCTTCCTGCACGAACATCGCGATGCTGCATTCTGGGACATCTCCTATCCGGTGGCGCGCATCCTGGCGACACGTGGCTTTCGGGTCAATGAATTGGGCATCGAGACCCGGATCAACCTCGCCAGCTACACATTCGACGGCCAACAAAAGCGCAATCTGCGCAAGGCCACGCGTAAAGCGACACAATTGGGCTATGTGATCCGGGAACATACTTTAACGCAAGTCGATCGCGATAATGTACGGGCGGTGTCGGATGCGTGGCGGCGGACCCGGACCATTGGCAGGCGGGAAGTCACTTTCCTCACCCGGCCGATCGCGGTCGAAGAGGAACCGGATGTGCGCTGGTTTTTCGCCTACGATCGCATTGAAACGATGGTGGCATGCTGCATTTGCGATCCGCTTTATGAAGCCGGCACCTTAGTCGGATATGGAGCGATTACGCGTCAGCGCCTCGACGCCGACGGCATGATTGGACATGCGCTCAAGCGCCACGTCATCGAGACGCTGCAGCGGGAAGGAAAGAAATGGCTCACGTTCGGCCTTTCGCCGGTCGACGGGGTCGACAAGATCCACGATTTCGACCGTGACTGGCTTGTACGACGCGGCCTGAAATATGCCTCCAGGAATTGGCTGTTCAATCGATTCGTCTACGCGTTGCAGGGGCACGCCCTGCATAAACGGCAGTTCGGGGGCGATACGCAGCAAAGCTTCCTTGCCTTCAACAAGGGGATTGGCATGGTTCGCCTTATCAAGTTGTTGCGCGCCTGCAGGATCATCTGATCACGAAAACCGCACCGAATAGACCGGCGGCAAGGTGTGGGTGACGCTGGCCCAGCTGTCGCCCTGGTCTTCGCTGATCCAGAGACCGCCGGTCGTCGAACCAAACGCCAGGCGATTGCCGGTCTCGTCGAGCGCCAGGCAATGGCGATAGACCAAGTCATAGGCGTGCTGCTGCGGCAACCCCTTGGTCAACACGTCAAAGCTCTTCCCACCATCGCGGGTGCGCGATACCACGAGGCGGCCATCGCGCGGAATGCGCTTCTCGTCCTTGATCTCCGGCACGAACCACGCGGTGTCGGGTTCGCGCGGATGCACGGCCACCGGAAATCCGAAACACGACGGATCGGCGCTCTTGATCTCGGTGAAATTCCGCCCCTCGTCGGACGAGACGAAAATGCCGTTGTGATGCTGCACCCACATGCGGTTTGGCGACGCCGGACATTGCACCAGGCAATGAACGTCCTGCGCGATCGGGTCATGGGTCGATTCCGGCGGCGCGTATTCGGCGCGCATGCCCTCGCCGCGTTGCGTCCAGCTTGCGCCGGAATCCTCCGTGTGCCAGATGCCGCCCGTCGAGACCGCGATCCAAACGTGCTTCGAATTGCGCGGATCGACGATGATCGAATGAATGCCGGGCAGGTCAGCTCCGCCGCCCGACCACATCGGGCGCTTGGGATGATCCCAGAGCGCCCGGATCATTTCCCAGCTCTCTCCGTGATCGCCCGAACGGAACAAACCGCCCGGCAGCGTGCCGCACCAGATGACGCCGGGTTCGTCCGCGCCACCCGTCGCAAAGGCCCAGATGCGAGTCGTGGTCCACGCGATCGGACGTCCCCAGATGTCGTTTTCGACCAGGCCTTCGGGCTTCGGCGGATAAGTCGGGACGGCAATTTCCTCCCAACCGGTCGCCGTCGAGCGGTGCAGCTTGACGCCAAAGTGCCCATGGTCGAGCGCCGCGTAGTGCCGGCCGCTGCGACGGTCGGTGAGCGTGAGGCTCACGTTATCGCCGAGGAAGTCGACCTTCTCGATGTTCCACGTACCGGACCGCCGCGCGACCGAGAACAGTCCCTTGCGGGTCGCCACATGCAAATTGTCGCTCATTGAATCATCCTCCTGATAAAGCCTGGAATACGCGGATCATGCCATGGGGGCCTACCCGATCCGACAACCGCACGCGATCGCAAATGGTCTCGCCGTCGACAAAAATGGTCATGTGTTTGCGTAAGCCGCCCTGGTCGTCGAGCACATAAGAACGCGCCCTTGGGTTTTCGGCAAACACATTGTCCAAAACCTCGCGCACGCTTGAGCCCGGCGCTTCGGTGTCGGGACACAACACGTGGCGCTGGATGTTCGGCGTGAAGGAGACTTTTGGCATCGTCGTGGCTCGTCGTTCGCTAAGCAAAATGGGTAGCAGCCCAAAAATGCGTCTTCAAACGCGTTTTTAGGAAGAAACCCACCATCTTACCGCATGGGCGACGCTCGGATTCCCGGCACCCTGTCTAAAGACGTGCGACCGATCTGCCATCCTACACAGCGTCATCGAAAATTTGCAGCGGTGGCCTGGAGGGTCGCAAGCACCTCTGTCGAGCCCTGCACCGCGACGCGTTGGTGATAGAGCCGCAGCCCGCTCAGGCCACCGAGTTCCTCGCCATTGCCGGCGCGGCCCGGTCCACCATGATTGCACTGCGGCATGACATTTCCGTGGCCCGTATGGGCGCCGGCGATTGCGGGATCGACCAGCAGAAGCCGCCCGTGAAAGGGGCCAATCTCGCCCACCATGCGGCCGAGAAACCCATGATCCTCGCCATAGAGCGAGGCAACGAGCGACCCGCCGCCGCGCGCAACAAGTATTGCCGCCTCCTGCTCGTCGCGATACGGCACAATGGTCGCGGCCGGGCCGAACACCTCGACCTCGTGCACCGCCCTCGCTTGTGCGGAATCTTTCAGCCGCAACAGGGTCGGTGCAACGAACGCCGACCGGTCACGATTGATGCCGTCGAGCGCCGGCGGGTCTGCACCGCCGCACACAACTTGCGCCTCGCTCGCAAGCTTGCGGATGCCCTCGAATGCAGCGGCCTGCTGCCCGCGCGTCACCAGCGGGCCCATGCGGGTGTCTTCCTGGCGCGGATCGCCGACCTTGGTGCCCTTGAGCTTGGCGGCTAGCGCCTGCGTGACCGCATCCGCATGTGCCGCCGGCACAAAGATGCGGCGGATAGCCGTGCATTTCTGCCCGGCCTTGACCGTCATCTCGCGCACGACTTCGCGTACGAACGCATCATAAGAGGCGCCACCGCCGGCCGCATCCGGCGCGAGCACGGCGGCATTGATGCTGTCGGCTTCGATATTCACCGCGACGCTATGGGTCACAACGACGCGGTGGCCGCGCACGCGCGCGGCCGTATCGGCCGAACCCGTAAATGCAATGACGTCGTCCGACGTCACGTGGTCGAGAAGATCGCCGGCACCACCGACGAGCAGATTGAGCGCCCCTTCCGGCAAGACATTTGCAGCGACCACATCGCGCACCATCTCATGCGCCAGCATGGCGGTGGCGGAAGCGGGCTTGGCCAGAACCGGCATGCCGGCGATGAGCGCCACGCCGGCTTTCTCCCACAAACCCCAGCTCGGGAAGTTGAATGCATTGATGTGAACAGCGACACCCCGGCGCGGCACCATGAGATGGATCGCCTGAAAGTTTTCGGCCTTGGCGAGCCGCACGGGCTTTTCATCCAGCAAAGTACGCGCTTCGCCCAATCCCGCCGCGAGCCTGGCGTAGAATTTCAGCGTGCCGATGCCGCCATCGATATCGATAGCGGCATCGGATTTGGTGTTGCCGGAATTCGCAATCGCGATTGTTTCATATTTGGCGCGATTGGCCGCGAGCACGTCGGCAACCGCGCCGACGAGCTTGGCACGCGCCCCGTAGCTCATGGCGCGCAGCGCCCCCTGACCCTCCCGGCGCGCGTATGAAAGTGCACCCGCGAGATCGAGCCCCTTGGCTGAGGCGGTTGCGAGTTCCTCCCCAGAAACCGGGTCGACAAGCTGCGTCTCGTTGCCCTCCCCGCCAGACCAGCGGCCCGACAGATAGCTCTCAAGTTTTGGCGACGGCATGGTATCCTCTGGCTTTCGGGACGGTGAAGCCGGCTATAGGGGAGCATGCGATCCTTTTCAATCGCGTGCCCTCGATCGGGAGGACGTGATGTTAATGCGGCGTTTGACACTCATCGGTTTTGCCCTCTCGGTTTCGGTCTCGCTCCTGACGACGCCGGTGCGCGCCGCCGATGATTATAGGCCTGATCCCGCAATGCTGGAGGCGGCCAAGAAGGAAGGGCAGCTCCTTCTGTATACCACCCACATCGTGGACCAGATCGTGCGGCCCATGATCAAAGGATTCCAGGCCCATGCGCCGGGCATAGACGTCAAGTTCGTCCGTGCCGACGGCCTTGGGCTGGTGGTGCGGCTGATCAACGAGGCGCGCGCCGGGCGTGTGCAGGCCGATGTCTGGTCCATGGTCGATGGCGTCGGACCAGTCTTGCAAGGCGGCTATGCCGCCTCATTCGACATTCCGAGCGCCAAAGGCTTGCCGCCTTCGCTGGTCGATCCCAACAAGCGCTGGGTCGCGCTCAACCTGAGCATCCGCTCGATGGCCTTCAACACCAGCATGATTCCTCCAGCCCAGGCCCCGCGCAGCTACGGCGATCTGCTCGACCCCAAATGGAAGGGCAAGATGGTCTGGAACCCGAAGGCCATGACCGGCGCCTGGGGCTTCATCGCAACCGTCATCAACCACATGGGCGGGACGGACGGCATGGCCTATCTGCGCGCGCTCGCCAAACAGGACATCGTGCCCCTGCCGATCGCCATCCGCGCCGTGCTCGATCGCGTCATCGGCGGCGAATATGCCATCGGGCTTGAGATGAACAATACGCACGCCGCCATCAGTGCGGCTCAGGGCGCGCCGGTCAAATGGGTGCCGCTTGATCCGGTGACACAAACGCTGCAGGTCGCTGGCATCAGCGCCAAGGCGCCCCATCCCAACGCCGCGAAACTGTTCGTCGACTTCATGGCCTCGCGCGCCGGCCAGAACATATTTCGCGAGGCCGATTACCTGCCGATGCACCCGGACGTTCCGGCCAAGATCCCCGAGCTAAAGCCTGAGCAAGGCGGCTACAAAGCGGTGATCTACAATCCCAACGAAGTCGACAAAGACGCGACGCGCTGGGCGAAGATTTACGAGGATGTGTTTCGGTAGGGTGGGCAAAGGCGCGCGTGCTCCGGCCGTGCAACAAACTCGGTGAGTCATAAGCGCGCCGTGCCCACGCGACCGGACGCGAGTTTTGCGCGATCCACATTCCACGCCACCGACGCGTGGGCACGGCGCGCCCTGACGCCGAAGTTCGTGGTGCCGTTACGGTTCGCGCGCCTTAGCCCACCCTACGGGCGTCGGTCTCAAGCTCACTTCCGCGTTTGAAAATATCTCAAATCCGGCGGTGCTTGATCCTTGCGGATCGGCATCAGGTAGCCGTCGGCGCTGAGGAAATAATCCTCCTTGCCGACAACGACATGGACGTTGTTCTCGACGCAAAGTTCCTCGCGCCACCAGATCGGCTTGCTTGTCACAACGCGGCGGTAGTTCTTGACGACGACCCACGGGCGCGTGAGCGCGTTGTCGATCGTGGTGATTTCGTCATGCAGGAGATCAGGGTTGGTTTTGTCGAGATAAATTCTTTCCTTGATTATTGTGCGGCCATCCTCATGGAAAGGAATGCCGCTGGCATCATAGGTGCGCGGGTTCTTGAGCCCGCGTGTCTCGACTGTAAGGACGTCGTAGCGGCCGTCGCCGTCCTCGTCGATCCATCGGCCGATCGAATAACCTCTAAACATCGGATTTTCATCCATGTCCTCGGGCCAGCCGCGCCCGTCGGTATGAATCCGGCGGCTGTCATGAATATGCTCGATCAGGATATGCGTGGTGTCAGGTGTCACGACAAATTCCACTGGAGAATAGGCGTGCATGATGCGCGGCATGCCGGGCGACAGGCAGCGGTAGGTTGGATCCACGCCCTGTCCGCCCTGGGCCTGATCGGTAAGATTGGCCTCGTAGATGGCCTGATATTCAGGCGTCAGCGGCGCTTCCTGCAATCGGCCGGGAGGCTTGGTGGGGTCGAACCGGCCCACCCCGCGGGCACCTTCAGCGCGCACCCACTGACCCTTCAAGTCAGGATATTTCGCATCGTCGAGCGCGAAAGCGTCGAGCATCGTCGCGTAAAGCACAGTCAAGAGCGCGATTACGCCGATTGATCCACGGTAAAGCATGGCGATCCTCCGTTTCTGAGAAGCTCCACCCCCGCGTCTTCCGATCCTTTCATCAAGTTTGAATTTAAGAATCCTCAACTGTCAAAAATCCGCTTTCTTCGCCCGCGGGATCGGGACGAGGTTGGTGTAGAAAACGTCGACGTTGTTCTCGGCACAAACCGTCTCAAGGAACGGGTTGCCCGCCTTGCGCCAGCGCTTGATCATGTAGAGCGGCTCGTTGAACGCGTCGGGATCGTCCAGCTTGATGAAAGCCTCCAGCGTATTGCCATTGGGCAGGATCTTATAACGTTCGGTGACGTGCAGCTTTTCGCTGTGCGGTGTGCGGAAGTTGTTGATGTAGCTGTACTTGTCCTTGGCCTGCAGCCCGATCGTGTCGACCACAAGCTCGCCGTTTTCATAGTGGCCGATCGATTCGCCGAACCACGAGGGCTTCACGATCTCGGAGTGCCGGTCGGTGAGATAGATGCGGCGCACCATCTGGTCGCGCTGCCAGACCATCCATATCTGGTTTGGCTTCTGGATGAAGTACATCGGCTCGATCGGATAGAGCAGCTGACCGGGAACGCCGCCTGGATAGCAGCGCGACTGCGCCGTGAAGGCCAAGCTCCGTTCGCCGCTCAGCACCTCGTCGTTGGTCTTTTTCATGTGCGCGGCCACCCAGGGCTTGAGCACCGGGTCTTCCCAATTGCCGATCGGCGGCGTCACCTGGCCTGGACCGTCGAGGTTTCCGTGGAATGCGTGGGCGGGATGCTGGCCGATCGGACCGCGCATGCCCGCCGGCGGCTCAACAAAGCCGCCGACGCTGACCCATCCGAGGTCCTTCTGCATGAACTGCGGAATCTTGTCTTGCGCCGGCGCCGAGCCGCTGATGGCGCAAAGAGCGATGCTCGCGCAGAATGCCGCCGTAATGCTGGAGGTAAATTTCCAACTTGATTGCGAATTGCGTCCGTCCGTCAGCATGGGATTGCTCCTTCGCGCCGCGCTCGCGGCGCCAAATCAAGTGCCGTGCCAGAAAATCAAGTCCACAGATTAGGACGCATCACGGCGGATGACAACACAGGGTGTCTGGCTAGGCGACACCCTCATTTTTCGCCGGCGCAAATGTAAGCCCAAAGGGCTTCGATGTCGGCGGGACTGATCAGGGCGCCCCAAGCCGGCATCGCGTTCTTGCCGTTCGTCACGGAGTGAACGAAGCGGTCATGTTCGTCACGCGGAAATTCGCGAAGATCAAACGCGCCCAGGTCCGTATCCGGATTCTGCATTTTCTGCCCGTGACATATTGCGCAGCGTTGCGCAAACATCTTTGCGCCGGCTTGAATCAGTTCTTGACGAAAAGGACCTTGGGCCAAAGCAGGCCCGCAGGCGACAACCAGCGCACATGCGGCAACCAAAGCAAACCGTAATATGCTGCCGTCCATCCGATGTGCACGCAAAGAAACGCCGAAACTTTCGATCAATCGCAATAACCCGCTTTCCAATAAGTGCATGACTGCCCCCCGGCTGACGTTGCATTCCGCCATCAGGCTAGCTCAGGCAGCCGATGGCATGGAACTAGGTAAGTATACGGCAGCTCCGGGCCGCCCTTCAACCGTATGAGCGGTTATTTGTGTTAGGACCCGCGCCGGCAAGGACCACGTGTAATGTGCGTGTCGCGGGCCTTACAGCAGACGGTGTTCGTTAATGTTCTGTTTCTGCACCGCAGCATTCGCCTCGTAAGCGCGTTTACGCGCGTGCGATACGCTAATGCTGCAGTGCGCCCGGCACACGCACGTATCATTTACGGCCCGGCCAAAACATCGCATAGTGGCTCGATCGGCAGTCTCGGCGCGGCCGGTCACTCATAATTATGCCGGGAGGAATCATGTTCGCCCGCCTGCGTCGTACCATTGCGGCCTGCCTCGTCATCGCCGCGACGACATCCCTGGCGCCCGCCGCCGAGCCCTACCGGCCGGACCCGAAGCTCGTGGAGGAGGCACGCAAAGAGGGCCAGGCGCTCTGGTATACAACGCTCATCGTTGAACAGATCGTGCGGCCCCTGATCAGGCTATTCCAGGCCCAGGTACCCGGCATCGACATCCGGTTCGTTCGGATCGACAGCGGCCAGCAGGTGGTGCGGCTGATGAACGAAGCGCGCGCCGGCCGTGTCCAGGCCGACATGTGGTCGGTGATCGACGGGGCGGCTCCGCTCGCCCAAAGCGGCGTCGCGGGGCAATTCGACATTGCGAGCGCCAAAGACCTGCCGGCAAGCCTGGTCGATCCCAACCGGCGCTGGATCGCGACCAATCTCGCAACGCGTTCGCTCGCCTACAATACGAGCCTGGTCAAGCCGGACCAGGCGCCGCGCAACTACCAGGATTTGCTCAACCCGCGCTGGAAGCGGTCATTGGTGTGGAACCCGAATTCGATGACGGGCGCCTGGGGCTTCATCGCCACCGTGCTGCGACACATGGGCGAAGATTCCGGCATGGCGTACTTGCGCGCGCTCGCCAAGCAGGAGATCGTTCCCTTGCCAATCGCGACCCGCGCGGTGCTCGATCGTGTGATCGCGGGCGAATATCTGATCGGCCTCGAAATGGTCAATGCGCATGCGGCGACAAGCCTTGCCTTGGGGGCGCCGGTCAAATGGGTCGCGCTCGATGCGGTCACGACCACGTTGCAGGTTGCCGGCGTGACCGCCAATGCACCGCACCCGAACGCGGGCCGCCTCTTCCTTGACTTCATCACGTCGCGCGCCGGCCAGGACGCGTTTCGGCAAGCCAACTATATCCCGATGCATCCAGACATTCCGGCCAAGGACCCGACCATGAAGGCGGAGCAAGGCGGCTATAAGTCGATCGTGCTCTCGCCGGAAGACGTCGACACTTTTGCGCAGCGCTACCAGAAGATCTATCAGGATATTTTTCGATAACCACGGAGACCCCCTACCCCATGCGAATCTGTTTTCTCAACCAGGCGCCGCGCCACTCGGCCGCCTATGAAGCCGCCAAGATCGAAGCCCAGCTCAACGGTTATGCGTCGCCCGGCACCAAGATCGAAATCGTATTTCCGGACGACTACGAAGGATCACAGCTCTACGAAACCATAGGCTCGCAAAGCGTTCTCAACGGCCTTCACCACATGATGGAGACGCCGGGGATCGTGCGGAAGATTTTCTGGGCGTCGCAAAATGGATATGACGCGGTGATCTCGTCGAACACGTTCGATCCCGGTGTCGACGGCGGCAGGCTCGCGGTGAACATTCCGGTTATCGGCCTGTTGCGGACCTCCATGCATGCCGCTTTGACGCTGGCCGACCGCGTCGGCATCACGGTGCCGCTGCCCGGCCATGTGCCCTATACTTGGCGCATCCTGCGCAGCTACGGGCTCGATCATTTCGTGAGCGACATCCGACCCCTTGGCGTCTATGGCAAGGACATCGCGCAGCGCAAGGGCGAGATTTTAGAAATCACCACGAAGCTCATTCGCGGACTGATCGACGAAACGCGCGCCGAAATCATCCTGCCGCTCGGCGGCGCGCTCATCCCCTATGTGGTCGATCCCGCCGATCTCGCCAAGGCGACCGGCGCCCAGGTGCTCAACACCAAGGCGATCGGCATTCGCTTTGCGGAGATGTGCGTGAATTTCGGCATGACGCAAAGTTCGCTGACCTATCCGCGCGCGAAACTGTCCATGGAAGATTTTACGAATTAGTGCCGTGCGTCATCTAAATTGAAGGTGTTCGAGGACTTCGGAATTCGTAGGGGCGACCCTTGTGGTCGCCCGTCCAAGAACGAGCACACCCCGTTGGCCTGTACTTGTCCAACTACGGGCGACCACAAGGGTCGCCCCTACGAAACTCACCCCTTCATTTTGAATGAAACACACCGCTAACCTCGAAGGAGCAGAAGTCGTCCGTCATGAATTCCAAGCAAACTTGCGATGTCATTGTTGTCGGCGGCGGCAGTGCCGCGCTTGAAGCCGCCATTGCGGCCAGGCGCGCCGGCGCCGGCTCCGTCATCATGGTCGAGAAGGCGCCCCAACAAGAATCCGGCGGCAATGCGCAATTCTCACACGTCGGTTTTCGCTTCGTGCACTCCGGTCCGCAGGAATTGCGCGAGTTCATGCCCCAGGTGCCCGAGGAACGCTTTCGCCGGATGCAAATTCCGGCCTATACGCGGGAGAATTTTCTCGGCGACCTCAACCACGTCAGTCAGGGGCGTATTGATCCCGTGCTGGCGGAATGTCTGGTCGATAATTCCAATACGGCCGTGCACTGGATGAAGGATATTGGAATCACCTGGGAACCCGAAAAGGTGACCGAAGTCGACGGCAAACTCTACCTGCCGGGCGGCCATCACATTCACCCCATCGGCGGCGGGCCCGGCATGCTGGGACAATTGCGCGACATCGCATTCAACAAGAACAATGTCGAAATCCGCTACGATTCACGCGTACGCGCGATCCACGGCAATGACCGCATGGTGGAAGGCGTCCGGGTCTCGACCGCTGAGGGCGAATATGACCTCATGGCGCGGGCCATCATCGTGTGCAGCGGCGGCTTCCAGGCCAATGCCGAAATGCGCGCACGCTATCTCGGGCCCAATGCCGACCTCATGAAGGTGCGCGGCAGCCGGCACAATACCGGCGAGGTGCTCAACACGCTGCTGGCGCTCGGCGCCAAGGCGGCCGGCCACTGGCAGGGCGCGCATATGTCGCCGATCGACGGCAAGGCGCCCGCGGTCGAAACGCCGGTGATGAAAGACGGCCACGGCAACACCATGAACCGCTATGATTATCAGTTCGGCATCACGGTGAACGCGCTCGGCCAGCGCTTCTACGACGAAGGCGAAGCCAAGCACGCCTATACCTATGCCAAGACCGGACGCGCGGTGTTGCATCAGCCGGGCGGCGTCGCCTATCAGATCTACGACCAGACCGGCATCGACCTCTTCCGCCACGGCCGCGACTACGCGGCCACGATGGTGGAAGCACCGACGCTGGCCGAACTCGCCGCCAAGATCGGCATCGAGCCGGAACCGTTCCTGCACACCATCAAGGAATTCAATGCCGCCTGCCGTACCGACGTCGCCTTCATGCCGGGCGAACTCGACGGCAAGGGAACGATCGGTATCGCGCTTAAGAAATCAAACTGGGCCATGCCGATCGTGAAGGGCCCGTTCCGCGCCTATCCGGTCACCGGCGGGGTCACGTTCAGTTTCGGCGGCGTCGCGCTCGATACGCAAGCCAGGGTGGTCAACACTTGCAATGAGCCCATCCGGGGGCTCTTCGCATCGGGCGACGTCGTAGGGCTTTTTTTCCACAATTACCCGTCCTGCACCGGGCAGACCCGCAATGCCGTGTTCAGCTATCTGGCCGGCCGCGGAGCGGCGGGGATGCTGGGGAGGAATTGATGGAACAGGATTTGTGGTTACGAGCTTGCGATGTCTGATGTAGGTTGCTGGACGGCCGACAAGCTCGGTAGGACTCCCTCTCCCCTCCGGGGAGAGGGCTGGGGTGAGGGGGTACGGTCTCTCAATGGGCTTGGCCCCCCTAACCCTCTCCCCGCAGGGGAGAGGGAGTCCTACCGAGTTCGTCGCCCGGCCATCGACTTACACTACAAGCCGAGATTCATCGTAGGTCCCTACCAATAACGAACACGGAGGAAGCCATGGCAAAAGCCGTAAAGCCGCAAGGACCAGGCGCAGTCGAGCAACTCGCCAATTGGGTCCATTCACAGCGCACGCAGGACATCCCGGCCGCGGCAGCCAATCAGGCCAAGCTCCTGATCCTCGATGCGATCGGCTGCGGTTTTGCGGCCTTCGCGGAAGAGTCCGCGCAAACCATGCTCGACACCCTCAAGGACCTTGGCGGCCTGCCGCAATGCACCGTGCTCGGGACGACGGTGAAGACCAACGCGCCGAATGCCATCCTGATCAACGGCTCACTCATCCGCATTCTCGATCTCAACGACTACGTCAATACCAAGAGCGGGCAGATCGGCGGCCATCCGAGCGACAATATTCCGGTGGCGCTGGCGGCAGCCGAAGTGAGCGGCGCGTCGGGCAGCGATGTCCTCGCGGCAATCGTGGTCGGTTATGAGGTCTACGGACGCTTCAAGGAAGTGATGGCGCGCGACACCAACTGGGACGGCGTCACCGTATCGGGGTTTGCAGCCCCCGCCATGGCGGGACGCCTCATGGGGCTCGAAGTCGGGCAACTTGCGCAGGCCCTCGCGCTCTCCGGCGCGCGCGCTATCACGCCGTTGGCAGTCCGCCAGGGAGACATATCCGGAGCAAAGAACGTTGCCAACGCGCTGGTGGCACAGAGCGGCATGCAGGCCGTCATCATGGCCAAACATGGCATGACCGGTCCACTTGACCTGTTTGAAAATCCCGCCGGGGTAAAATCGATATTCCCCGGCCTCGATCGGATCGAAGCCATCACCAGGCCGTTGACGGCCGACAGTTACATCATGAGCTGTCACATGAAGGCCTATCCGTGCTTGGCGACCGGCCAAGGCATTGTCGCGGCCGGCCTCGGCATCCACAAGCAGATCAACGGCAATGTCGATCAACTCAAGCAGATTACAGTTGCAATTGCCGACACGCCAATGATGCAGCGCCAGAAGGACGATCCCGGCCGCGTCGATCCGCAATCGCGGGAAGCCGCCGATCACAGCTTCAACTTCCTTGCCGCGGTCTCCATCTTGGACGGCAAGTTCACCCTCGCGCAATACAACAACGAACGCTGGCACGATCCGAAAGTGCGCGCCGTTATGGCTCGCCTCAACATCGTCGGCGACGCCTCGCTCAACGGTCGCGCGCCGGGCGCCTTCCCGTGTGCGATCCGCGCCACCGCCAACGACGGCCGCACCTACGTTTCTGAAGTGCTCGATCCGCCCGGCTTCTCGCGTAGCGGCATTGACCCGAAGGCCGTCACCGACAAGTTCCATGCCATCACGGAGGACCGGCTCGGGCCGAATTCGCGCGCGCGCATCATCGACGCCGCCATGGGGCTTGATCGGGCACACCTGGTCCGCGACCTGATGGCGGCGCTGGCAGCGGCGGACAGATCGTAGCCCGGATGAGCGCTCCTATCAGCGCGTTTCCGCGCCCTGATAGGGCGCGATATCCGGGAACGCCCGCGCCCCGCATGTCGCCATCTCGCGTGAAAAACGCTCGATGGCTCATTCGGGCTACAAGGTACGCTTGCGTAACCGACCGCCTATGACGATAACGGTATTGCACCCTACGCCCGTTGGAAGAGATCTCGTCATGAACATGCCCCTCCTGGAACACCCGAAACTGCTGCTCGACCCCTATCTGGCCTGGGCCGAAAACGAGGGCGTGCCGATCACCGAGGACTTCGGCATCGATCTCCTCAAGATACCGACGAAAACCTGGCCGCGTTTTGGCGTCGAGGGGGGCATCGCGCACCTCAAGGGCCGCGGCGACTTCGTCTCGATGTTCGTGCTCGATCTTGCGCCGGCCGCCAAGACTTCGCCGCAGAAGCACCTCTTCGAAGAGGTGGTCTATGTGCTCTCCGGTTTCGGCAGCACCACGGTGGAGGCCGGCGACGGCCGCAAGTACAGTTTCGAGTGGGGCCCCAAGAGCCTTTTTGCGCTGCCGCTCAACGCCCGCTACCAGCATTTCAACACCAGCGGCACGGAGCGCGCGCGGCT
>DATGVJ010000003.1:0-2726 GCA_035300505.1 Xanthobacteraceae bacterium
CGGGGTCCGGCCTCAATTCACCGGCGCGCCCAGCGGCGCTCGCTCGATGATCTCGATACGGGTGCCCCAGGGATCCGTGATGTAGGTGATCTTGTTGCTGGCCGGGGTCGCTTGGCGTGGCGGCTCGTCCAGCTTGATGCCATCGGCCTCGAGCTTCTTCACGAAGGCGGCGTGATCCTTCACGTCGAAGCCGATGTGATCGAGGATGCGATGGCGGGTCGGCGCTTGGGCGGTATCGGCCTTGGCGAAGCGAATCTGCACGCCCGGAATGCCGTCCACCACCGCGGCATTATTGCGAGTGCCGGCAGTGCCGCCGAAGGTCTTGGCGTACCAAGCCTGCGCCTTCGGGATATCGCTTTCCGGCACGAACAGGTGGACGTGCTCGTTTTTCACCGGCACGGTCTGCGTCTTGTCCTCCAAGATTTCGATGCGCACGCCATCGGGCGTCACCACGAAGGCTTGGTCCGGCCGGTTGTTGGTGCCCGGCAGCACCGTCACGCCGGCAGCCTTCCACTTCGCGACCTGCTCCTGCACGTTGTTGACGATGAAGCCGACGTGATTGACGACCGAACCCACGGTGCCGCCCTCGCCCTTCTCCTGGCCGAGGTTGAGGTTGATGTAGACGCCCGGGAACATCATCAGGGGATTGCCACCGACGTCGAACATCTTGGCGCCCATGGCGAGGAAGAGCTTCTTGTTGGCATCGACGTTATTGGAGATGATGTGCCAGTGCCCCATGGTTACGCCGGTCGCGTTGAACGGCGCCGGCTGCGCGGCCGCGCCGCCCGCGATAAACGTCGACGCAAGCAATAAGGCCGCAAACATACTTGTCTTCATGACTATCTCCCTCCTTGATGATTTAGGGCTTGTGGTGTGGATTTTGGCGACGCGAACCCTATCAGGACGCCTGAAAGCCCGAAAGCTCGGCACGGGCTACGGGCATCCGAGGTCTGCGACCTGCGCTGGGACCAAGTCGACTTCAACGGCGCTGTGCTCCACGTCCGGCGGGTCAACAACGGCACCCCGAGCACGCATCCCATCCAGGGCGACGAAATGCGAGCCTTGCGCCGGCTTCGCCCGGCGCACACGCCGGGACCGGCGGCGGCTGACGCTTCCGAGCCAGGCCAATAGCGGTCTTGGGATTGTGCTTGCTACAGACGCAATATGGCGGGGGCTTACTGACCCCTACGTACTGTCTTCCCTAAGGTGATTTCAGGTCTGCGGAAACCCATCGCAATCCAAGCTGCGATCAGCTTCAACATAAACTTGCCGGAGTGACCAGTATAGGTCGGCAAGTCATCGGCAAGCTCGACGCCGACGCGCCGCTCTCTTGTCATGACCCGCATTTCAAGTGGAGGCGCGCCCGTCGGAAAGCGATTCCGGAACACGACAACCAGTGTCCCTTGGTGAAATCGAGGAACATCGCTGAATTACAGCACTTGGCAATGACCCGTCGGGTGGGGGAATTGGGCTTTCTACTGGCGCGCCCGAGGGGATTCGAACCTCTGACCTTTGCCTTCGGAGGGGGCTCTAGCACACTGATTTAATTGATAAATCTAACGATTTCAGGAATCTAGCATCGCTAGATGTCGCTGTAAATCGTTGAGTGTCGCTGCCCGCTGTGCCAGATTTGTGCCCAAGTAGTGGCGCTTGCGCATCGCACGAAGATCCGTCGCGAAGTCCGGGCGTGCGGCCATGACCCTCAGTTAGGCTCGGAGCAGCAGTCCTACACCCGGTGCAGTCGAAGCCGACCTTACGGCAGGTGTCGCCAAACCGGATTATAATCGCTCTCGAAATGTTGGCTAAAAGGAGAGGACCTATGAAGGGCAATCGTTTAATCAATTTTGCATTGGCGGCGGTGACTTTGCTGTGGGGAATCCCGCATGCATTCAGGCCAGCGGCCGCTCAGGCCGCATCTTTGGAAGCTCCCCATTGGGGAGAAGGGGGTGTGCCTCAATTCCAAATAGACCCCGACTGGCCCAAGATTCCGTCAAAGTGGAAGGTGGGGTTTGGCTCTGCCGTTGTCGGCGACAACAAGGGCAACGTATGGATCCTTAGTCGCCCGCGCAGGCTTCCCAAAGAGGATCAAGCATCCGCCGCGCCGCCCGTCATGGAATTCGACCAAGCGGGGAATTTCATTCAGGGTTGGGGAGGCCAAAGCGGCGCGGGGTATCAATGGCCATCGAACGAGCATGGACTCTTCGTGGATGACAACGGATTTGTGTGGATTGAGGGGAATGCGGATGGCAAATCGAACAACCCCGCCGATCTTCCGAACGACAACCAAATTCTGAAGTTTACCAACGACGGTAAATTCGTGATGGCCATTGGCCAGAGTGGCCAAACGGGCAGCAACAGCACCCATATCCTCAAGGGTGCAACAGATATTTTCGTTAATACTAAGAATAACGAAGTCTATGTCTCTGATGGCTACGGGAATAGCCGCATCATCGTGTTCAACGCAAATACGGGAGAGTTCATTCGCATGTGGGGCGCGTATGGCCACACACCGCTCGATATGGACCGGCGCCCAGCACGCGCTGCCCTTAAGCAAGACCCGTGGACCGCCGTTTCAGAAGTTCTGCAGCAGTTCGGATCACCTATGCATGACGTAAAAGTTTCAAACGATCAGCTATTGTATGCCGCTGATCGTGGAAACAAACGCGTCCAAGTGTTTACACCCGACGGCAAATTCCTCACAGAACAGTTTGTAGGCCCCGATTTGG
>DATGVJ010000004.1:0-37955 GCA_035300505.1 Xanthobacteraceae bacterium
CATGCCGTTTCCATAGACAGACGCCGCCACGGCCATCGGCTTTGGTAGCAACCGGAGATAGCGTGGGTTTGGAACGTGACAGCGACTGTCAGCATTTCCCCGGTCGGCGATCTCTCTCATCGTCGCACCCTCATCGAAAACATCTATCCCTCTGTTGAGGCCGGGCTTTTCGCGGCAAAGCGGATCGCCGGGGAGCCCGTTGAGATATGGGCCGATATTATGCGGCATGGCCACGCGGTGTTGGGGGCAGCGCTTTTGTGGCGGCCAGAGGCGGCGCACCTATGGACACGCGTGCCCATGCGGCTGCACGAAAACGATCGCTGGACGGCAAGTTTCACGCCCTTGATTCCGGGACGTTACGTCTATGCGATTGAAGCGTGGATGGATCCATTCGCGACGTGGCGACGCGACTTCCTGGCCAAACGCAAGGCGGGCCTCGAAGTGGAACTTGATATCCGCGAGGGACGCGAACTACTTGCAAGGCTGAATCTGCGAAATGTTGAGCACGCGCTCGGCCAAGGTTCCCAGGACTCCGACGTAATCGAGGCCGTCGATGTACTGCTATCGGAGGAAGTTGCTGCCGCGGCGGCGAAAGGTCAACGGACTGACCTGACCCGCAGTGCGATCTACCCGCTGGTCGTGGACCGGCCGCGCGCCCGCGCCGGCGCCTGGTACGAGATGGTGCCCCGCAGCCAAGGACGCATTGCCGGCCGCCACGGCACCTTCGATGATTGCATCAGCCGTCTGCCTGACATCGCAGCGCTTGGATTCGATGTGCTTTATTTGACTCCGATCCATCCGATCGGTCGTACCAACCGGAAGGGACGCAATAATGCCCTGCGCGCCGAGACGGGCGACCCGGGAAGCTTTTATGCGATTGGCTCTTCGGCGGGCGGGCATGACGCCGTGCATCCCGAACTCGGCACGCTTGCCGATTTTCGCCGACTGGTGACGGCATGTGCCGACCACGGCCTCGAAATTGCGCTCGATCTCGCCGTGCAATGCTCGCCCGATCATCCCTGGGTCAGCGATCATCCGGGATGGTTCAGGCGTCGGCCTGACGGATCGATTCAATACGCGGAAAATCCGCCTAAAAAATACGAAGACATCGTCAATCCAGAATTCTACGGCGTCGAATCCGAGGGGCTGTGGACGGCGTTGCGCGATGTGGTCCTGTTCTGGGTGGACCAGGGTGTGCGCATCTTTCGCGTCGATAATCCCCACACCAAACCATTCGCGTTCTGGGAATGGCTGATCTGGAACGTCCAATCGGTCGATCCGAACGTCCTCTTCCTGTCCGAAGCCTTCACGCGTCCGAAGGTGATGAAGGCACTCGCTAAGCTCGGCTTCAGTCAATCCTATACTTATTTCACGTGGCGCACGACCAAGGACGGATTGCAGGCCTATCTCAGCGAAATCACCGGCTATCCGGAGCGAGAATATTTCCGGCCGAATTTTTTCGTAAGTACGCCGGATATATTGCCGTTGCATCTGCAAACCGGAGAGCCCTGGATCTTCAAGGCCCGGGTCGCGCTCGCCGCAACCCTGTCGGGGAATTACGGCATCTACAACGGCTTCGAATTGCTCGAACACGAGCCGATCCCAGGAAAAGAAGAATATCTCGATTCCGAGAAATATCAGCTCAAGGTCCGCGACTGGAACAAGCCCGGCAACATCAAGGCTTACATCGGCAACATCAACCGGATGCGGCGGAACAATTCGGCTCTGCTCCAGACCAGCAATTTACGGTTCGCCCAGCTCGACGACGATGCGGTCATCGGATTCGTGAAAGAATCTGCCGCACACGACAATGCCGTTGCGGTCGCCATCGCGCTGGCGAAGGAAGGACCGCGCCAATTCTGGTTCCACTTCGGTAATATCGAAATCGGTCCCGCCACCGAGCGGCGCCGCGTCCGCGCCATCGAAAACCTGACGACCGGCGAGCGCCATACGGTCGAATGGGGCGGCGTACGGCTGCGCATCGACCCGAGCCAAGACCCCGCATTGCTCTTCCGTTGCTTCGCCTGATCGGGGTCGCGTCATGGATATCGCCACAGAGACCAAGGCCGAATCGAAGCTCTATGGCGACGAACTTTGGTTTAAGGACGCCATCATCTACCAGCTTCACGTCAAGGCCTTTGCCGACAGCAACAATGACGGCATCGGCGATTTTGCCGGGCTGACGGAACGGCTTGATTACTTGCAGGACCTTGGCGTCACTGCCCTGTGGCTGCTGCCGTTTTATCCGTCGCCGGGTCGCGACGACGGCTACGACATTGCGGATTACCGGCGTATCAATCCCGACTTCGGAACCATGGCGGACTTTCGCCGCTTCATGCAGGAGGCAAAACGGCGCAAACTGCACGTCATCACCGAGCTCGTGATCAATCACACGTCCGATCAGCATCCCTGGTTCAAGCGGGCGCGTCGCAGCAAACCGAATTCCGACGCGCGCAACTGGTACGTCTGGAGCGACACCGACCAGCGCTATGCCGGCACTCGCATCATCTTCAACGATACCGAGAAATCGAACTGGTCCTGGGAGCCCGCCGCCAGCGCCTACTATTGGCATCGCTTCTTTTCACACCAGCCGGACCTCAACTACGACAACCCGCGTGTTTTGCACGCGATGATCCAGGTTATGCAACGCTGGCTCGATTTCGGCGTTGACGGGTTCCGGCTGGACGCGATCCCGTACTTGTGCGAGCGCGAAGGAACCGGCAACGAAAACCTTCCGGAAACCCATGAGGTCATCAAGAAGATTCGCGCCGAATTGGATTCATACGCGCCCGGCAAGCTCTTGCTCGCCGAGGCCAACCAGTGGCCGGAGGACGTCAGCGCTTATTTCGGCGACGGCGACGAGTGCCACATGGCCTATCATTTCCCGCTCATGCCGCGCATCTTCATGGCGATCGCGCAGGAGGATCGCTTTCCGATCTCCGATATCCTGCGACAGACGCCCGATATACCGTCGAACTGCCAATGGGCGTTGTTCCTGCGCAACCACGACGAACTCACGCTCGAAATGGTGACGGATGTAGAGCGCGACTATCTCTGGTCGACCTACGCCACCGACCCGCGCGCGCGCATCAATCTCGGCATCCGGCGACGGCTGGCGCCGCTGATGGATAACGATCGGCGCAAGATCGAACTGATGAAGTCGCTGCTGCTGTCGTTTCCGGGCACCCCGGTCCTCTATTACGGGGACGAAATCGGCATGGGCGACAACATCTATCTCGGCGATCGCAATGGCGTGCGAACGCCGATGCAATGGACGCCGGATCGCAACGGCGGTTTCTCGCGCTGCGATCCCGCACGCCTTTTTCTGCCGATGATCATGGATCCGGTGTACGGCTACGAAGCCGTTAATGTGGAAGCGCAATCGCGCAGCCTCGCTTCCCTGCTCAGTTGGACCAAGCGCCTGATCTCGGTTCGCAAGGCCAACAAAGTGTTCGGCCGCGGCTCCTTGACGTTCATCCGCCCGACCAACCGCGCCGTCCTGGTCTATGTCCGACAATATGAAAACGACGTCCTGCTCTGCGTTGCCAATCTCTCCCGCTCGGCGCAGGCGGCCGAGATCGATCTCTCGCCCTGGCGCGGACGTGTTCCCCTGGAAATGCTCGGCCGCATGCAATTCCCGGCAATCGGCGAGGGACCCTATCTCATCACGCTCGCGCCATATGGCTTCTTCTGGTTCCAGCTTTCCGAACAGGGCGGATCGGCAGCCGACAGGCCGAACATCGTGCCGGAGTTCTCGACCTTGGTCGTCGCCGCCGGCTTGAACTCTCTTATGGAAAGCCGGACCAAGTTGATCCTGGAACGTGACGTGCTGCCAATGTTCCTGGCAAGCCGCCGGTGGTTTCCCGAACAGAACAGCCACGGCGTCAATGCACACATCGGCGCAGGCATCCCACTGGCGGGGGGCGATTCCGGCATCCAGCTTGCGTTGGTCGAAGCCAAGGCGCGGCGCGAAACGATCCGCAGTCTCCTGCCGCTCACGATCAGTTGGACCCGGCTCGATCGAACGCGGCAAAATCCCAACACGCTTGCCGCGATCCGTCGTGGTCCGCGCGAGGGCACCCTGCTCGATGCGAGTACCGAACCCGGTTTCATCGCGCTCATTCTGGAGAAAATGCGGGTTTCCGAGATCATAGAGGCCGGCGGCCGGCGCCTGGAGTTCAGGGCGAGCAGCCGTTTCCCACGGGATGGCGCTGCCAGTTTTGAGAACGTGCGGGCGATCAATACCGAACAGTCCAACACCACAGTGCTGGTCGGCAGCGACTACGTCGTCAAGCTCTACCGCAAGCTTGCGGCGGGCATCAATCCTGAAATCGAGGTCGGTCGTTTTCTCACCGACACGGTAGGCTTCGCCAATACGCCGGCGCTGCTCGGAACGGTGGAACTCGTTGAGGAAACGGAGCGCAGTTCGGTCGCGGTCATTCACAGCTTCGTCGAAAATCAGGGCGATGCCTGGTCAGTCACGAGTGCTTATCTGGACCGCTTCGTCGAGGAACAGCGCCTGCTCACCACCGAACCGGCTGTCGAGAGCGACGAACAGACTGCGTATTTGCGTAGGATGCGGCAGATGGGTCAGCGTGTGGCCGAAATGCAGTTGGCCCTGGCAAGCCGGGACGATGTTGCGGATTTCGCACCGGAACCGATCACGATGAACGACGTGCAGTCGTGGACGGACGGAATGTTGCAGCGGGCGCACGGCACGCTTGACGAACTGGCGCGGCGCCAGTCCGCATTGGACGAAAGCGTTCAGCCGCTGCTCGGCAGCGTCCTCGCGTACCGTGAACGGTTGCCCGTACTGTTGCGCGAGCTCTTGCCCGAAACCGTCGACGCGGTGAAGGTTCGTCATCATGGTGACTTCCACCTCGGGCAGATGTTGGTCGTGAGGGACGATGTCTTCATCATCGATTTCGAGGGCGAGCCGCGGCGCAGCATCGAGGAGCGCCGTCGCAAAGCGCCGGCGGCGCGCGATGTCGCGGGTCTGATCCGTTCGATGGATTATGCGGCAACCGCGGCGCTTGAGCGCGCGCTCAAGATCGCTCCTGACGAGCACGGCAAGATCGCGCGCGCCCTCGACGATTGGCGGGAACGCTCGGCGGCAGCAGTCCTCGCCGACTATCGGAGCTTTCTGGTCGATCTGCGGCTTTGGCCGCGCGACCCGCAGGAGGCCGAACGGCTCCTCGACTTTTTCCTATTGGAAAAGGCGTTCTATGAAATCGAATACGAGCTTGCGCACCGGCCAGACTGGTTGCGCGTGCCGCTGGCGGGCACATTGCGCATCCTCACCCGTTCGGAAGGTGTCACCGCATGACCGCGCTGCCGCTCGAAGCTTATGCCGTGATCGAAGGTCGCCACTCCGACCCATTCCATTATCTCGGTCCGCACGTCGAGGGCGATGTTCCCGTCGTCCGCGTTTTTCTGCCGAATGCCGAAACGGTCGCCGTTGTCGACGAACAGGGCGACGAATGCGATCTCGATCGCATTCACGAGACGGGCCTGTTCGCGGGACAATTGGCCCATCGCTCGAGCCGCTATCGGTTGCGCGCAGGCTTCGGCGATGGCCGCGTCGAAATGGAAGACCCTTACCGTTTTCCGCCGGTGCTGTCCGATTTCGATCTCTACCTCCTCGGCGAAGGTACCCACCTTCATCTGTATGACAAGCTCGGCGCTCATCCACTGGTGCTCGACGGCGTTTCCGGCGTGGCTTTTGCCGTTTTCGCGCCAGATGCCAAGCGCGTTAGCGTGGTTGGAGACTTCAATTTCTGGGACGGACGCCGCCACGCCATGCGCGTACGCGGCAACGGCTTTTGGGAAATCTTCGTGCCGGATGCCAGGGCCGGCGACAAATACAAATACGAGATCATGGGTGCGCACGGACAGATGCTGCCGTTGAAGGCCGACCCCGTGGCATTCGCCGCTGAAATGCGGCCGAACACCGCGTCGATCATTGTCGCTCAAGGAGCGCTGCCCTTACCTGCGCCCGCACCGCCAGGGATCAATGCGCGAAGCGCCCCGATCTCGATCTATGAAGTGCATCTCGGCTCCTGGCGCCGGCGCTCGCAGCATGGCGGCAGTTGGCTCAGCTATCGCGAACTGGCCGAGGAACTTCCGGCTTATGTTCGCGATCTCGGATTTTCCCATGTCGAGTTCCTCCCCATCACCGAGCACCCGTTCGATGGTTCCTGGGGCTATCAGCCGACCGGCATGTTCGCACCGACGAGCCGCTTTGGTACACCGGCCGACTTCGCGGCGCTGATCGACGCCTGCCATCGCGCCGAACTCGGCGTCATCCTCGATTGGGTGCCGGGGCATTTCCCGGATGATCCGCATGGGCTTCGTCACTTCGACGGCAGGGCGCTTTACGAGCACCTCGATCCGAAGCAGGGCCGACATCTCGATTGGAACACGCTCATCTACAATTTTGGCCGCACGGAGGTCGCCAATTTCCTGCTGGCCAGCGGCTTGTTCTGGCTCGACCGCTATCATGTCGATGGCTTGCGGGTCGACGCGGTCGCCTCGATGCTCTACCTCGATTATAGCCGGCCCGAGGGCGGCTGGATCCCGAACAGATATGGCGGGCGCGAGAACATCGAGGCGATCGCGTTCCTGCGCCGCTTCAATTCGGAAGTCTTTTCACAGTTTCCGAATGCAACCACGGTGGCGGAAGAGTCGACGGCGTGGCCGATGGTGTCGCAACCGGTCGACATCGGCGGTCTCGGTTTCGGTTACAAATGGAATATGGGCTGGATGCACGACACGCTGGATTACATCAGCAAGGACCCGATCTACCGCAAGCATCAACATGGACAGATCACGTTCGGATTGTACTACGCCTTCTCCGAGAATTTCGTCCTTCCGCTGTCGCATGATGAGGTCGTGCACGGCAAGCGTTCGATCCTCGGCCGCATGCCGGGCGACGACTGGCAGCGCTTCGCCAATCTGCGCGCCTACTTCGGCTTTATGTTCGGACATCCAGGCAAGAAACTGTTGTTCATGGGCGGCGAATTCGGGCAGGAGAGCGAGTGGCGGCACGACCATGCGCTCGACTGGCACCTCCTCGAGCAGCCGCGCCATGCCGGCATCCAGTCACTTGTTCGCGACCTCAACCGGCTCTACCGCCTGCTGCCGGCGCTGCACGAACTCGACTGCGAACCCGCAGGCTTCGAGTGGCTGGTTCAGGACGACGCCGACCGCAGCGTCTTTGTTTGGCTGCGCAAAGGCCGCGAGACGCGCGAGCGCTGCCTCGTCGTCGTCAATTTCACGCCTGTGGTCTATCGGGACTATCGCGTCCGAGTCCCGTTCCCGGGAACCTGGACTGAAGTGCTCAACACCGACACCGCGCAATACGGCGGCAGCGATGTTGGGAACAAGGGCCCGGTGAACACGTTGGATCACGACATGATGACTGAGGTGAGCCTTGTTGTTCCGCCCCTTGCTGCAATATTTCTGGTCCCGGAACGCTAGCTCGCGTCTCTCGGCCGGAGCACCGCACCCGCTCGGGGCTACATGGGACGGACGAGGCACCAACTTCGCCCTGTTCTCCGCCAACGCCACGAAGGTCGAACTCTGCCTGTTTGAAGCGCAAGGCCGACGCGAACTCGAACGCATTCCCCTCCCCGAGCGCACAGAGGACGTCTGGCACGGCTACCTCAACGACGTGGTGCCGGGCCAGCTCTACGGCTACCGTGTCCATGGCGCATATGAGCCCGAGTGCGGCTTGCGCTTCAATGCGCACAAGTTACTGGTCGACCCTTACGCCAAGCGACTTTCCGGCCGGTTCGTCTGGATCGATGCGCATTTCGGGTATCGGGTCGGCAGTCCCAGAGGGGATCTTTCTTTTGATCGGCGCGACAGCGCGCGTGGAATGCCGAAGGCGATGGTGGTGGACGACGCCTTCACCTGGGGCGACGAACACCGGCCACCGGTCCCCTGGGAAGATACGATCATCTACGAAGCGCACGTCAAAGGGCTGACCCAGCAGCGTGAGGACGTCCCACCCGCGTGGCGAGGCACGTTCCGGGGGCTTGCCACACCGGCTGTCACCGATCACCTCAAGCGACTCGGCGTGACGACGATCGAGCTGCTTCCAATTCACGCTTTTGTCGACGACCAGCATCTCATCGATCGCCGCCTGAGCAACTACTGGGGTTATGGCACGCTCGGCTTTTTCGCGCCCGAAGCCCGCTACTGCCCCGACGGGACACTCGATGCGATTCGCTTCGCCGTCTCGCGGCTCCATGACGCCGGCATCGAGATCATACTCGACGTTGTCTATAACCACACCGCGGAAGGAAACCACCTGGGGCCGACCCTGAGCTTCCGCGGCATCGATAATACCTCGTATTACCGCCTGATGCCCGACCAGCCGCGCTATTACGACGATGTCACCGGCTGCGGCAACTCGCTCAATCTCACGCATCCGCGCGTTCTCCAGATGGTCATGGATTCGCTACGCTATTGGATTGAAGCCTGCCACGTCGACGGCTTCCGCTTCGATCTCGCGACCACGCTCGGGCGCGGGCCGAATGGATTTGATCGCGGCGCAGCCTTCTTCGCGGCGATCCGGCAGGATCCCGTCCTCGCCGGCGTGAAGCTCATTGCCGAGCCCTGGGACATCGGTCTCGGTGGTTATCAGGTCGGCGGGTTCCCGTCAGGCTGGTCGGAATGGAACGACCGATTCCGTAACACTCTGCGCCGCTATTGGGCCGGCGAGGGCAACCTGATTGGCGACCTCGGTGGCCGCATGACGGGTTCAGCCGACCTGTTCAATCATGACGGACGCCGCCCGCGCGCGAGTATCAACCACGTCACCGTGCACGATGGCTTTACGCTAGCGGATCTGGTCAGCTACCAAAACAAACACAACGAAGCGAACGGCGAAGATAACCGAGACGGGTCCGACGAAAATCACAGCACGAATTGCGGCGTCGAAGGGCCAAGCGACGATCCGAAGATCGTTGAAATGCGCCGGCAGTTACGGCGAAATTTCCTATCGAGCCTGCTGCTGGCGCACGGCGTTCCGCTGCTGCTCGCGGGTGACGAGGTCGGCAACAGCCAGGGTGGCAACAACAATGCCTATTGCCAGGACAATCCGATCGGCTGGGTCGACTGGTCAGGGCTGCGTCGTAGCGGCGAGGATATGACCGCGCTGATCACGCAGCTTACCCAGTTGCGCAATCGATTTCCCCAGCTTCGCGCTCGCCGCTGGGTCGAGGGTCGCCGCTCTGACGGGTCGTACGGCGTCCTGTGGTTTACGCCGCAAGCCACCGAAATGACCGAACAGGACTGGAGTTTCCCGGGAGGGAGATTTCTCGCCTATGCACTCGGGCCCGTGGAGCAAGGACATTCGCCGCTCTACATCGTGTTCAACGCCGCCCCGGAGCCGATCGAATTCACGCTGCCGATGCTGCCTGAGATGGTCCGCTGGAAAGCGCTTCTCAACACTGCCCACGAAGAAATGCAGGACGAGGAAATGCACGACGAGGAAATAGCGGCCGGTTCAAAGTCGCTCGCGCCCGCCCGGTCCGTGCTCGTGTTCGCGGGCGTCGCATGAATGGAGAGAGCCGGTTTGGACCACAGCAACGGACCCACGGAGTGACGTTCCGCCTATGGGCACCGGCGGCCAGGAGTGTCGAGCTGGTGATTGATCGCACGTACGCGATGCAGCCGAAGGCCGACAACTGGCATGAGCTTTCAATTCCAGGCACCGGTGGCGGGACGCTTTACAAGTACCGCATCGACGGCGAGGCCGAGGTCCCCGACCCGGCCTCTCACTTTCAGCCCGACGACGTGTCAGGACCGAGCGAGGTCATCGATCACGACCAATTTGCGTGGCGCGCGCAACACTGGCGAGGACGCCCGTGGGAGGAAGCGTCCTTTCTCGAACTACACGTGGGAACGTTCACGAGCGGCGGAACTTTCCGCTCCGCGATCGAAAAGCTCGATCATATTGCGGCAACCGGACTGACGGCTATCGAACTGATGCCAGTTGCCGACTTCGCCGGTCGGCGCAATTGGGGCTACGACGGCGTTCTGCTTTATGCACCAGACAGTGCCTATGGCCGGCCCGATGACTTCAAGATGCTGATCGATGAAGCGCATCTGCGCGGCCTGATGGTGTTTCTTGACGTGGTCTACAACCACTTCGGACCGGAGGGGAACTATCTCTCGCGTTACGCGCCCGAGTTCTTCGCATCGGCGCACACGCCTTGGGGTAACGCCATCGATTACCGCGTCCCGCAGGTCCGCGCCTTTGCGATCGACAACGCGCTGCACTGGTTGCGCAACTATCGCATCGACGGACTGCGGCTAGATGCGGTGCACGCCATCGTTGAGCCCGGTGAACCCTCGATCCTGCACGAATTGAGCCGCAGCGTCGGTGCGCTGGCGAGCGCAACCGGCCGGATGATCCATCTCGTTTTGGAAAATGACGGTAATCAGGCAACATTGCTGGATCCGTTGGCGGAACCGCCGCAAGGCAAGTACCGGGCGCAATGGAACGACGACTATCATCATGCTTGGCACCGACTGCTCACCGGCGAAGAGCAGGGCTACTATCGGGACTATGCACGCAATCCGCGCGGCCACATCGCGCGCGTCCTGTCGTCGGGGTTCGCCTATCAGGGCGAGCCATCTCCCCATCGCGACGGCCGGCGCCGCGGCGAACCCTCAGGCGAGCTTGCGCCCTCGGCCTTCGTGAACTTCCTGCAGAACCATGACCAGATCGGCAATCGTCCTTTGGGAGATCGCCTGTCGTTGCAAGTGGACGACGCTGCTGCCGCAGCGGCGCTCGCGGTCATGCTGCTGGCGCCGATGCCGCCGCTCCTGTTCATGGGTGAAGAATGGGGCTCGAAGCAACCCTTTCCGTTCTTCTGCGATTTTCAGGGTGCTCTTGCCGATGCCGTGCGCCAGGGCCGCAGGCGCGAATTCGATGACGCCTATGCCGAATTCGGCGATGGCGTTCCTGATCCGCTGGCGGAGACGACGTTCCGCTCGGCTGTGCTCGACTGGGACGCGCGTGAGGAGGCGACAGGACGCGAGCGGCTCGCCTTGGTCCGCGGCCTGCTTGCGATCCGGCGGAAAGAGATCGTGCCGTACCTGCGCGATGCAACGTTTGGCTCTGCACGCTACGAGCACAGCGTGCTGACGGCGAATTGGCCGCTTGGCGATGGCCGTGAGTTGGTGCTGCTCGCCAATTTGTCGGACGCGAGCGCATCTCGGCCAGAGCGCTTGTCATCCGGGCGGCCGATCTGGGGGGGCGAACCGGAGCCGATTCTTCCGCCCTGGTCGGTCTTCTGGAATATCGGAGCGGGATGATGCCGCCGGCCCTCCCGCGCGCCACCTATCGTCTGCAGCTCACGCCAAGCTTCGGCTTCGATGATGCGGCCGCCGTCGTGCCCTATCTTAAGGCACTGGGCATCAGCCATGTCTACGCGTCGCCGTTTCTCAAGGCGCGCGCAGGCAGCACGCACGGTTACGACATTATCGATCACAATGTGCTCAGTCCCCAGTTTGGCGGGGAGGGTGGGTTCACCCGCCTGTGTGCGGCGCTGGCAGAGGCGGACATCGGCCTCATTCTTGATTTTGTGCCGAACCACATGGGCGTGCATTTCGCCGACAACGCCTGGTGGCTCGACGTGCTCGAATGGGGCGCGAAATCGTCGCACGCGGCGGCATTCGATATCGATTGGGAGACAATGCCATATCGGAGGCAAGGGGGCGTGCTGCTGCCCATCCTCGGTCGTCCCTATGGTGAGGCCCTGGAGAACGGCGAGATCGAGTTACGTTACGACGCGGACGAGGGCAGCTTCTCAGCCTGGTACTACGACCATCGGTTGCCCATCGAGCCCACGCGCTATGGCGAAATCCTCCGCAAAATTGTGGAGACAGCCGGTGCAGACGACGAACCAGCCGGCCGCGCGCTCTTGGAACTCGCCGCGCGCTACAAGGGACCGCGCAATCCCGCGCGCAGCAAGTCGCCCGCTCTGAAGCAGGAACTCGCGGCCATTGTGGGCGCGCCGGCTGTCATCGAACGCGGGCTCTGCGCCTACCGACCGAGACCGGGCGAACCAGATTCGGTGCTGGCACTTCATCATTTGCTCGAGCGCCAGCACTACCGGGTTGCCTATTGGCGCCTCGCCGGCAGCGAGATTAATTATCGGCGCTTTTTCGACGTCAACACACTTGCCGGTATTCGGGTCGAGGATCGCGGCACGTTCGACGCAATTCATCGGCTTATCGCGCGCCTCATTGCCGATGGCTTGTTGCAAGGCCTGCGACTGGATCATATCGATGGGCTGCGTGATCCCCACCAATACTTCCGGCGTCTGCAGGCCATCACACGCCCCGGCGGGCGGCGCGGCCGGCGAACGTTCTATGTCGTCGTCGAGAAGATTCTGGCAGAAGATGAACGCCTGCCGAAGTTCGCCGGCGTTGCAGGAACGACCGGTTACGAATGGCTCAATGTCATCTCGCGCGTGCTGCTTGACCAGCGCGTCCTCGCGCCGCTTGACGAGGTGTGGCGGGACGTGAGCGGCGAACGCCGTAGCTTCGACGAGATCCTGATCGAAGCGAAGCAGCGCGTGCTGCGCTCTCTGCTGGCGAGCGAGTTCACGGTGCTCGTGCGTCTGCTTACGCGAATCGCAGTCGGCCACTACTCGACGCGGGACTACTCCGCCGACAGCCTACGTGCTGCCTTCGAGCTGTTCATCCTTCACTTCCCTGTCTATCGTACCTACTTGACGGCCTCGGGACCGTCAGGAAAAGATCGCGCCATCATCGAAGAGGCGATCGATAAGGCGCGTCGCCAATGGTTCGGCCCTGGTGTCCACGTCTTCGATTTTCTGCGCGACGTGCTGACGCTCGATCTCGTCAAGCCGGGACGCGCCGGCCACAGCATCTCGCGCGTACGCCGCTTCGCCTTCAAGGTTCAGCAATTCACCGGGCCGATGATGGCGAAGTCGCTCGAGGATACCGCGTTCTACCGCTATCATCGAGTGTTGGCCTTGAACGAGGTTGGCGGCAATCCGTCCGTCAACGCCATGACTATCGGCCAATTCCACGAGCGGATGGCGACGCGCGCCGCAACCTTTCCGCACGGTATGACGGCGACAGCCACACACGATACCAAGCGCGGCGAAGACGCCCGCACGCGTCTCCTCGCCCTGCCGGAGCTCGCGCAGGCGTGGAAGCATGCGGTGCAGGAATGGCGAAGCTACAATGCGCCGCTGATCGGCAGGTCGAAATCGAGAGCAATTCCCTCGCCGGCTCATGAATACATGCTCTACCAGGCCCTGCTCGGCGCATGGCCGATCGAGACACCGGATCTTGCGGACTCGGATCTTGCAAACTCGGATTTCGTCGAGCGCATCCAGGCCTATGCGGTCAAGGCCGCACGCGAAGGAAAGGAGCAGACCAGTTGGCTCGCTCCGAATGATAATTACGAGACGGGCCTCAGGGATTTTGTGCAGCAGCTCCTCGATCGCGCGCGCTCGGCGGAGTTCATCACCTCGTTTGATGCCTTTGCGCGGCGGATTGCCTGCATTGGAGCCTTGAAGAGTCTCGTGCAGGTGGCCTTGAAAATAACCATGCCCGGCGTTCCGGATTTCTACCAAGGCACGGAACTTTGGGACCTGTCGATGGTCGATCCCGACAACCGGAAGCCGGTGGAGTTTGCATCGCGTGCGGCTGCCCTGAATTCGGTCGGGGATCACCCGGAGTGGCGCACGCTTGCTGACAGCTGGACTGATGGCCGCATCAAGCTCGCTCTGATTCGCCGCCTGCTCGCTCTCCGGCGCGCGATGCCCGCCGTGTTCGACGACGGACGGTATCACCGGCTCGATGTAACAGGACCTCACCATGACGAGGTCCTTGCATTCGCGCGGCTGGGCAAGCGGGACGCCGTCATCATCGCGGTTGTGCGCTTCTTTGGTCGTGCCACGGACGACGGCCGGCGCTGGCCAAGAAAAGGCGCGTGGGAAGGCGTGATCAACGTCGAAAACATGGCCGCGTTCAAAAGCGTGCTCACTGCCGGGCCTGTGATGATCGAGCCGAAGCTGACGCTCATCGACTTGTTCGATGTGCTGCCCGTTGCCGTGTTTCAGGCGCGCCTCCAATCATAAGTGCTTCCTACAAAGCGGATGCTCGAGCATCGCAGACAAGGCAGCCTGCGCATCCTTGACTGCGTGGCCCGACATGGCATGGAAGGGGCGGATCAATCGACTGGAATCCGTTATAGTGTCGTATTGCGCACCAAGGCCGGCGTTCGCGCCAATGTGGATGCGGGTGATACACGAATATAGCGCCACAGAGGGCGCGTTTCTAAGGGAGGACCAAGATGCGTAACCGACGCTCTTTGCTTAGTTTGCTTGCCGCCGGAATACTTGCGCTCGCCACGTCAGCGTATGCGCAGGCGCCTTCAGCGCAGGCGCTATCCGCGCAGGCGCCGCTCCTCATCAGGGGTGCCGCGATCATCGATGGATTGGCCGACGCGCCCCTTCGTGATCGCTCACTGCTCATCGAGGGCAACACCATCCGCGGTCTGCTGCCGGCGGATGCTCCCGCACCCGCGGGAGCGCAGGTGCTCGATCTCACCGGCAAATTCATCATTCCGGGACTGTTCGATTCCCATGTACACTGGGACCCGTTCATGGGCGAACTGCTGGTCAATCACGGCGTGACTTCGATCCTGGCGCTCGACAATGTGCCGAAGGCGCTGCGCACCAGGAGCCAGGCCGCGCACGATCTTCCGCGGCTCCATCACACCGGCGCGCGTCCGCAATTCAACCCGAACTCCTCGGAAGCCGACATCAGCCGGACGCTGCGGACCTGGCTCGCATCCGAACCCGACATGGCGTGGTTTCCGCAATACAATACGCGGCTCTCACGCGCCTATAAGTTTGCCGCCGACGAAGCCCATAAGGCGGGTTACCTGGTCTTCAGCCATGCCGATGACGCGCCCGGTGCCATGCGCGACGGCATCGATATACTTGAGCATGTTTGGGGTTTCGGCGAGGCCCAGATGACGCCCGAACAGCTCAAAGAGTTTCAGGAAGGCAAATTGCTGACTTGGGCGGTTCACCTCAATGATTGGACCCGCAACGACGCATGGATCGCGGAAGCCGTTCGTCGCGGCGTCTACATGAACCCTACGATGAACTACGAATGGGGCGGTATGAGCCGGCGCTCCGCGCAGCGTGAGCTTGAGGACTACCGCACCTTGAGCAATCCGGATCTTGTCTATTTCCCCCGCAACATGGCCGAGAGTATTCTGGCGCGGAACCGGCAGATCAAGAATTACTCGTCGCGTTACGACAGCATGCCATGGGTTCCCAAATTGCCGGCCGCCGATCGCGCGGAGTTCGAGGCCGGCTTCAAGAACGTGCTCGAGTTCAACAGGCGGTGGGTTGCGGCTGGCGGAAAGATTCAGGCCGGCACCGATATCATCACCGGCGGCATTCCGGGGCTTGCCCTGCATCACGAAATGGAAATCCTGGTCGAGTCAGGGTTGACGCCGATGCAGGCGATCAAGGCAGCGAGTTCATGGTCCGCTGAAATCCTGGAAGGCCGCAACAAGGCGCGCGGCGACGCCAAGATCGGTTCCATTCGCGCCGGCAATTTTGCTGACTTGGTCGTGGTGAGCGCCGACCCGACGGCCGACATCTCCAACACCAAAAAGATCGAACGAGTGATGAAGGATGGCCGCTGGGTCGCCCCTGGCTATCACCCGGAATATTATACGTTCACGACACGCCCGCGATCGCTTGCCGCCACGACCTTCGCGCCCGCGATTGCTTCGGTTACGCCCGCGAGCGTGACGGAAGGATCCGGCCCCGTGCGCGTGGTGCTTGAGGGGAGCGGATTCATGATGACTTCGCTGGTGCGGGTCGACGGCGTCTCGGTCAAGACCATCTTCCGTGGTCCACGGCAGATCGAATTCGAAATGCCAGCGAGCGCGATTGAGCGCGCCACGCCGAATCCGTACTTTGCGCCAGGGCCGGTCCAGAGCAACGGATTCATGGGCTACCGGGCCGTTTCGATCCACGTGTTCAACCCTCCGCCCGAGGGGGGAACGTCGAACACGATTTCGCAGATGGTGATGCCGAAGTAGAAAAGCGACTTTCGTAGGATGGGTAGAGCCAAAGGAAACGCGTTCAGACGCGTTTCTGTGGCGAAACCCATCATGACTTGGCCGCGAGATGGATGATGGGTTTCGCGATAAACGCGTGAAGAACGCGTTATCGCTCTACCCATCCTACGAAGTCTGCGAGACGGCGCAATGTTAGCACGTTTCGATCGCTAATCGATCCCCCTATCGTACGGTGTGTCTGTCGGATACAATTGGACAGACCCTGCCATAGCTGCTCTGCACCTGATCCCAATTGCGCAGAAGAGACATTGTTCCGTTCCATCTGCTCGGCAGATGATTAGCGTGTATGTAACAAGTTCAAGGAAAGAGTTCATGAAAAAATTGATCATTGCATCATGGCTCGCGGCAATCTGCATTCTCGCGCCCGCCGCATGGTCTCAGGAGGCGACGCCAGTTCGCCAAACCATACGATATTTCAAGACGCCCTTGGAGAAAGACCAGACGCGCGAAGTGGAAATGGTGTCCATCACCGTCCTGCCCGGCACTGGCAATGAGTTCCATCGCCACTATGGCGATCAGTGGACCACGGTCCAGGATGGCGAAGTCACCTTCACCATCAAGGGACAGCCCCCCGTCGTGCTCAAGGTCGGCGACAGCAACCACGTTACTCGCGGCATCATCCACCGACAACAGAACCTCAGCGACAAGCCGGCCCGCTACATCGTGTTGAATATTCTCGACAAGGGCAAGCCGACAGCCGAGCCGGTTCCTGAATAATGGCGACATCATTGCCGACAAAGAGGAGCTGAACCATGTTTCTTACGACCTTCTGCGCTTCAGTTTCTGCCGCCGCCACGGTCATGTTCGCCACGACCGTTTTCGCGGCCGACCCATCACAACAGAAGCCGGGCGATTGGACCGTTAGGGACTTCCGCTTCCATACCGGCGAGGTCCTGCCTGAACTGCGGCTGCACTATGTGACAATCGGTGAGCCGACGGGCGAGCCGGTGCTGGTGCTGCACGGTTCGAACGGCTCAGGCCAGACCATGCTCGGCCCGAATTTCGCAGGCGAATTGTTTGGTCCGGGCCAGCCGCTCGACGCCGCCAAATACTTCCTCATCGTCCCCGACGCGCTAGGCGCGGGTGGATCATCGAAGCCATCGAACGGGCTGCGCACGGCCTTCCCGAAATTCACCTACGACGATCAGGTGCGAGCGCAATTTCGTCTCGTATCCGAGCATCTCGGTGTCAAGCATCTCAAGCTTATCATTGGACAATCGATGGGAGGCATGCATGCCTGGATGTGGGGCGAGATGTATCCCGACTTCATGGATGCACTGGTGCCCATGGCCTCGCAACCCGTCGGCATGTCGGGACGCAACTGGGTTCTGCGCCGCATGCTGATCGACTCGATCAAGGCCGATCCCGCCTGGAACAACGGCAACTACACGGAGCAGCCGCCGACCTTCAAATACGCCGCAACCTTCTTCAGCTTTGCGACAGCAGGCGGCACCCAGTCGTTCTTTCGTCGAGTGCCGACGCGTGGACAGGCCGACAAGCTTGTCGAGCAGCGGCTCGCGGAAAAGTTCAGCCCCGATGCCAACGATTACATCTATGTCTATGACGCGGCGCGTGACTATGACCCCTCGCCGGGGCTGGAGACGATCAAGGCGCGCGTGCTGGCGATCAACTCGGCCGACGACGAGCGTAATCCGGTCGAACTCGGAATCGTCGCGCGCGAGATCAAGCGCGTCAAGAATGGCTCCTATTACGAGATTCCGGCGTCGGCGGAGACCATCGGACACGGCACCTCGGGGAACGGGAAATGGTGGAAGCACCTGCTGCCGGGACTGCTCAGTGACGCAAAGCCCGGGCCATCGGGGATCAGTAATCAGTAATCCGAAGTCGACTGCTGCCAGTTGTTCTAAGGCCGGGAGAGGGCGAAGTCTGATTCCAGATCTCCGATTCCTGATCAGCACGAGCCCCTCTCTCGCGGAGCTTGGTTGGCGTCGGCTCTCGGCCACAGTTTTCAGGGCCTGCCGCAGGGGCAACAAACCACCAGGATAGTAGAGCTGGAACGGTACCTGCTGGGGGAGTGTGTTTTGGAGACCAACCGCGGTGACAATAAGAGCGTGCTACCGACGCGCAGGGGCATCCTGATAGCGGAGGCGGGAGCGGCCCCCGCGGGACATGGCGACAGCCATACCGTCCCAGGCGGGCCATAGGGCCGCTAGCCATGCAACAACGATGAGGAGAGGCGGCCGAGGCCGTCGCGCACAGACCCTATGCGCTGAGCGCTCGGCCCGGCGATCAGACGCAGCATGTCAACGACT
Organism: Xanthobacteraceae bacterium; assembly: GCA_035300505.1. GTDB lineage: Bacteria > Pseudomonadota > Alphaproteobacteria > Rhizobiales > Xanthobacteraceae > VAZQ01. The sequence goes on from DATGVJ010000004.1 coordinate 18,436, forward strand.
TCGCGCTTTTCCTCCGGGCTGCATTGGGTCTCGATCGGTGCGACGAGCTGATGCAAGCGTGAATTGAGGTCGCCGTGAAGGCCTCTGGCCAAGCTCTTGCCGCCCGTGAGGCACGTTCGAGCCAGGTCAGGCCCAAGCCCGACCCTGGAGGGAAGCTGCGAAAGGATGCGCCGTTCCTGCTCAGCGGTCAGGGGGCCCTCCTCGGTTGCCACCGCGTACATCATGGCAGCCACCGCCACGCGCGGGTCGTTGCTGTCGGCCGATCCCCCGTCTCGGCCCGTGCGCGGCAGGTGCGGGATGCGGTTAAAGAAGAAGTGGTAGTAGACGATGAGTCCCAAAACCACGATGATGAAGGCTAAGATCAAAGGCACGGGCGCTCCTCCCCCAATTCGGCAGGTTAAGCGCTTGGCTTTGGCGGCCCGACAACCCACGTCGTAAATTGTGCGCTGGTGGGTCTTCTGTGAGAGCCCTGGATTGTGCCGGAGGCGGATAACATCGCCTGGAACTTGATTGTCGCAATCGGGGTCCGTCCCCAATTACACGAGGTGTTGGTGGGTATCGCAAAATAGAATCTTAGGATGGGTAGAGCCAACAAAAACGCGTCTGAAGACGCGTTTTTGGGGCGAAACCCATCAACCTCTCTCTCGTGTAGGCCGATGATGGGTTTCACAAAAAAGCGCGTGAAGAACGCGCTTTTTTGCTCTACCCATCCTACAGATTTGCGCTCATTTGTGCTCGAACCGTCGCAGGTCGGGTGGCGCCTGGCCCGCACGTGTCGGCATCAAGATGCGTTCGCCGCTGAGGAAATAATCTTGGCTACCGATCCGAACCTGGTGTTCGTCTTCGCCGCAAATCGTTTCCAGCCATTCGGGAGTCTTGCGGACATATTCCCGCTTGATGGTCCATGGCGAAGTGAGCGCATTGTCGATGACCGTGATCTCGTTGTGCAGGAGATCGCGTTTGGTCTTGTCGAGATAGAGGCGCTCCTTGACGATGGTCTGGCCATCGCGGTGAAACGGCATGCCGCTTGAGTCATAGCTGCGTGGCCCACGGATCGTTCGTGTCTCGACGGCAAGTGCATCGTAGCGTCCGTCGCGATCTTCATCGACCCATTGGCCGATCGAATAACCCGAGAAGGTCGGCTTGACCTTGACGGGCCAATCGCGGCCGTCGGTGTAGATGCGGCGCAACTGGCCCATGGGCTCGCCAAAAACCATGTAGGTCGTCGATGGCGTAACAAGTATCTCCACACCCAACCCATAGAGGATCATCATCCGGGGCATGCCGGGTGGCATGCAGCCTGCCATTGGGTTGTTGCCTTGGCCGCCGGCCGCCTGGTCCGCGACGCTTGCTTCGAATACCGCCTGATACTCCGGCGTCAGGGGAGGCTTCTGCGGCTGCCCCGGCGGTTTTGTCGGATCGTAATTGCCAGACGAAACCCGCAACCAGCGGCCCTTCCAGTCCGGATATCTGGTTTCGTCAAGCGCCCAAGCACTCGTGCCTGACGCAAGCAGCACAGCAGCAAGAACGATCGAACCCAAGAACGCATTGGCGCGCTCCACAGAACGCGGTTGGTCGGACATGAGGACATCCTGAAGAAAGACGCAGAACGTGGCGACTATTCCACCACGATTTTGACGCTGTCGCCAGCATGGAGGCGATCATTTGGTCCCAGCCCATTGAGAACGCGGAACCGTTCCAGCGGCCGGTCATGGATTGCCATTCGGTTTGCCAGCCGTTCAACTGTATCGCCTTCCGCAACCGTCACGACCTTGAGGCGGTTTGGTTTGGAAGAATTGGTCTCTGCCGGGCTCATACGGCGGAAGGTACCCACCGCGCCGCGAAAGCCCTTGTCGACATCCGGGGTCAAGCGTTTGGCTGCAAAGATGAAGCGGTAGACGTCGTTTTCATAGCGGACGGCAAAAAGACGGAAATTCCATTGCGCGCCCTTGGCGGTGGCAGTGGCGGCGACGAAACCGCTGATGCCGACGTTTTCCACGGACGCGTTGTCGATACCCTCGATCCAACCCGAGGTCAGATATTCCGTCAGCGGCTGTTCTTGAGGGACGCGCACGACATCGAGCCGCAGCGCCTGGCTGCCGCCTTCCTTGATGCCAAGCACCGCCTGTGCGGTATTTTCCAGCGTGAATCCATCCGGCGCCATGAAGGTGAACCCGAGCCGTGGATGCAGGAACCGGCGGCCTCGGACCATTCCTTCGCTCGGATCTTCGCCGTAGATCATGCCTTCGACGCCGGCCAGATAGGCGGCGCGATTGCGCTCGCCATTGCCGGGCGCGGAGAAATGGCGCGCATTGACCTGCGCATTCTGGATCCGCTCGGGCGTTGCGGGATGGGACGAAAGGAAATCCGGTGATCGTGGGTCCATCGGTGCGCTGGCGTTAGGCCGCAGTTCGGAGTTGCGGCCCATCGAAGAGAGGAAACGCGACGCCCCATAGGGGTCGAAACCGGCGCGTGCCGCAATTCCAACCCCAATCCCGTCGGCCTCGAATTCCTGTGAGCGCGAGAAGCTTGCGAGCGTGATCTTGGATTTGGCGAGCGCCATCGCACTCGATTCGGGATCGGAGCCAAAATTGTCGAACACGCGGTTGACGAGGGCGACCTGGCGGGCGCGATCCTCGCGAATGGTGGCATGCTGCGCAATCACATGAGCCATTTCGTGCGACAGCACCGAAGCGATTTCGGACGAGTCGTTGGCAAGTGTAATCAGTCCGCGCGTCACATAAAGGTCGCCGCTCGGCAGCGCGAACGCATTTATCGCGGGCGAGTTCAGGACCGTAATGCGATAGCGCTGGTCCGGTCGTTCGGACGCACTGACCAGTTTGTCAACCGTATCGCGAATGAGCGTATCCAGTCGCGGGTCTTCATAGATGCCGTTATAAGCGGCAACAATTCGCTGATGCTCCCGGACCGTCGCGGTCGCAGTTACGACAGGTGGCGGTGGGGCGGGTTTCGGTGTCTCGGCGACAGTGACTTTCCGGTCCGGAATGGCCGCGGAAAAGCAGCCGCCAAGCATGAGGGGAAGCATGAGGGCAAGCGCGACGCTTTTCGCCCACGCGATTCTCGGCAGCCATGCCATCAACCGGCATGCCGCTCTACGCGCCGTCTGTTTGGTCCCCCTGCTCGCCATAAGCCTACTTCAGTTCAGCAATCTCGATCTGTTCGGGCCGGGTTGCTTCGATACGTGGCCCGCCCCTCTCATCGATCCAGCCGCGGACACGGACCCGTCGGCTTTCCAACGATCCCGGCGCGATCCCCGACGCCGAGAAGATGCGCTCATGACGTTTCTGAATCGTCACCGTGAGCGCCTCTGACCATCTCCGCCCGAAATTTATGTAGATGATGCTCCCGCTCGTGCGTACGGAAGCCACCTTGCCTTCGACGATGGCGAATTGACCCTGGTGGTCCAGGAGCGCCGCCCCGTTGCCGGCCTCAAATACGACATAATATGGTTCGGCCCACAGGCCAAGCCTACTCGCACGTGCCGCACGTTCTTGTGACAATAGTTCGACCGCGCAGGCCATGGTCTCGACCTGGGCCCCGACCCGGGCGAATCCCGCAGCCACCATGGCTGGCGCGACGGCGCGCTGCAACCCGCCAGATATTGTATCCACATAGGCGATGGTGCGTCCATACCTGTCGTTTGCAGGCCGAGCCTGGCTCAATTTGACGGTCGCCCCCGCAAGAATGGATTCGAGCTTTGTCCTGGATGCATGGCCGGCGTCGGAGGGACTGCTCACCTCGCCAGGCCGAACCGTCGGTACTTCAAGGCCCGCGAGGCGGATTTCACGGCCATCGGTGAGCACGAAACTTCGGCCATCTACGACGCCCGAAACGGTGCCTTCGCCAACCGATTCGAATCGGCAAGCAGTTGCGGCAGATGGTTGCGGGGCTCGCGATAGCGGGGTCTGGGCATGCGTGGCGGTTTGCAACGCCACAGCAAGCACCATCACCGTACCGAAAAATCGGCACGATCCATGACGCCAATGATCACGCGTACATCCCCACAGCCCCATGGGCGGTAAATCAAGTGTCAGAATGGGGCAGCACTGCGGCAAAAGGCACCTTCGGGACTAACAAATTACCGGCAGAGGTATGTTGTTACGACATGGTGCGGGATCCGGCATCTCTATCGACGTTTTCCCCAGAATATTTTGGGGCCTGTAGGGCGGAATAGGATCGTAGCCCCGCATGGAGCGCGCACCGTTAAGATTGCGCCATCAGCGCAAACTTGACGGTGCGCGCGCAATGCGGGGCGGTGCGCTTGGATTGGCCGTGTCCCCTGATTGCGCTCCATGAGCGCTCGAAGGAGCGCTCACGGCGCTCCATCCGGGATACGAGTGCCGTGTGCGCTGCCGCCTATTGCTTGAAAAACCTTCGTGCAATTTCGATTTCCGCCGCTGACGCCGCAAAGGCCTCGGCCACGGTTTTTTCCAATTCATCATGACGCCCCGGCAGGAGATCGAGCTGGCGCCTTTTTGCATCGTTGCGGAATTCCGGGTCGCGGACCATCGCGGCCAGTGCATTGCGAACCGCTTCGACGCGATCGCGCGGCACGTCGGGCGGCATGGCAATCGGATGGCCCATTTCGTCAGCGCCCAGGAACAACCGAAGCACATTTGCTTGCTCAGGTGTCTCTGCCAAGTCGTAGACGGAAGGAACATCAGGTCGCTCAGGTATCGGGCGGCGCACGAAGCGGGTCACGATCGAAATTTTCTTGTCGTGCACCCAATCGGCATGCGCGGACTTGAGGAACTCCCAGGGCATAAGTGTGCCATCGGCCTCGCCGCGCTCGACCCCAAGGGCTGCTTCCCCGCTGCCGCGGTAGCCACGGATCAATTTGATCCGGGTGCCGACGACGCCGTTGAGCATGGTCGAGACGATGTTGGCCTGGCTCAAGGCTCCGGTGCTCGCAATCATTGTCTCCTTCGCTTTGAGATCGGCAAGTGTCTGTGTGCCCGACGTGTGCCAGGTAAACAGCGTGGCGGTGGTTGCGATGATCCGGCCGATCCAATTGAACCTGCGGGTGTCGTAACCGATGGACTGGACCCCGAGGATTTGGGCGAGCGTGATGTTCGGCACCAGCACGGAGAGGACCGTGCCGTCCTTTGGTGCAATATTCGTGAGATAATTCGCGGCCTGCATGCCGGCGGCGCCCGGCATGTTCTGCGCGACGATCGACGGATTGCCGGGAATGAACCGTCCGAGGTGATTGGCTGTAAGCCGAGCGTAGAGATCGAACGAACCGCCCGGCGCATTCGGGATGATCAGCGACAGCGTCTTGCCGCGGTAGAATTCCGCAGGTGTCTGGGCGTGCCCGGCGTGCGGCATCGCCAGCGCGCACAGACACGCGAGGGTAAATCGATATGCAGCGCTAATCACCATCGTTGCCAATCCCTGAGTTGCTACAATGTTTGTAGCAGTTCCACTCGGACCTCGCGCCGGCTAAGGTCCCGGAAGGACGGCGAACCGGCGTCGCCGGTCACGAATTCTGCGCCTTGAACAAAGGCGACAATTCGGTCTGCGTAAACTCGGACGCCACGTGATCGAAGAACGGCATATAGGAGAATGCGATCCAGCGGCAATCCTGCCCCGGCTGCAGGTTGAAATGTTGGTGCTCGACGCCGCCAGGCTTGATTGGCAACAGTAACAGATCGCCGGCCTGCCAGTCGACGCGTTCGCCGTCGACCACGGAATAGCCCTTGCCGATGATCACGTAGATGACGAGGCCGCCCTGGTGGCGATGCTTGCCCGAGTGGGTCTTGAGGTCGTGTGAAAAGACGCGCCAATCCTGCAGCGGCGTGTTCTTGTGAATCTCCGGATTGAGGTGGTACATGAGCCGCCCCTGCCGCGTGATGAAGAACTCGCGGTCGGAGGGTTTCACCACCACCTGGCCGGTTTCCTGGCGTTCGAGAAATTCCTTCCGGCTGCGGATGAAAATCTCATACGGGGTTTCCGGAATTGTGCCGCGTTCGCGCTCGCGGGTACGTTCGATTTCGGCCATGGGGTGTTCCTTGAATGAATTTGTTGCGGACCTGTTGCGCGTTGCCGCTGTCAGCGGGTTGTTTCGGAGGGTTTGTAGTCCGGAGATTGTTCCAGTTGATGGAAACCCGCGCCGCGATCGACGCTGGTCGCGGCGAACAAATTTGGTTCGACCGCCAGAAAGGCGGCGGTCGTGGCTTCATCGCTGTTGAAGTGCTGGATCACGATGCCGTCCCGCTTGGCCGGCAGGTTGAGAACGTCGCCGGCTTCCCATTCGTGCTTGACGCCATCGAGCAGCGTGTAACCACGACCCTCGACGATGAACATGACCTGTCCGCCCTGGAACTTGAGCCGGCCGGAGCGGCTGCCGGGCGGGATTTCCTGGCGGTAGATCGAAAGCGTCGACAAGATCGTGTCGGTGATCGCCGGGTGCAGATACCAGCGCATCAGGCCATGCTGGTTGTTTTCCAGCGGCAGTTCCGAAAGCCGCACCACCTGGACGGCAGTCTTGCGCGCTTCCCGCTGCCGGTCGCGCATCGCCAACAGTTCATTCCAGCCATTGAAGGCGGCAAGTTTGGCGGTTCGTTCGCTTGTCACGAAAGTCCTCCTGAGATTTGATTTGGCGACGCTTAACGTTGGACACCAATCCTAAGCAAGTTTCAGCGGGTTGACCAACACATGCTTGGGTTTGGAGTCCCGCCTTCAGGCGGCTCTTGCTTCAAGGTCTTGCCGCTAGAAGAAAAGCCCGCGTAACCGCGGAACTGCGATCCATGTGATTTGCCCTAATTGCCATCGAGCTCATAATGCATTACTTGAAAGTGGCCGAAACTTCTTGAGGACGTGGAGCAGTTTGCGGAAAACCAAGCGAAAGTCCCCGTAGCTCAGCCGGATAGAGCATCGGTTTCCTAAACCGAGGGTCGCAAGTTCGAGTCTTGCCGGGGACGCCACTAAAATCAATTTCTTAACTGCTTGGGTTCCGTTTGGCACCATTTTGACACCGCTGAAAGAAAGAGCCGCCCGCGTTGCAGGGCGGTGTATTCTTTTCTAACCCCGTGCAGCCATGCCATCCAACTTCTGACGCGATCCCGATCCAGGACCAAAGTACGTAGGCGTCCATTCACTTCTTTGAGCAGAATTGCAGGTGGTGGTGGGAATATCGGACAAGTCCTATCTTTACCTTACACGTAAAACTGCGTCTGCTTTTCATACGTCTCTCCCGTCTTTGCACGAAAGGCGACGACGCGCCAACTCTTTGGGACGTGTTCAAAGGAAGCGTCAAATATTTTCCCGACTGAAGGAACCTTCCAAAACGAGAGGTATTACTGTGTTAGAGCACTTCTGGGTCGTTATGAAAGGGAAACTACAATGGTCGCGCTTCCTGATCCTGGCATCGGACGAAATCCACCGAGAAATTTGCCCCAAACCCTGTCGTTAAGTACGTGCTTCGCGATAATGGTTTGCGCCATTCTTATTGTTCTCGGCCTCTATTTTGGGTTCAGTGTAAATTGAAGTGTCGGTGGATAATCGGCCGGAGCGGTGGTCTTGGAGCGGCATTCCAGATAATCTCGTCGTGGGCAGACCTCCGAGTTGCCCTATTCCCTCAGAGCCCCCGCTAGCCCCTGTCGGCGGGGGCTCCCTTTTCGACTAGACGTAAATCACGCGAACATTGCCGTTGAGCGAATGCTCAACGACGTGGGCGAGGTTTTGCTACAAATCATACCGCTCGGATCGAAGCGAATTTGCCTTCGTGCGAGTGCTCCAACTCAATGATGGAGCCATCGTATTCGTACTGCGCTATTTTTTAAAAAAGCTCACGACACCGTTTTAGCCTTGTCGTCAATAAATCCGCACGTGATGGCAAGACCCTCAGCAGCCACTCATTTGTCCGGTATCCAACATACAGGAGCGGCTTCGCGTGCGCTCTGTGGTGCCGGTTACCCCCTATCCAACAAATCTCACATCGCGCGTTGTGTAAAGGAGGATGTGCTGCGACAATATGGTTCGTTGAGTAATCAAACATGACAAGAATGTCAGTTAACTGTCTAATTAAAAACAAATTGCCCTTCTAACAATAGAAGCAAGCTCCGGGGGGAGTTGCTCGGCCGGGATATAGCGCAACTCGGAGACGACAACGACGTGCGGCCGAGCGTCGTTTGATATTCGGTTAAAGCTCGTCCCAGCGCGCGCTCACGTGGTCAGGGATCGGCGCTTACGAATTGCGATCATGACCACCGATGAATCCGCCCTCGCGACGCAGGCCGAAGCGAACGAATCGCACATCGCCAATCGCGATCCGCTGGAGCCGCAACAGCTCCGACAAATCGATTGACGCCCGGCCAACCTTTGCCGGGAGTTCGTCCTCAGCGCGCGAGGCGGTCCTGAGGCGGACGTGGGCAAGCGGCTCCAGGCAGAAGCCAACGATGTTTCGGAGGGATGGCGGGTTGCCCTGCTTTATTGCTTCAGATGAAAAAGATTTAGCTTGGAGGGCTATGAATGTCGCCCAACTTTCCTATGTAAATGAACAGGAGATACATCGGTGCGTTAACCGCAGTACGGAATTTTCGTCTGCCCCCTGTGCCGCGAACACTCCAGCCGGCCCCATATTGTTCTGCAAGCAAAAGCCTCGGAGCAATTCCAACGAGTCCTGCTGTCAATTTTGGCTGTGCAGCCAAACGAGGAGGAACAAATGCCCCAACGGTGTCATACTTGCAAAGGTCGTTTTGGCCTCGTTCGTCACTACCACTTCCGCCTGCAATTCTGTTCAATAAAATGCAAAAAGGCGTACATGCGAGCGTTGGCGCCTGACCTGGGGCGCATCAAAGCTTGGCAAGCGTGGTTACAAGGTGGATGAACTTCCGTTGCCGCATGCTAGAGCAAGAGACCAGTGAAAATCACGGGGCGTCGCAAGCTAAAGAGTCTGTCCAACGATTGCGGGCGGTCTGGGTCCTTTGTTCCAACTCGTAGGTGGTTTGACAGAGGGTAGAGCAGAAGCGCACGTGCACCCACTCCTGACGGTTCCATAGGTTGAGGAAGCGGACGCCAAGTCCAAGTTTCGACCCGCAGTGTTCGCACCATTTCTTCATCAATGCTTCCTCGGTTGCCGCATCTTCCAGTGCTGATAGCAACTATCCGTCGGATTGCTCCTTGGTTCTTGTCCACAGAACCATCGAGGGCCACGTGGTGTGCTTGCGGCACAGCGCCTGTCACCGAGTTTCGAGCCGCAGTTGAAGCAACGGGTGGCGTCTGTCTCAGTGTGGACCTGCTGAAGTTGCGTAACAGTCACAGCCCCGATCCCAAAACGGCGCAGAATACGTAGTCGCCGCCAATCGGTGGAGAGATGCAGGCATGACTTTGGTGGTCGGGACTTTCCCGAGGGTCAGCTTGGTTGTGCTCCAGCTTGCCGTCGGGAACCATAATCCACTTCAAGTCTTCTCTGCGCTGCGCCCACCACTTCCCCTCTTTGAGGACGATGTTGGTTGGATAGCAATCCTGGCTGTTACAGCAAGACACCCTGCGACGGTTCCCGTTGTTGGGCTGGTTCCAGGTTGAGTAGAACTTGTCATGTAGTAGCAAATCCTGCGGATGACCTTCGTGCTGGATCTTCCACAGTGAGCCACGCTGTTGGACGTAGGTTTGTGCATTTGCGCCACAAATTACAAACAGCGAGAGGACGTGGCTGAGCAACCACTTGCATGTGGGCGACATTGTAGCCTCCATTCAGTTGTGGAGGCCGGAGCGTGTGAGCCATCGGAACACACACCGATTCCCAAACTGATCGAACGACAATGTACGTCAATTTTCGCATCGGAAAATTCAGCAAGGCCAGTTATCCACTCTCGAAACATTTAGCAGGGGCAGTTATCCACTAAATGTAGGTGATGCGCTGATTAACGTTTGGTCATCGCTCGACGATTTGGCGGAGTCTCGCGCTAAATCGAACGGTCAGGATAAGCGATGCGTCGTAGCAGCTCGTATGAGCGCAGCGAAATACGAATGTGGGTGGTCAAGTTCAGGAAATTCACGCACAGAATTTGTTCTATTTCGAATGATTTGTAATCCACCGCGAGCATTGCACCTCCTTGGCATCGCTGACGGGGGCGATCGCTTCCATTGAGGGATTCGAACGCAAACATTGCACTCAATTGAAGCACGCTGCGGCATTGGAGCGAATGAACGCTTGGTCCGCGACTGCCGATCTCGAAATCGACCCGCCGAATAGACCGGCGCAAATTGCGCCGGTCCGAAGATTGGCGACACGTCGGTTGCCGTTCACTTCTGCAAATCATTTCCCGGGCTTCTCCGATGTGGCGGCCGGCGCCAGAGCAGTAGTGTTCGCAGCGGCCGGCCGCGTAGCTTGGGCCATTTCAAGGGTGAGTTTCAGCGATGCGGCCGCCCGCTTTGCATCCGCCTGCGCGCAGCCATTTTCCCCAAGGAAGGTCTTGTTCCCCAAGGAAGGTCTTGGCATCGCGCAGCCCGCTCCAAACCGCATCGACCCTCAGTCTCTGTTCGGGCGAGCGGTTGGCCTCTGCAACGGCGCTGTCCTGCCTGACCTGGTCGTAGACCGCTATGATGGCGGTCTCGATATTCTGGGGCAGGAAGTTGCATCGGCTGTTGAACCAAACGCTGAATCCGATGATCGAGAGGGCGTACCGGCTTTTCGCTTCCTGCTCTGTCGGGGTCATCGCATCGATTTCATGGAACATGATCGCGTTGACGAGCGCCGGGCTTTCATAGGGCGATTTCGGGGATTGAGCCTGCGATTGGGTAGACATGAATAAGGCGACCGACATGCTGGCGACGAGAGCAGTTGCAACTCGGGTGAAGGGCTTCGTCATGGGTATCTCCTTTGATCGGCCCGGATTATCCGGGGCCAGGTGACGCCGCATTTACAGAAACGCCCCGGGGAACTGAATTGCCGACGGTTGCCGAAGATTGCCGCCGGTTGGCATGATTTGAGCCGCGAAGACTTTTTACTGGGATTTGGCGCTATTCAATTGCGCTTGGCAGCATCGCTTGAGAGTGCTGCCGGTCATGATCATCGCCGTCAGCCGACAGTGGCGACTAAATTGGCGCTATGACGAAATTCCAGATCGGGTTCCGGCCACCCCGATGGAACTCTACAAGCGAAGTTGTTCACCTTAGCAGAAGGTGCCGCGGCGCTTAGTTTGGCGGTATGCGTAAACCTGTGAGTAAAGTGCCTGAGAAGCGGGGCGGCGGATGCAGAGATCGCTATCAACGAAGTGATCAAAAAAATACGAAATCAGAGACCCTCTGATTCAAAGTTGATTCGCCGTATTTCGGATGAATTAGATGAATTAAGTCTCTCTTTCGAGCGATCTTCCACTCGGTCGGCAAGATCGTACCATTGTTGTGCCATTTCTACTAATTGAGCCCGACGCTCGGAATGGATAACTTTTTGGCCTATGCGCAAGCACATAGCGGCCCACAACCGATATTCATCAACACGCGTCATGTTACCAGTCCCCCAGTAATTACACGGAAATTTCTGAAATACAGATTTGTTCCAGAAAATTTGAAACAATTGTCAAGGGAACTCGTAATTTAGCGGGACGTTCTCTAGGGGAAGGAGCGTTCATATGAATACCGCCGCAGAATACCGCAAATACGCCGAACAATGCGATGAAATGGCACGCCAAATGCCCAGGTATGCGGTGACGTTTAAAAAAATGGCGCAAGCGTGGCGGGAGGTCGCGATGCTAGCAGAAAAAGAGGAAAAATCCGCCAATGGTGGAAAAGACGAAACGGACGGGTCTGTTCATGCGTAACCCGCAGACTGCCACTGGGCAGGGCGCTTTGGTGCTTCTTCGTCTAAAGCGTACATTTCGAATGGGTGGGCATTGGGGGTCGCGCTTCTTGCCGATGCTGATGATTTTAATTCCATCGCGTCGCATTTCTGTGATGCGTGCTGACGGATATTCAGTGTTCGATTGCGTTCCTGAACCAGGCACCCTTTGCCCTCACTGACCAAACGTCCGAAACTCCGCGATCACGTCGGCGGGAATATTCGTCAGGCTCTTTGCAATGTAATCCGCGATGTCCTCGCCGCGGTTGGGCCGGCCGGCGTCGAAGCCGCGCTTGGTGGCTTCCGCGACGTAATCGCGGCTCGATACCGTATCGAGATAGGCCGCACGCAGCGTGCGGGTAATGTCGCCGGGGAGTTCCGACGGCGCCACGAGGGCTAAGCCCACGCGCAACGGAACTTCGAACAATCTGTAGAGCGCTTTTTCCATTGGATTGCGCGCAATCTCATCGAGTAGTGGGAGACCTGGCTCCATCGGAAAGGTCTGGAGGATCGGCACCGCAAGACCCGACGCGACCGGATCGGCGCGAAAGCTTGCCCGTTCGGTGAACATGCCGTCGATCTCGCCGCGTTCGAGCGCCAGCGCCTGTTCGGCCGTTCCAGGATAGCCGCGCACGACCTTGATCGGGAGATTTTGGTATTTCAGGAGCAGCTCAGGCACGACCGTGTCGGAATTTCCACCGCTGCTGCCGCCGAAGACGAGGATCGTCTTGCTGGCGCGCAACTGTGCGAGCGTCGAAATATTCGCGCCCTTGCGCAGCCACAGGATGAAATTGCTGCTGGCGGCGCTGCCGATGTAGGTGAGCTTCTGCAAATCGTAGCGCGCGTTGGGATTGCCGGTCGCGGGCGCCAGCAGAAATGCGGTTCGTCCCGGAACGCCGAGTGTGAGGCCGTCGGGTGCGGCCACGCCAAAGAGATGATTGCCAAGCGCGACGCCGCCGGCGCCCGGCATGTTCTTTGGAATAATGTTGGGCCTGCCCGGAATGTGGCCCGCCAGATGGTGGGCCAGCAGTCGCATTTCGGAATCAACCCCACCGCCCGGCGGACGCCCGGCGAATATTGAGACGGTTTTGCCACGGTAGTACTCTTGGGCGTAACCCGCCGCGGCGAACCAAGGTACGGCAAGTAGCAATCCACAGACGATCAGAAGAGTACTGGCCAAGCGTTTCACGGCGTCTCTCCTTTTTGATCACGGTCCCGATTAGCGTCTCCCGGGCGCACTTCGCCCGGGAGACGTCACGACTTATACATCTTCACCAGCGCTTCGCTCTGCCGCGCCAGAACGCCAGTGTCGCTGCCGACGGCCACGAAACCAAAACCGGCTGCGAGCACTTTACGACAATCGTCCTCGCGCGCGGAGAGGAAGCCCGCCGATTTTCCAGCCTTTTGGATACGCTGTCCGGCCTCGATGATCGCAGACCAGATTTCGGGGCGCTGCCAATTGTTGGGATGGCCGTGATCGGCCGAGAGATCCGCCGGGCCAATGAAGATGCCGTCGATGCCTTCGACCGCTGCGATCTCTTCGATCGCCGCGACTGCTTTCCGGGTCTCGACCTGCACGATCACGCTAATCTCTGCTTCGGCGCGCTTGAAATAATCCGGGATGCGGCCGTAGCGCGTAGCGCGCGTGAGGCCGGCGACGCCGCGGATGCCATTGGGTGGATAGCGGGTGGCCGCAACGGCGCGGCGCGCCTCGTCGGCCGATTGCACGAATGGAAACAACAGCGATTGTGCGCCCACGTCGAGGACGCGCTTGACCATGACGGGCTCGTTCCATGGCACGCGCACGATCGGCTCGGCCGTGCCGCCTTGGGCTGCGCGCAGGTGGTGGACGATCTCCGGCAGATCATTCGCCGAATGCTCCATGTCGAGCAGGATCCAGTCGAAACCTGCGCCCGCCACCACTTCGGTGGCGAACGGGCTTGTGAGCGACATCCAAAGGCCGATCTGCGTTTGCTTGGCGGCGAGCGCGCGCTTGAACTTGTTCTGCGGAAGGTCGTCGATCATTGTGCTGTCCTATTCGGTTTGATCATGCGGTCGATCGTAGGATGGGTTGAGACAAAGCGCATCTATGATGCGCTTGGTCGAAACCCATCGGCGGTGTTGATGGGTTTCGCGGTGCGCGCCAAAGAGGGCGCGTCCGCTCAACCCATCCTACAAATTTTGGCGTGTTGCTCATGCGGTGTCTCATCATGCGGTCAAGCGATGCAGCGCTGTAAGCACCGCATCGCCCATTTGCGACGTCGACACTGTTACTTTGCCGGCTTCCGCAAGGTCGGCCGTGCGCTGGTCCTGGAGCGCGAGTTCGATCGCCTGGTCTAGAAGCTTGGCATCATCGCCGCGATTGAACGAAAGTTCGAGCGCCATGCCGAAACTCAACATGGCGGCCAGCGGATTGGCTTTCTCCTGGCCCGCGATATCGGGTGCGCTGCCGTGCACGGGTTCGTACAGTGCGCGGCGGCGCCCATCCGGTCCGGCCGCGCTGAGCGACGCCGACGGCAGCATGCCGAGCGAGCCCGTGATCATGGCGGCGCAATCGGAAAGAATGTCGCCGAACAGATTGTCCATGACCAGCACGTCGAACTGGCGCGGCGCGCGAATGAGCTGCATGGCGCAGTTGTCGACATACATGTGATTGAGCGTGATATCGGGAAATTGCTGCGCCTTGAGCGCATCGATTTCCTCGCGCCAGAGCGCGCCGCTCTTCATGACGTTCGATTTGTCGACCGATGTCACGCGCTTGTTGCGCTTGGCGGCGATCTCAAAGGCAACTTTGCCGATTCTGAGGATTTCCGAACTGGTATAGACCTGCGTGTCATAGCCACGGCGCTGGCCGTCGGCGAGCGTTTCAATGCCGCGTGGCTCGCCGAAATAAATCCCGCCGATGAGTTCGCGCAGGATGATGAGATCGACATCGCGCGCGACCTCTTGGCGCAGCGGCGAAGCGGCCGCGAGCGAGTTCAACGATTTGACCGGACGCAAATTGGCGAACAGCTCCATCTCCTTGCGCACCCGCAACAGGCCCCAGCGCCGCCTGATCTCGTGCGGTATGGGGTTTGCCTCCAGGGCGCCGCCCATCGCGCCGAACAAGACTGCATCAGCCGTCATCATGTCGGCCAGCACTTCTTCCTTGAGAAAAATGCCGGTGCGGCGATAGGCTTCCGCTCCAAAATCCTCGTGGCGGATGTCACAATCAAAACCGCGTTTGCTTGCGAACCATTCGACAATACGCACGGTCTGGCGGATGACTTCCGGCCCGATGCCATCGCCCGGAAGAACGATCAGATTTGGACGATTGCGCATCGGCATATTTCTCCAAACTCAAAACCTGTAGATCCACGGCCGGCGCTTGGCGTCGTTTTCCTGGAAGTGCGCGATTTCCGCGGCCAGCGTGAGCGTCATCTGGATTTCTTCCAATCCTTCGAGCAAGGCCCGGCGTTTGGCGCCATCGATCTTAAAGGAAACGCGCCTTCCCTCCGACGTCACGATCACCTGGTTGACGAGATCGATCGTGAACTGTTTGCTCGCGGAAGCATCGGCCAGATCGCATTCCGCCTCGGTTGCCAATTCGGAAACCACGGATGCCGGCAGGACGATCGGCAGCATGCCGGTCTGGAAACAGTTGTTGAAGAAAATGTCGCCAAAGCTCGGCGCGATTACGCAACGATAGCCCATCTCCGACAAAGCCCACACGGCCGGCTCGCGTGAACTGCCGCAGCCGAAATTATCGCCAGCAATCAGGATCGTGGCCTTGCGATAGGGTGGACGGTTGAGCACAAATTCGGGATCTTCCGAGCCGTCGGGGCGATAGCGCCATGCCTCAAAACAATGGGGCCCGAGCTGTCCGCGCGGCACATGGATCATGCGCTCGATGCGGACGAGCACGTCCGTATTGACATTCGGGCGGAGGAGAGGGGCTGCGACCCCGGTGTGTACGGTGAACTTTTGCATGGACTAGATTTGCAATTCCCGGATGTCGGTGATGCAGCCCGCGATGGCCGCGGCGGCCGCCATGGCGGGGCTCGCAAGGTGCGTGCGTGCGCCCGGACCCTGGCGGCCTTCGAAGTTGCGGTTGGTGGTGGAGACGGACCTCTGTCCGCGCGGGATCGTTTCGTTGTTGGCCGCAAGGCACATAGAACAGCCGGGTTCGCGCCATTCGAATCCGGCATCCACAAAAATGCGATCGAGACCCTCGGCTTCCGCGGCGGTCTTGACGTTTTGCGAGCCCGGCACCACCCACGCCCGCACGTCCTTTGCAACCTTGCGGTCTTTGGCAACCGAGGCGGCCGCGCGCAGATCGGTGAGCCGCCCATTGGTGCACGATCCGATGAAGACCCAATCGATCGGGGTTCCGGCAATCGGCTGTTGGGGCGTGAGCCCCATATAGTCGAGCGCCGCAGCAATAGCCTTGCGGCGATCCGGATCAGTGACCGTGGCGGGGTCCGGTACGCGGCCGTCGATCGCAATGACATCCTGCGGGCTCGTCCCCCAGGTCACCTGCGGCGCTACATTCGTCGCGTCGATCTCGACTTCTCGATCGAAGGCCGCGTCCGCATCTGTCGAAAGCGTCTTCCAATAATCGACCGCCAGGTCCCATTCGGGGCCCCGCGGGGCCAGCGGGCGCCCCGCAACGTATTCAAACGTGGTCTTGTCGGGTGCGATCATACCAATCTTGGCGCCGAGTTCGACCGCGAGGTTGCAGATGGTCAACCGTCCTTCAACCGGCATCGCCCGGATGGTCGAACCCGCGAACTCGACCGCATGACCGTTGCCGCCGGCTACGCCGATTGTACCGATGAGATGCAGGATGAGGTCCTTGGGTGTGACCCCGCGGCTTGGCACACCTTCAAACCGGATGCGCATCTGGCGCGGCTTCTTCTGATAGAGCGTCTGGGTCGCCAGCACGTGGATGACTTCGCTGCGGCCAAGCCCGAATCCCAGCGCCCCGATGCCGCCGTGGGTGCAGGTGTGACTGTCGCCGCACACGACCAGGCACCCGGGCTGGGTCAGGCCGAGTTCAGGCGCCATGACATGCACGATGCCGTGGCCGGCCTGGTTGATGTCATAGAGTCTGATGCCGGATGCTGATGTCTCGCTGCGCAGGCCCTTGAGCAGGTCTGTGTGGGCGGGGTTGCTTAAGTCGGTCCGGCCCGGCTGCGTGGAAAGGCCGTGGTCGGGGGTCGCTGCCGTGAGCTCCGGGTTGCGCACCGCGTAGCCGCGCTCACGCAACTCCTTGAGGCTTTTCATGGCGTTAAGGTCATGCAGCAGGTGGCGGTCGACATGGAGCAGCGCGAGGCCGTCGCCAAGGTCGGCAATGACATGCTCGTCCCATATCTTGGAAAAAAGCGTTTTGGGTGAATTCATTGGGTTGATTGCAATTTCCGCGGATCGCGCCGATGGTGGATATTGGCGCCTCGCCTCCGAGGTTCGTTGACGCCGCCGGGACATTCTGCAAATTTCCCAAGCATGTCAAACCCATGACCGGTGCAGCGCACTTCGCCGGTCGTAACCCTTAATCGAACTCGATGTGGTCTGCGCGCTCGGACCCGGAGGTATGCGTAATGCCGACGCTGATCGACAAGATCTGGAAACGGCATGTCATTCGCGAATTGAGCGATGGCCGCACGCTCCTCCATATCGATCGTCACCTTATTCACGACGGCTCGAGCCGGCAGGCCTTCGATGGCTTGCGCGCAACATTTCGCACCGTTCGTAATCCGACCCTGAATTTTGCGGTGGTCGATCACATCGTATCGACCCTGCCGGGCCGCACCGGCGAATCCTATCCGCCAGGGCAGGAGCGAATTCGTGCGCTGCGCGTGAATTGCATTGAATTCGGGCTTGAACTCTACGATGTCGACAGTCCGCGCCAGGGCATCGTTCATGTCATTGCGCCGGAACTCGGTATTGCACTACCGGGTTGCACACTCGTTTGTGGCGACAGCCATACGGCGACCAACGGCGGCCTCGGCGCACTTGCCTGGGGCATCGGCACCACTGAAGTGATGCATGTGATGGCGGCGCAGGCCCTGCTGATGCGCAAGCCGAAGCAGATGCGTGTCACCTTCCGCGGCACTCCCCAGGAAGGCATCTATGCGAAGGACCTGATTCTCTATTTCATCGGTAAGCACGGTGTCGCGGTTGGCACCGGGTTTGCCGTGGAATATGCCGGGGACGCAATTCGAACCATGACCCCCGAAGAGCGCATGACTGTCTGTAACATGTCGATCGAATTCGGAGCGCGCATGGGCATCGTGGCGCCGGATGACGCGGCTATTCAATATGTGGCGGGGCGGCCGTTCGCGCCGACCGGATCGAAGTGGGATGCAGCGCTTGCGGACTGGCGCGGTTTGCAATCCGACCCGGGAGCCATGTTCGACCGCGACTTCGAAATCGACTGCAGCCACGTGCGACCGCAAATCACCTGGGGCACGTCGCCACAGGATCTGGTCGCCGTCGATGAACCTTTGCCGGACCCGTTCGCGGTTGCGGATCCGGAGCGGCGCGCGGCGATCAAGCGCGCCTTGACCTATATGGCGCTGACGCCGGGCCATACGCTGGAAGACATACCGATCGATTATGCGTTCATCGGCTCTTGCACCAATAGCAGGCTGTCCGACCTTGAGGCTGCGGCCCGGGTCGTGCAGGGGCGCAAGGTGCATGAGGGCGTAAAGGCCCTGGTCGTGCCGGGGTCGATGCAGGTCAAGGCAGCCGCTGAAGCCGCCGGACTCGACAAGATATTCATCGAGGCGGGGTTTGAATGGCGCAACGCCGGCTGTTCGATGTGCGTGACCAGCAATGGCGATATGGTCGATCCCCGCAAACGGTCGATCTCCACTACCAATCGGAATTTCGAGCATCGCCAGGGCCCGCAGGCCCGCACCCATCTGGCGAGCCCCGCCATGGTGGCGGCGGCGGCAGTGTCCGGCTGCATCGTCGATGTTCGCAAATTGTTGAAGAGGTGATGAAAGTGCAGCCCTTCACCAGTGTTTCAGGCGTCGCGGCTCCCTTGTTGTTGCCGAATATCACGACCGATGCCATGAGCCCGACGATCGCGGGGCGATCCACTTCGGCGGACCTCGGTGCATTGTTGTTCGCCAACTGGCGGTACCGTCCCGATGGCAGTGAAATTCGCGAATTCATTTTGAACAAGCCGAAGTTCCGCGAGAGCAAAATACTTCTGGCCGGCCCAAACTTCGGTTGCGGGAGTTCGCGCGAGCGAGCCGTCTGGGCGCTCCTGCGCTTTGGAATTCGCGTGGTGATTGCCCCGAGCTTTGCCGATATTTTCTACGACAATGCGTTCCAGAATGGATTGCTGCCCGTCACGCTTCCGCTCGAAAAATACTCAGTCCTTGCCGACGCCGTGTCCCAGGTGCGAGCGCCCATGATGACGGTTGATCTCGAACGCAACGTCCTGCAAGGCCCGGACGGCCGCGAGATAGCATTTGAGGTTCCGGCGGAGCGTCGCACGGCTCTGCTTGAAGGGCTCGACGAAATCGCCGTGATCCTGCGCTTGCAATCCTACATCGACGTCTTTCAGACTGCCGATCGCAGGGATCGCTCCTGGATCTACCTCGAACGCGCGATGCCGGGGAAATCGCATCCGGAACAGGGTTTGCATCCGGTGCCGGACAAAATCGAGTTGCCGGACAAAGTTGAAAACGGGACCCCAGAATGAAATGGCTTCGTTACAAGGCGC
>DATGVJ010000005.1:0-61316 GCA_035300505.1 Xanthobacteraceae bacterium
GCACCCACGCCTTCGATATTCATCCGCTGCAGAAGCGCTGCCTGCTCGAAGGGCTCGACGATATTTCTCTGACGCAGCGCTACGCCACCGAATTCAACGCGTTCGAGACGCGCCACCGTGCCGCCATGCCGTGGTTGTTCGCGTCCTCATCGCGCCTCCGAAGTCGCAAACTTCGGCTTTTCCCATCCCTTCGGTGACAGCGTGAAAATCTCGACCCCACCTGGTGTCACCGCAACCGTATGTTCGAATTGCGCCGACAGGGAACGGTCACGGGTGACGGCGGTCCAGCCGTCGGACAGCACCTTCACGTGTGGACGGCCGAGATTGATCATCGGCTCGACGGTGAAAAACATGCCGGGCTTGAGCGTAATGCCGTCGCCCGGGCGGCCGACATGGACGACATTGGGTTCGTCGTGGAACAGCCGTCCGAGACCGTGGCCGCAGAAGTCGCGGACCACGCTCATGTGCTGCGCTTCCACGAAGGTTTGGATCGCGGCTCCGATGTCGCCGGTGGTAGCGCCCGGGCGGATCGCGGCGATCCCGCGCATCATCGATTCATAGGTGACTTCGATCAGCCGCTCGGCACGGCGCGGGATCGTGCCTACCGCATACATGCGGCTTGAATCGCCATGCCAGCCGTCAAGGATGAACGTGACGTCGACATTGACGATGTCGCCTTCACGCAGCGGCTTTTCGTTCGGGATGCCGTGACAGACCACGTGATTGACCGACGTGCAGCTCGATCTGCGATAGCCGCGGTACATCAGCGTTGCCGGCAGGGCGTTGTGGTCCCGGCCGAACTCGAAAATCAACTGGTCGATCTTGTTCGTCGGAACGCCGGGACGAACGTGCTCCGTGAGCATGTCGAGACATTCGGCGGCCAGCCGTCCGGCCCTGCGCATCCCTTCGAACGCCGTGGGCCCATGGATCTTGACCTGTCCGGTCTTGCGCTGCGGCGCCAAGGTCGCGTCAATGTAGGTCATCATTTTGCCAGCGGATCAGGGCGAATCTGGAACTTCACCACCCTCGGCAGGGTGCCCTTGCCGCCTTCCATGTGGAACGGCGTGCGTTGCCCATAGGTCGTCCACAAGCCGCGTCCCTTCCAGCCGCCATTGGGATCGTCGATGCGCCCATCGACGCCCTTGGCGTAGAAGCCGAGCGGATAGGGGACCCGCATATTGACCCATTTGCCGTCGACGAGCGCCATGATCGACTCGTTGGCATTGCCGGTTGCCATGGGGGTGTTGGCGCCAAAGCCCGATGTGTTGAACCAGTCGACCCACGTATAGTAGCTCGACTCCACACTTCCGGGCTCGTTGAAGCCGACGAACTGCGGGCCGGGGAACTGATAGAGCGTCCAGCCTTCGCGGCAGTGGCGCCCGGTCGCGGTGGTCGGGCCATTGAGTACCTTGCACTTGGCTCGATCGAAGCTCGCCATATGGCCGCTCGACAAGGGTACCCAGACCACGCCGTTGCGATCCACGTCCATGCCGCGCGGGCCGTAACCGGGCGTCTTTGGATCATCAAACGGCACTTCGAAGATTTCGGTCAGTGCCGTGTTGGATGGATCGGGGCCCGGCACGGTGCGCATAATGAAGCCCGGAAATACCCGCACGGTCGTCCACACTGCGCCGTCCGGCGTCACGCCGATCCCATAGGTGCCGACGTTGAGGCGGTGGTCCTTGGTGGGATCGACCGGCTGGTTGGGCTCGTTATAGGGCCCGCGCTTGCCGTCGCCGTTGGTGTCGACCACGAAGGCGGTCCAGCCTTGCGATTTCTCCTCGTCGCCGGTCTCGTCGAGCATCTTGGTATTGATCCAGCCCAGCACGCCCTGGCCGCCGCTGAACCAAAGCGTATTGTTGGCGTCCTCGGCGAAGTGCAGGTGATGTGTGCTGAAGCAGGTGTCGACCGTCGTGAATTTGTCGGTTCGCGGATCGTAGACCGCGGCGTGCCGGGTCGACGTCTTGGTCGGGAATGCCTTCGCGGACGGATGGTTCGAACCCTCCTGGCAGAAGGCCGGATTCGTCGTTGTCCGAATCTGCGACGTGAACCAGGTCCGCCCCAATTGGTCCATCATCGGATTGTGCGAATTGGTCTGGCTGTCCCAGATTTTTTCGTCGCCGTAATAGGCTGACGGCGCCATCGGATCATCCTTCGACGACGGGGTCTTGGGGTCGCGCGCCGTGATCTTCACCTCGCTGGTCTTGTGCGTGACCGGATCGAGGATGGGAATGTAGTCGGTCGAATATTCCGGCGAGCCATACACCTTGCCATTGGGGTTCACGCGCGGATTGCGCCGGTCAGTCGCGATCTGGTCATGCAGATAGGCTTTGGGCCGGCCCCAGTCCCACTGGGTGATGACGACGTTGCGCTCGACGCCCTGCGGGCGCTCTGGTTGGGCGGCGGGCAATTCACCCTTGGCGACGCGGTCGGTCCAATCCCCGAAATAGCTCAGGCCCCGCTGCGCCCCGAAGCGGTTGATGCTGGCGATCATGGCGTTCATCGCTTGGCCGGACTGGATGCGGCGCGCCCAGGCCGCCGAATGCGAACTCTCGCTTTTGAGGAATTCTTCCGGAACGGTACGCGTCGCCTTGGTGCCGAGCGCATGACAGCCCCAACAGCCGTTGGTCTTGATGCTGTCGAGCCACTGGTGCTGCGAGCGCATCGACGTCGGGATTCGGTTACCGGCATCGCCGGTGCCCGGGAACTCGCTCTTATCAGGAAACCGCATCATCGCGTACCAATAAGCGGCCGGATAATATTCGGCTGCCGCGGCCGCGCTCGGCGCCGGCACGGCGCGCAGGTTGAGCGTCTGGCCGGGCTCGCCATCGACCTTGGGCGAATCGACCAGCCCATAGCCGCGCACCCAGACTTTGTATTTGGCCTTCGGCATGTCGGGAATCATGAAGCGGCCGGAATCGTCGGTGACGACGATTTTCGCGAATTTGGTCGGCAGGTCGGTGGTCTCGGCGATCACCCAGGCTCCGGCCTCGGGTCCACCGGCGCCGGTCACGACGCCGCCGATTTCGGCCGCGCCGACCGCGATGCCGGGCACCGTCTGGGCGAGAAGCGGCGAGGGCGGGCTCACCAGAAATAGCGCGAGCGCGGTGGCGGCTGTGGCATGTGCGAGGGTCCAAGGTCCGTGGGTCTTTTTCATCGAGCGTTCCCTTCCTGCGATGATTTGCCAAAGCTGTTGGGGCGCGACTTTTTGCTTTTGGCCCGAACGTTGCCCCCATGGTAGATCATGTCGAGGCAATTGATCCAGCCATTCTTGAACAGGATGCGGCGCCTCGCGCCATATAGGATTTGCCCGAAGATTCTGCGAGGTCAAAATGGCACGGTGTCAAGACCCATTGATTTCCCGGCGCGCATGTATGGGCCTGCTCGGCGGCGCGGCGATTGCGCTTCCCGCGCACGCGCAACAGAGCCCGGCGTTCCCCAACAGGCTCATGCACATCATTGTGCCGTTCACACCGGGCGGATCGAACGACGTGGTGGCGCGGGAAATGGCGGCAGGTTTGCAGTCGAGCCTCAAGCAGAGCGTCGTGGTCGAGAACAAGCCGGGCGGCGGCGGCAACATCGCCTATTCATACGTTTCGAAATCGCCGCCGGATGGCCACACCATGCTGATCGTGCCGGCGTCGTTCACCATCGGCCCGCACCTGGCGCGCAATCCGGTCTATCATCCGGTCAAGGATTTCGCGCCCATCAACCAGGTTGCCGACGTACCCTTCGTGCTGGTCGTCCCGGCAAGCCTTCCGGTGCGGAGCTTGAAGGAATTCATTGAGCTTGCAAAAACCGCGCCCAACAAGTTGACCTTCGGCTCGGTCGGCGTCGGCACGCCGCAGCATCTCGGCGGGGAGTTGTTCAAGATGCAGGCGGGTGTCGATCTCATTCACGTGCCGTTCCGCGGGGCTACACTGGTCATACCGGATCTGATCGCGGGGCGCATCGACATGTTCATCGGCGCCGTCAATTCGCTCCTTCCGCTTTTGCGGGATGGCAAGCTGCGGGCGCTGGCGGCGACCAGCCTCAAGCGCATTCCCTCGATGCCGGAACTGCCGACCATGTCGGAACTAGGCTTTGCCGGCTTCGAGGTGACTTCGGGCGTTGGCCTGGTGGCGCCGGCCGGCACGCCGCCCGACATCATCGATACGCTCAACCGCGAGATGGGCAAGATCATCGCCACAACAGGTTACAAGGAGCGCATGGCCGCCATCGGCGTCGACGTCGTCGGCACCACGCCCGCCGAATTCGCAAAGATCATCAGCGAGGATTACGAGAAGTGGGGCAAGGTGATCCAGGCGGCGGGGATCAAGCCGGAGTGAGGTGCTACGACGCCACCGGCATCGTGGTCTTGAACGACTCGCGCTCACCCAATCGTTCCGCATGCGCCCGCAATGCGGGATGCGCGCTGCGCCATTCGAAATCCGGCAGCACATGGTCGAGATAGCCGAGCGCCATGCCGCAGGCGATGTCGGCGAGCGTGAAACTGTTGCAACAACAGAATTGCCGTGCGCCAAGATCGCGCTCCATGGCGGCGAGCCCGCCTGCGATCTTCTTTTGCTGCTTGGCGTGCCATTGTGGGGTCTGGCGCTTGTCATAGTCGTGCGACGTCAAGATGGTGGCGTCCGCAATGCCGTTGCCGAGCGCCTCCCAGCGCCGTACTTCGATGCGATCCGCAAACGTATCGGGCATCAGCTTGCCTGTCTTCGAAAGTCCGTCGAGGTATTCGACAATCACCGAGGAATCATAAAGCGCCGTGCCATCGAGGCGCACCAGCACCGGCACCTTGCCCAACGGGTTGAATTCCGCCACGCCCGAGTTCGGGTCGGACGGCCGCGCCACCACGTATTCGTAAAGGATGTTCTTTTCCACAAAGGCAATACGAACCTTGCGCACATAGGGACTGCCGCGCGAACCCAACAATTTCATTGACGTTGCTCCAGGGATTGAGCCGGATTGTGTGGTGGTTGTTACAATAGGGCCCATCACCTTCGCAACCGGTCGCAAGCCGGTGCCATAAGGTGATATTAGATGTTAGAAATCTAGCGAGGCATTCTTCTTTTATTTCAATGCAGTAGCCTCCCACGCCCGCTTGTCTCGCGCAAATCCAGCCCCTATAGCAACGGCGAGCGGCACGATCGGCCGGCAAATTACTCTCTGGAGCACCTCACTATGGCGATGACTTCGGGCGGCGCTGCAGCCGCACTCAGGGAATTGGCGCCGAGCGGCAGCTTGCGCGTGGCGATTGCGGTCGGGCCGGCGGCTTCCGCGCTCTGGTGCGTTCGCGATGCGGCGACCGGCAAGCCGCGCGGAGTGCCGGTGGAACTCGGCACCGCACTGGCGCAAAAACTGGGCGTGCCGGTTGCGCTCATCGAATACGCGGCATCGGCCGCCATCATCTCCGAAACCAACAATAATCGCTGGGATGTCACGTTCGTGCCCGTCGACGACGATCGCAAGAAGATCGTCGATTTCGGCGCGCCCTATCATCTGTTGCAGAGCACTTATCTGGTGGCGCCGGGTTCTGTTATCAAAACGGTCGCGGAGGTCAACCGGCCGGGCGTGCGCATCGCCGGCGTCGATGGCACCACGACATTCCGGGCTTCCACCAAGGCGTCGCCCAACGCTACGCCCGTCATCGTGAAAGACCCCGATACGGCCGTCAGCATGATGCGCAAGGGCGAGGTCGATGCCATTGCGCTGTCACGTGAGACGATCGTCGGGCTGCTTGGCATCGTACCGGGTTCGCGCGCGCTCGATGGCGGCTTTCTCAATTCGACGACCGCCATTGCGGTGCCGAAAAACAAACCGGCCGCGCTTGCGGCTGTGACGGATTTCATCGAAGAGGCGAAGGCGTCAGGCCTTGTGCGGCATGCGCTTGACGCCATGGGGATGACGACATCGCAGATCCCGCCAGTCGGCATGAAGGCATAATTCAACTTAAAGAGATCCAGAAGAAACAGGGAACGCTAATGCTTCGCACCATTTCCGCCTTTGAACGTCCCGGTGAGGAAAATGCCTTCGCGGTCCTGGCGCGCGCCAATGCGCTCATCGCGCAGGGGCGCGACGTCATCAATCTCGGCATCGGGCAGCCGGATTTTCGCACGCCCGATTTCATCGTCGAGGCGGCCATCAAGGCACTGCGCGACGGTCATCACGGCTACACGGCAGCCACCGGCATTCCGCCGTTGCGCGAGGCGGTTGCCGCCAACCTGCACAAACGCTTCGGCGTGACTGTGTCGCCCGACGAAGTGATGATCCAGCCCGGCGGCAAGCCGACCATGTTCATGGCGATCATGATGTTCGGCGAGCCCGGTGTCGATATTCTTTATCCTGACCCGGGCTTTCCGATCTATCGTTCGATGATCGAATTTACCGGCGCCAATCCGATCCCGGTGCCGATCCGCGAGGAAAATGCGTTTGCGTTTTCGGCGGAGGAAACGCTTAGCCTGATCACCCCGAAGACGCGGCTCCTGATCGTCAATTCGCCCGCCAACCCGACCGGCGGCGTTACACCCAAGGCGGAAGTCGACAAGCTCGTCGCAGGGCTCGAACGCTGGCCCGACGTCTGCGTGATGTCCGACGAAATCTACGACCACATGGTCTATGACGGCGAGAAGCATGTCTGCCTGCTCTCCTATCCGTCGATCCGCGACCGGCTCATCCTGCTCAATGGCTGGTCCAAGACCTATGCGATGACGGGCTGGCGCCTCGGTTATGCGGTGTGGCCGGGCAAGCTTTATGACTATGCGCGCAAGCTCGCGGTAAACCTTCACTCCTGCGTCAATGCCTCGGCGCAGTTTGCCGGATTGGCGGCGCTCACTGGTCCGCAGGGCGAAGTCCACAAGATGGTGGCGGAGTTCGACCAGCGGCGCAAGGTCGTTGTCGATGGCCTCAACGCTTTGCCGGGCGTTTCCTGCGCGACGCCGAAAGGTGCGTTCTATGCGTTCCCCAACGTCAAGCGTACCGGCTGGATGGCGAAGGCGTTGGCCAATGCGCTGCTTGATGAGGCGGGCGTTGCGATCATCGGCGGGCCCGACTTCGGCATCCTCGGTGAAGGCTATGTGCGCTTGTCCTACGCCAACTCCACCGAGAATATCGCCAAGGCGCTCAAGCGCATGGGCGAGTTTCTAAGCGCGAAGAAGGCGGCGTGAAAACTGTGATTTTGACGTGAGGATCGAAGCCCGGGTTGAGCGTCCGCAGGCGCGTTTACGCGCATCGGGCGCGAAACCCGGGAGCGGTCCCGGGTTTTCGTCGCAACGCGCGCAAGGCACGCGTTGCACTTCAACCCGGGCTACGACTTAGTACCGATAATGATCCGGCTTGAAGGGACCTTCGCTCGGCACGCCAATATAGGTGGACTGCTTGTCGGACAGTTTCGTGAGTTTGACGCCGATCTTTTCAAGATGCAGCCGCGCCACCTTCTCGTCGAGGTGTTTCGGCAGCGTATAGACCTTCTTGTCGTAACTGGCCGGGTTGGTCCAAAGCTCGATCTGCGCCAACGTCTGGTTGGTGAACGACGACGACATCACGAAACTCGGATGCCCCATGGCATTGCCGAGGTTCACGAGCCGGCCTTCCGACAGCAGGATGATGCGCTTGCCACCCGGAAATTCGACTTCGTCGACCTGCGGCTTGATGTTGATCCATTTGCAGTTGCGCAGTGCCGCGATCTGAATCTCGCTGTCGAAGTGGCCGATATTGGCAACGATGGCGCGATCCTTCATGGCGCGCATATGCTCGATCGTGATGACGTCGACATTGCCGGTGGCGGTGACAAAAATGTCGGCGCGGGGAGCGGCATCTTCCATGGTGGTGACTTCGTAACCTTCCATGGCGGCCTGCAGCGCGCAGATCGGATCGACCTCGGAGACGAGCACGCGGCAGCCGGCCTGGCGCAGCGAGGCGGCCGAGCCTTTGCCGACGTCGCCAAAGCCCGCCACCATCGCGATCTTGCCGGCCATCATGACGTCGGTGCCGCGACGGATGCCGTCGACGAGCGACTCGCGGCAGCCGTAAAGATTGTCGAACTTCGATTTGGTGACACTGTCATTGACGTTGATGGCGGGCCACAACAGCGTGCCTTTTTTCATCATCTCATACAGGCGATGCACGCCCGTGGTGGTTTCTTCCGTCACGCCACGGATGGTCTTGCCGTTCTGGGTGTACCAACCGGGCCGCTCCTTGAGGCGCTTCTTGATTGCCGCGAACAGGACCTCTTCTTCTTCGTTGGTGGCGCCGTCGAGAAACTTGGTGTCGCCTTTTTCTGCGCGCACGCCGAGGTGAATAAGAAGCGTCGCATCGCCGCCGTCGTCGAGGATCATGTTCGGGGTGCCGCCGTCACCCCATTCAAAGATGCGGTGGGTGTAGTCCCAATATTCTTCCAGCGACTCGCCCTTGACCGCAAAAACGGGCGTGCCGGCTGCCGCGACCGCCGCCGCCGCATGGTCCTGGGTCGAATAGATATTGCAGGACGCCCAGCGCACGTCCGCACCCAGCGCGTTCAGGGTTTCGATCAGGACCGCGGTCTGGATCGTCATGTGCAAGGAGCCCGCAACGCGTGCACCCTTGAGCGCCTGCTTGGGTCCGTACTCGGCGCGGGTCGCCATCAGGCCCGGCATTTCGATTTCGGCGATGGTGATTTCCTTGCGGCCCCAATCGGCGAGACCGATGTCCTTGACGACATAGTCGGAAGCGGCTTTCGGGGAAGCTGTCATGATGGTCCTTCGATTGAAAGTGTGAAAATGCGGGCAGGTAAAACCCCATGGGTTGCCTATAGCAGGCAAACCCCGTTGGCGCAATAAAGATATAAAGATTTCCTTATATAGAGCTATTCGTCTTCGGAAAAACGACTGGAAACCAGCGTGGTGAGTGCGTCGACGACCGCGCCGGCCTGGGGGCCGGTGGCCTCGACCGTAATCGAGGTTCCGGTGCCGGCGGCAAGCATCATCAAGCCCATGATGGAGGTGCCGCCAACGCGCTCGTTGCCGCGCGTAACCCAAACGTCGGCTTCGAACTGTTCGACAGTTTGCACGAATTTGGCCGAAGCACGGGCGTGCAGGCCCTTTTTGTTGCAGATTTCAAGAATGCGCACGACAGTTTTGTCGGGTGACGTCGGGTCAATCGGGGCAAGAGGGGGCGGGAGAGGGCCGTTTTCGGTCATTTTCCCGTCAACACTCATTTTCCCGTTAAGACTTGGCTCGCGATGGTCACATATTTGCGCCCAGCGGCCTGGGCGGCGAGGACGGCTTGTTGCAATGGGCATTCATCGCGCACTTTGGCCAGTTTGACCAGCATTGGCAGATTGATGCCCGCGATTACCTCGACATTGGGCCGGCTCATCACGGAAATGGCGAGATTTGAGGGGGTTCCGCCGAACATGTCGGTGAGGATTGCGACCCCATCGCCGGTATCAACCCGTTCAACGGCGCTGATGATGTCTTTGCGGCGCTGTTCGACATCATCGTCGGGCCCGATCGTGACGGTTTCGATCTGTTTTTGCGGGCCAACGATGTGCTCAAGCGCCGAGCGGAATTCCACGGCAAGCCGACCGTGCGTGACAAGAACAACACCAATCATCGAATGATCCATGGGCCCATTCTGGGTACACCGCACGAACGGGCGCTCATCCTGACCATCCCAATAGCGTGCGCAAGGCCCATGTGGCCGTACCCGGTCCATATTGCGTTGCGGTATCTGCACCCAAATGCGGCTGCGAACAAGTCATATGGCGTCAATTTTTGGATGGGCAACAGGGCGCTGTGGTCAAGTCCCACCGGTCGTGAGGGACGCAAGCATGACTGGCAAGGCTGATTCGCCAAGTGCGACAGCAAGTCGCGGCAATTTTATGCCGGCGATAACAACCAGGCGTTGGTCTTGCCCCGGCAGCCGTTCGGCATCTGCTGCCCCAAGATCGACTACCAAGCCCACGACGGCGACCGGTTCATAGGGCAGCCGCCTGATACCGAGACCACGGACTTCAATCAGTCCTGCAAGCGCCTGCGCAGGTCGCACCAGGAGCCGCCCGTGGCAGGCTTCCAGCCGCGCCCGATCGTCCGCGATCAGGCGTGCAAAGCAGACGCCCCCGCTGGTGCAAGCCTGCACCAGCGACAAGGCGAGCCGCGATTTTCCGGATCCTGACGGGCCGCGGATCAGCACGGCGTGTGCGCCGACAAGAACTGCCGAAGCGTGAATTGTCGATTCCACTGTTAGCCCGCCGGCAATCGCACGACGAAGCGTGCGCCCAAAACGTCGTCTGGTTCTGACGTTGGGGACTTGGTGCGGTTCTCGACCCACAAGCGGCCATCATGCGCCTCGACGATCTGCTTGGAGATCGAAAGACCCAGACCTGAGTTCTGACCAAATCCTTGATGCGGCCGGTCTGTGTAGAAACGTTCGAAGATTTTTTCCATTGCATCCGGGTTCACGCCCGGACCGTCATCGTCGACAAATATCTCGAGATCGGATTTGAGCTGCCGGCATGTGACGCGCACCGTGCCGCCTTCGGGAGAGAACGAGCGCGCATTGTCGATCAGATTATTGAACACCTGTCCGAGACGGGAATCATTGCCGAGCACGCGAAAATGGCCGGGGCCTTCGGCCTCGAAGTTCAGTGAAACGGAAACCCCGTTGCTGTGCGGAACATCGTTTGCCACGCTGGTGACCATCGACAGCAATTTCTTGAGGTCGACCATGACGGCATCCTGCCGCTGCATTTCAGCATCGAGCCGGCTCGCATCCGAAATATCGGTGATGAGCCGGTCGAGCCGGCGCACGTCGTGTTGGATCACTTCGAGCAGTCGCCCGCGGCTTTGGTCGCTCTTGGCCAGCGGCAAAGTTTCGACCGCGGAGCGCAGCGAGGTGAGGGGGTTCTTGAGTTCGTGGGCCACATCGGCGGCAAAGCTTTCGATTGCCTCGATCCTGGTATAGAGCGCGCCCGTCATTTCTCGAAGAGATCCGGAAAGGTGACCGATCTCATCGCGGCGCTTTGTATAATCGGGGATCTCCACGCGGACGCGGATACGCCGTCCGACGGCCTGGGCACCGTGGGCGAGTCGTCGCATCGGCCCCGCGATCGTTCCTGCCAGCAGGAAGGACAACACGACCATCACTCCGGCGGCAATCAGGAACACTTTGAAGATGGCAAGGCGTTCGGCCGTGACCATATTGTCAATATCGGCGCCCTGCGTGGAAAGCATCAGTGCGCCCGCGACGGCACGAAAGCGCTGCACCGGAACCGCAACGGACACGATCACCTCGGCGCGTTCGTTGATGCGAACCATGTGCGAATTGAGACCGATCAGCGCCTGCTGGACTTCCTGGTAATCCTTGCCGGCAGCTTCCCGGTAGGTGGGAAGATCGCCCTTGGCGAGCCAGCGGCGGAACACCATCCAGCGCCGTTCGAAATAGTTCGGTTGTGCGGCATCCGGCGGCGGCAGGTCCATGCGAACCACGTCATAAAGCGTGCGGCTGTCGAGAAGCAAATCGCCGTCGCGATCGTAGACGCGCGCGCGCGTATTGGTGGGCGTCACCATCTTGCGCAAGAACGGGCCAACGCGCTCAGGATTGATGGAGAAATCGAGCATCGTGTCGTCGGAAGGATCGTAGGTTTCGCCTGGCTGCAGGTCGAGCAGCCGTTCAGGATCGATGGTGATGCTGTCAGGATCGACGGTCGCCGATGCGGCGATCGCGGCGGCAATAATCTCGCCCTGAACGAGCAGGCTCTCAATTCGCGCGCCGATCAGTCCGGCGCGAAACTGGGATAGATAAAGAATCCCGACGACGAGCGCGATAAGACCTGCGAGATTGAGAAATACGATGCGTCGCGTGAGACTTGAAAAGCTCAAATCGACAAAGAATTCCCACGCGCGATGTCGAATCCCGCCGGAATCCGGGCGCGACATGGATTCGTCGGCGCGGTCGGGCAAGCTTTCGGTCTGGACGATTTGCGTGGTTCTCTCAAGCACGATCCGGACGTCGCTTTGAATGCCCCTCATCGAGGGCACGCTCATATTCTAAAGCATGCCCAATTCTAATCCATACCCAATTGTAAACTATGCCAAATTCTAAACCATACCTAAGCGCAAAGGAACCCGAATTTCGACGCGATCATGCCGGCGCGAAATCGCCGTCGCGCAGCTCAGCCGCGCAGCTAGCGCCGCGCGACTGGCGCCGTCACATTTCCTTGAAACGATAGCCGACCCCGTAAAGAGTTTCGATCATATCGAAGTCATCATCGGTCGATTTGAATTTCTTGCGCAGCCGTTTGATGTGGCTATCGATGGTGCGGTCGTCGACATAGACCTGATCGTCATAAGCGGCATCCATGAGGGCATTGCGGCTTTTCACAACGCCGGGACGGCTTGCCAGCGCCTGCAAGATCAAAAATTCCGTAACAGTGAGAGTCACGGGCTCATTTTTCCAAGTACAGGTGTGGCGTTCCGGGTCCATGCGCAGCAAGCCGCGTTCGAGGACCTTGGCATCCACGTCCTTGGGAGTGGTGCCATCTTTCGGCGACACGCGGCGCAACACAGCCTTCACGCGTTCGACGAGAAGACGCTGCGAGAACGGCTTGCGAATGAAGTCGTCGGCCCCCATTTTGAGGCCGAACAATTCATCAATCTCTTCGTCTTTGGATGTGAGAAATATGACCGGCATGTCCGACTTCTGCCGCAGGCGGCGCAGTGTTTCCATGCCGTCCATACGCGGCATCTTGATGTCGAGGATGGCGAGGTCGGGGGGAGACGTCTTGAAACCATCAAGCGCGGAAGCGCCGTCCGTATAGGTCATGATGCGATAGCCCTCGGCCTCGAGCGCAATCGAAACCGAGGTCAGAATGTTACGGTCGTCGTCAACGAGAGCAATAGTTGGCATATTTCTGTCCGTGACAGCCCCAAGATCTTTGGCCGCAATCCTTCAGCCGCAAATCCAGGGACATTGATGCCCCGAGGCCTTGAAGCCCGGAAACGTGGGCCGAAGTGTGTCTATTCCTCGACAAATCCATGATTCGGCAAAGTGTTGCTACATTAGACCGATTGCCGCGTGAGTGCCAGGATCATATTGCGGGACGCCAGCGGCGCGGTGGTGAGCTGGCCTTGTTGCCAAATTTGGTGAAACCAGACAGGCTTGACCGGCGATGTACATGGTACAGCCGGAGGTGTTCCTTGAAACCTGCACCTGAATTCGATTCCAATGCGTCTGCCAAGAAGCTCCTGCGGGAAGGCCGAAGCGGCGCGCTCGCGAGCCTCATGCCGGGCTCGGGCGACCCCTATTGCTCACTCGTAAATATTGCGACCGCAGCCGATGGCTCGCCGCTCCTCCTGATTTCCAGGCTCGCCGTACATACCCGGAATGTGCTTGCCGACCACCGGGTGTCGCTCATGATCGACGAGCGCCGTGAGGGCGATCCGCTGCAAGGTGCGCGCATCATGCTCAGCGGAACCGCCACGGCAACCAGCGACCCCGATATCCGCCGCCGATACCTTGATCGCCAGCCGGAGTCCGTGATGTTTGCCGGTTTCGGGGATTTTTCGTTCTACCGGATCGCACTTAAAGGGGCCCACCTCGTGGCCGGTTTTGGTCGGATCGTCGACCTCGCACCCGACGATATTTTGACTACGACCGAGGATGCGGTCGAACTGGTGTCCGCCGAGCCCGATATCGTTGCCCATATGAACCAGGACCACACGGAAACCTGCCGGCTCTATGCCACAAGGTTGCTCGGTGCCCGCGACGGCGCCTGGCGCTGCGTGGGCTGCGACCCGGAGGGGCTAGAACTCCAGCTTGATCGGACGGCCTTGCGGTTGCCGTTTCCACAGCGCGTGTGCGCGCCCGGTGTGTTGCGGGCTGTGCTAAAGCAGATGGCAGATCAGGCGCGGGCGGCGTGACATCGAGCGTACGAAAAATTCTCATTCTCGGAGGCTACGGCACCTTCGGGGGACGGTTGGTCTTGCTGCTCGCCGATGCGACCGAACTGACGCTGGTTGTCGCCGGCCGTTCACTTGCAAACGCACAGGCATTTTGCGCGCCGCTCAAAGCGGCAGCGACGCTCGTCCCAGCCGTCTTCGACCGTGCGGGCGACGTCAAGGGACAATTGCGCGATATCAAGCCCGACGTCGTCGTTGATTCCGCCGGTCCGTTCCAACTCTACGGTAGCGACCCGTATCGGGTCGTGCGCGCCGCAATCGAACAAGGCATTCATTACATCGACCTTTCGGATGGTGCCGCCTTCGTCGATGGAATTGTACAATTCGATGCGGCCGCGCGGGATCGAGGCGTATTCATTCTTTCCGGGGCCAGCAGCTTTCCTGTGTTGACGGCCGCAGTTGTGCGGAGATTGATGGCGCCGTGCGGCAACGCGGGCTCAGCGCTTGTGCGACTGGACGCCGTCGCGGGCGGGATCGCGCCGTCTCCTTTTGCCGAGATTGGTTTGAATGTCATGCGTGCCATCACGAGCTACGCCGGCAAGCCCGTGGAGATCGTGCGCGACGGCCGAAGAGCTACGGCGCACGGGATCATCGACACCATGCGCTTCACCGTTGCGCCGCCCGGTCATGTACCGCTTTGGCGAAGGCGTTTCGCGCTTGTTGATGTTCCGGAATACAAATTGCTGCCGCAACTGTGGCCCGGCGTGCGTTCGATCTGGATGGGGGCCGGAACGGTGCCTGGAATTTGGTTGCGAGCGCTGATGCTGGTGTCCTTTTTGGTGCGCTTGAAGATTCTGCCGTCGCTGGTGCCGTTCGCCGAGTTGATTCATCGGACCCGTCATGCGCTGTCCTGGGGCGAACATCGCGGCGGCATGTTCATTGTGGTCAAAGGCGCGCTCGCAGATGGCGACGCGGTTGAGCGCTCGTGGCACATGATCGCCGAGGGCGATGACGGCCCTTTCATTCCATCAATGGCGGCCGCGGCGATCATCCGGCGCAGCCTCGCGGGGCTTGCGCCGCCGCCGGGCGCCCGCGCGGCGACCCGGGACCTTGAACTTGCCGACTATGAGGCTTTGTTCGCCAGCCGGAAAATTGTCACCGGAACCCGGCAGGATTTCCGGTCCGGCGAAAATGTGCCGCTCTATCGGCGCATCCTGGGCGGCGCCTACGATCTGCTGCCGGAACAGGTGCGCGTGATGCATGATCTCGATCGCGAACTCACGGTTGCGGGAGTTGCCACGGTAGATCGAGGTGCCGGTCTGCTTTCGCGCCTCGCCGCCCGTATTGTTGGATTTCCGCCCGCGGGACAAGACGTTCCCGTTGCGGTGACCTTCCTGGCGCGCGACGCAGGCGAGCTATGGCGGCGGCGGTTTGCCGGGCTTGCATTCGAAAGCCTGCAGGAGGAAGGCCGTGGCGGCAACGAAGGGCTCTTATGCGAACGCTTTGGGCCCATGAATTTTACGATGGCCCTCGTGGTCGATGGGGAACGGCTCCGGTTGTTGTTGCGGCGCTGGAGTATTCTGGGTGTTCCCATGCCGCTCGCGCTCGGGCCGCGCATCGACGCTTTTGAATTCGTCGACAACGGCCGATTTTGCTTCCACATTGAAATCCGTCATCCCCTTGCGGGGCTGATCGTGCGCTATCGCGGCTGGCTCGCACCATCGCTTGCGGCGTGACAATATGCGGTACCGATTGTCGAAGGATGGAACGCGACACACGTTGTGGAAAACGGCACATGGCAACAAACAACTCACTCGCGCGGCCTAACCGAAGGAAGAACTCCCTGCGTATCCAATTTGTCGCCTTGGCGGCGGCTGTTTTGGTTCCGGGCCTGCTGTTGGGCGGTTGGTTTGTGCTTACGTCGGCCCGTGCACAGGTGGGGCAGCTTGAGGTTCGCGCGGCGGATGAAGTGAGGGCCATCGCGGGAATGTTTGATCGCGAACTCACGAATGCGACCAATATTCTCACCGCGCTTTCGACTTCGCATTTCTTGCAGTCGGGCGACCTTAGGTCGTTTCACGATCAGGCATCGGAAGTCGCGCGGCGGCTCAACATTCGCGTCGTCCTGCGCGATGCGAACACGCGCCGCCAACTGCTCAATACAGGGACGCCGTGGGGCAGGCACTCCGCCGATTCCCTGACGTCGGGGCGCGCGCGACTTGAAGAAGATCTGGCGAAAACCGGGCAGACCTCGATATCCAATGTATACTATGTCGAGTCCTTGAAACAATTTATCGCCGCTGTGGCGATGCCGGTTCGACGAGACGGCGCGCACGTCTACACGCTCGCGATCGGCATCCCGGTTTCAAACTACGCTCGCGCCCTCGAACTCCGCCCCCTCCCGGCGGGTTGGATCGCCTCGGTCATCGATCTTGACGACAAGGTGGTAGCGCGATCATCCGCTCATGGCCATTTCGTCGGCAAGACGGAGGCGAGTGATGTCGGCTACGCCGAGGCGACCGATGCGGGCAACGGCCGTGCGCCCAATCGCCAGGGGAGCGGCGCCTTTCAGAGTTCGTACAAATCCGAGGTTGCGGGATGGCGAGTCATTATAACGATCCCGGACAATATCCTCGAAATGCCGGTCAGAGACGCGCTGACCAGATATGTTGCGACCGGGGCGGCCCTGTCGATTGCGGTATTGGGCCTTTCATTCTTTGCCGGCGGGCGCGTAGCGCAGTCGATGGGGACACTTGGCATTGAACGCCAGCCGACACGCGATGAGCTCCGTCTGCTATTTAATTCCTCTCTCAATGGTATCCTGGTTATTGATGAAAACCGCATCATCGTGCTTGCCAGCCCCCGGCTGGAAAATATGTTTCGGTACGAACCCGGGAAATTGATCGGCGAGCCGGTCGACAAGATATTGTCGGGCCGGTTCGAGTTTGCCGTCGGGCGAGCTCTGCCGGATTCGCAAGGTGAAGGACCGGGAGTGGGGCGACGCCAAGATGGCGGTGAATTTCCAATTGAGATGGGTTACAGTCTGGTCAAGATCGATGGCCGTAACTTCATTAGAGCCGCCGTCATGGATATATCGGCGCGCAAGCTCGCCGAGGAACGGCTGGCCAGTGCTATTGCGGAGCGCGAGCAGATGCGCAGGCGGTTGATGCAGGCGCAGGAAGATGAGCGGTTGCGTCTGGCGCGAGACCTGCATGACCAGACAGGGCAAAGCCTTGCTGCCGCAATGTTGGATCTCAAGGCCATAGAGCCGCTGATCGTCGAGGGCGGCCGCGGACGCTTGAGGGCCATTCAGATGCAATTTCATAACATCGGCCAGGCGTTGCACCGCGTGGCATGGGAGTTGCGGCCTGCCGCGATCGATGAACTGGGCCTTGCAAGTGCGCTTGCCAGTTATGTCGAGGAATGGAGCAGCAAGTTTGGGATCGAAGCCGATTTCCATTGCCGGGATACAAAGCTCGATGGAGCTCCTGTTGAAATCAGGACAACTCTCTACCGACTGGTGCAGGAGGGGTTGACAAATATCGTCAAGCACGCGCCGCAGGCTTCGTCAGTCAGTATCATTATTGACCGTTCGGATGATACATTGCGGCTGACGATCGAGGACGATGGTCCTGGTTTTGATCCTTTGGCACAGCGCACCGGCACCAGGGACGGAGGTCTTGGCATCGCGGGAATGCGAGAGCGGCTTGCGCTCCTCGGCGGTACGCTTGAGATTGAATCGACGATCGGCCGAGGCACGACCATCTATGCCCGTATTCCAATCGAGGCGGAAAGGTTGATTGCATGAATGTGCCGACCCGTATCACGCTTTGCGATGATCATCCGATCGTGCTGGCGGGGCTACGTAATCTCCTCACCGCTGAAAGCGACTTCGTGATTGTGGGTGAAGCCACCAATGGCATGGCAGCGTTGAAATTGATCCAGGAGGTTCATCCCGATGTTGCGATCCTCGATGATTCGATGCCGGAATTGAATGGGATCGCGGCAGCGCGCCAGTTGGCTACCGATTGTCCGTCGGTGAAGATATTGATTCTCACCTTCCACGAGGATCGGGCCCATCTCAAACAGGCGCTTGGCGCCGGTGTGGCGGGCTATGCTCTTAAGCGCTCGGCCGCGGAGCATCTCGTCCATGCCATCCGCGCTGTCTTGGCCGGAGGGCTCTATGTGGACCCCGCCGTCGCCAGCCGCATGTTCGAGACAAGTACGGGGCAACGGACAACACTGCCCGAAGCCATGCCCCAGTTGACCGAGCGGGAAGTTGAGGCCCTCAAGCTTACTGCACAAGGTTTCACCAACAAGGAAGCCGGTCGCCAGCTCGGAATCGGAGAAAAGTCGGTTGAAACCTACAAGGCGCGCGGCATGGAAAAGCTGGCACTCAAGACGCGCGCCGAGTTGGTGCGCTATGCGGCCGGTCAGGGCTGGTTCGACTAAGGGCCCGTCAAGAAATAACCGCTACTGTTGATGCGGGTGTTCCAGGTGCACTGCAGCATGACGCTGGGGTATTTTGCGGTGCACCTAGCCTGCGGCTGCAGATGGTCTTGGCAGGGAGCGCGTTCCCAATTATAGGTCGCCCATCTTGGGGCGGCCGCCATCGTGGCGCCGCCCGCACCTCAGGTGCGGTACCGAAGGGGAGCTTCTGGCGCCAGCTGGCGCCGGTGTTGTGAAATGTCGGTTCGGCTGTTTCTGGCAAATTTGATTGTGGAACCCGAATTCGAAAAAAACCGCAACAGAATCATAATATCGATGGCGTTCCTTTGATTTTGGGGTTCGTATCAAAGGGCACTTGCGGCGTTACGGACTTCAAGGACAGAGACACGAGCGGAGGATTTTGTGAAGGAAACGGGTCTGAGAAACAGCGCCCACGGGGCAGACAAATTCGGCTTCAAGGATCTTGAATCGGTTCATTGGAACCTCGAGGCCCCCCAGCTTTATGAGCACTCGTTAGCCGGTCATGAGGCGACCATCGTTCGGGGCGGTCCAATTTGTGCCGAAACCGGTGTCCACACCGGCCGCAGCCCCAAGGACAAGCACACGGTCGTGGACGCCGCGACCGAGAATACTGTGTGGTGGGATGGCAATCGCAAACTCAGTGGGGCCAATTTTCAGCTCCTTTACGAAGATTTCATCGCCCACGCCCGCGGCAAGCAGCTGTTCGCCCAGGATATGTACGGCGGCGCCGACCCCAAATATCAAATCAAGACCCGCGTTTTTACAGAATTGGCGTGGCATTCGCTGTTCATCCGGCAATTGCTGATCCGGCCCGACCGGTCGGAACTTGCGAACTTCGTGCCGGAATTCACCATCGTCGACCTGCCGAGCTTCAAGGCCGATCCGCAGCGCCACGGAACCCGATCCGACACGGTGGTTGCGATCGACTTCAGCCGGAAGATCATATTGATCGGGAATTCGTCCTATGCGGGCGAGATCAAGAAGTCTGTATTCACGGCGCTCAATTTCTACCTGCCGGCACAGGGCGTCATGCCGATGCACTGCTCGGCCAATGTGGGCAAGGCCGGCGACGTCGCCTTGTTCTTTGGCCTCTCCGGCACCGGTAAGACCACACTCTCGGCCGATCCCAACCGGGAACTCATTGGCGACGATGAGCATGGCTGGGGGCCGGACGGCGTGTTCAATTTCGAGGGCGGGTGTTACGCCAAATGCATCAAGCTTTCGCAAGAGGCTGAGCCGGAAATCTACGCGGCGACCAATCGGTTCGGGGCCGTGCTTGAAAACGTCGTGTTCGATCCGCAGACGCGGATTTGCAACTTTGACGATCAAACCAAGACGGAGAACACGCGCTCGGCCTATCCGCTCGACTTCATGCCCAATGCCTCCAAGACCGGCCGGGCCGGCCATGCGAAGAACATCGTCTTTCTCACTGCCGACGCTTTCGGCGTGATGCCGCCGATCGCAAAACTCTCGCCGGCGCAGGCCATGTACCACTTCCTTTCCGGCTACACCGCAAAGGTTGCCGGCACCGAAAAGGGACTGGTCGGCGTGGAGCCGGAGTTCTCGACGTGTTTTGCGGCGCCATTCCTGCCGCGCCCGCCGGGAGAATATGGCAACCTGCTGCGCGACTATATCCACAAGCACAAAGCCGACGTTTGGCTGGTCAATTCCGGCTGGACGGGTGGCATTTATGGTACCGGCCGGCGCATGCCGATCAAGGTGACGCGCGCGCTGGTGACCGGCGCGCTCGATGGATCGTTGCGCAACGCCAGCTTCCGCACCGACCCCTATTTCGGTTTCGCGGTGCCGACCTCCGTGCCTGGCATCGAGCCGCACCTGCTCTATCCAGTGAAAACCTGGGCCGACAAGGCAACGTTCGATGCGACCGCCCGCAAGCTCGTGCGCATGTTCCAGCAGAACTTCGTAAAATACGAGAAGCAGGTCGACGCCGAAGTGCTCGCTGCGGCACCGGAAGTGCGCATCGCGGCAGAGTAGCGCTAGCTGACGTGTCGAGGATTGAGGGCGGCGTTTGCGCCGCCCTTTTTTGCTGGAGCGTGTTCCATGCTGGTATTGGTGGTCGGGGCAGGTGTGGTTGGGCTGGCATGCGCGCGCGCAGCAGCCCTCAAGGGCCATGAGGTCATTGTTGCGGAGGCCCTCGACGTCATTGGCAGTGTCACCTCCTCGCGCAACAGCGAGGTGATCCACGCCGGCCTCTACTATCCGACCGGGTCGTTGCGCGCCCGCCACTGCACGCGGTCGCGGCGCATGCTTTACGACTATTGTGCATCGCATGGTGTGCCCCACCGCAAATGCGGCAAGCTGGTGGTGGCGACCAAAGAAAGCGAAATCGCGCGGCTCGAGGCGGTCCACAAGCAGGCGGTCATCAATGGCTGCGAAGGAGTGGAATTGATCGATCAGGCGGAAGCCAGGATAATCGAACCGGACGTCTTCTGCCTCACTGCCATGCGTTCGCCCGAGACCGGCATCATCGACAGCCATTCCTATATGCGGGCGATGCGGGGCGACCTCGAAGACCGGGGCGGGATGGTGGCGCTCAACACAAGAGTCGAGCGCATCGTGCATTCCAAAGGGCGCTTCGAGGTGCATTTCGGCGGCGATGAGCCGATCTCCGTCGATGCCGTTATCAATGCGGCGGGGCTCGGCGCCCAGAAGCTGGCCAGCGTAACGGAGGGCTATCCGACAGCGCGCGTGCCGCGGCTCGTGCTCGCCAAGGGGAACTATTTCAGCTACGCGGGAAGGCCGGTTTTTACGCGTCTCGTCTATCCGGTTCCGGTACCAGGCGGGCTCGGCGTCCATGTCGTGCTCGACCTTGCGGGGCGCATGCGGTTTGGTCCGGACGTGGAATGGATCGACCAGGAAAACTATGACGTGGCGGCCACGCGTGCGTCCGATTTCTACGCGCGTATCCGCGACTATTGGCCGGCTCTGCCGGACAATTCGCTGGTGCCCGATTATGCCGGTATAAGGCCCAAATTGACCGGACCCGGAGAGCCGGCTGCGGATTTCATGATCGACGCGCCGAGGGATCATGGCGTGGCGCGCCTCGTGCAATTGTTCGGAATTGAATCGCCGGGCCTTACCGCCTCGCTCTCGCTCGGCGAGACGGTGGCGTCCTATCTCGAAAGCTGAACGCGCTTGCTGGCGGCTGCGGGTTCCTGACGTGGCATTGCCTCGATTGCCGGACGTGGTGTTGCCTCGCTTGGCGTGATCCTCGCTGCTGCAAGGTGCTGGCGAAGTTCGGCAGACAATCCGCTGTAGGAACCGATCGGCGTGAACCTGGCACTTTGCTGGCGCCCGCCATTACCATTATAGGCGACGAAGCCATCATTGGTGGCGACGATGTCGCCCGCGCGCAGTGTCGGATCGTCATTTGCGGACGCCGTCACGAGACCGAAGGAATCTTTGCCGTTGCACGTGCAATTCGCGACGATCCGGTCACGAAACGCGAAGGCGTTTGGGAGGTCGCTATAGCGCGCGCCGTCAGAAGCGGTGGCGTGGGAGATCGTGCCGCCCGAAAAGGTTTTTGTGCGCGTGGAGGGGCAAACGGCACCACAGACCTGGGGGGCGTTTGCGCCACTTGACCGTTGGATTGGAAAGAAGCGTCCGTCGCACAGGCGCACGCAATAGGCGACCGATGATCCCTCAAATCGCGGAGCCGCATCCGGGCGGGTTTCCTGGCCATTCGGGTCGCCATAGGAACTTGCTCCGGGAGGCAGGCCCGGACGTCGCGGCGCACCAAACAGGAAATCGAAAATTCCCTGTGCGGAGGCCGGTGCGGCCGGCAAGGCGACGCCAAACGCGACCAAACCGGCGAGAGCGATGATTTTGGGGGAACGGAGACAAGCCCCGTAAAACGGGGTCGTTCGGACATGAGAATTCACTATACGCAACTCCAACAGACGCAACAACACACACTGCTTCGTGCGTCCCGGTAAGGCTACGCACGATTGCTCAACTTAGCACGTATTGGGGCAACCCCGACCAGAACCCCAGAGTTGCAATACTACGGGTCGAAAGTAAACGACCGATGATCGCGGCGCGTCCCAATATTTTATTTTTACATAAAAATTGAAATTAACACGATGTGAAATGTTTTAGGGTGGTTAACGGGGGGCGTTCCGATATCGTTAACGTTGCCGTTCCTGGACATCCTTGACCTTGATCGCGTCCCTGACCTTCTCGATCACGGCCGGGGAGGGGCTGGCGATGCGTCCCGCGATCTCCTGCAATTCCTCGCCGGCCATCGGGTTCAAATACATATTCGCCTTGGCGGCGGATTCGATGAATTGCGGATCGCGCATCGTGTCGTCGAAGGCCTTGCGCAGCGCCCGCACACGGTCGGCTGGAACGCCTGGCGCGGTGAGGATGGGGCGGCCGACCGCGATGTCGCCGGAAAGGATATCGAGAATCTCACGCTGTTCGTCGGTTTGGCCAAGTTCACGCCAAAGCGGAACATCCGGCAGATCGACTTCCCGGCGCGGGCCGATCTGGAACAGAATGTTGACGAGGCGTTCATTGAGCCATCTGGAACTGTTCGCCTTCAGGGAGGCCCAGGAATCGCTGCCACGGCCGTCGACTTCCCGGCGTTCGACCGCAAGATTGATGTCGCCGCCGCCCGGATAGCCGGACACGATACGAAACTTCGTGCCGAGCAGATTGTTGGACACCTGCGGATAGAGCACTGAGGGTGAACTTGCGCCGGTGGAACCGATGGCGAGGGGTTTGTGTCTGGCGTCCTCGATCGAGCGAACGCCGGTCTGCGCCCAGACGAACAGGATGTTGTTCACCACCACCATGTTGCCGATCCAATTGAACCGGCGCGCGTCGAAC
The DNA here is from genome assembly GCA_035300505.1 of Xanthobacteraceae bacterium. GTDB lineage: Bacteria > Pseudomonadota > Alphaproteobacteria > Rhizobiales > Xanthobacteraceae > VAZQ01. The sequence continues at coordinate 23,193 of DATGVJ010000005.1, forward strand.
TGGATGCCGGCCGCCCCAAGCGCCTGGTCGACGGGTGTCGATTGGCTCAACATGGCGATGGCGGTGCCATCGCGCGGCGCGACATTGAAAAGCCAATTGGCGGCGCCGCGGCTGCCGGCACCCGGCATGTTCTGGGCGATGACGTTCGGGTTTCCCGGAAGGTTCTTGCCGATGAACCGGGCAAGCAGGCGCGCATAGGTGTCATAGCCGCCGCCGGTGCCGTAGCCGATGACGAGATTGATGCGTTTGCCACGATAGAAATCGGCGACGTCGTCGGCCCGAGCGCCGGTGCCGAGGAGCAGCGTTGCGGTGATGGCTGCGGCGGTCGTGCGAAGAATGTTCATCGTTGGTACCTTAAGGCGAAGGCCGAAACCCCGCCTCATAATAGGCGGAAAGGTCGCTGCCCAGCCATTCTGTCGGGATTGTCTTGTTGTTGGCCTGCTGGCTTGCCTTCTTGTAGAGGATGCCGCCGGCGGCGGCGAATTGAATCGCCAGGCCGGAATTGTTCTTGAAATAGATGATGCCCTTGGTCGTTTCGCTGCGGTCCGGCTGCCTGACCTCGGCTTTGCCGTTGAGCAGGGCGCCAAGTTCGTGAATCTGGTCCTCGCGGATCACGCCATTGCGCAAAGGCTCTAAGAGCTCGGTCTGGTCGTTGTCAATCACGCTCTCCCAGTCATTGACGATGACTGAATTGGCGCGCTCATACGTCGCCAAGTCCACTTCGGACCGCTTGTTGGTGACGTCGGAATTGGCGATCGAAACGACCAGTTGACCATCCTCGAGCCAGTTGCCGTCGAATACCGGCTTCATCGCCGTCGTGGCGCAGCACACGATATCGGCGCCCGCAACCACGGATCGCGCATCATCGGCGGCGACTATTTTCATGCCGTCGCGCGCCAAGTCGCGCATCATGTCGCGTACGAAGGCCGCGCGATGCTCCGCGCTCGGGCTATAGACATTGACGTGGCGGATCGGCCGCACACAGGCGATGGCCTCAAGCGCGGCGCGCGCCTGTTTGCCGGTTCCGAAAAGTCCGAGAGTCGAAGCGTTCTTGCGGGCAATCTGGTCGACAGCGAGACCGGTCGTTGCGCCGACGCGGATTCCAGAGAGCTGGAATTCATGCATGAGGGCGAGCGGCTCCGCCGTCTCGATGCTGTAGAGGATGACGATGCCCCAATTGAAGGCTTTGGGATTTTCATAGAGCCGCCGGTCGACCTTGGCGCTCGGCGGTTTGATCACCTGCGAACCCGCTCGTACGCAGGCGATGCCATAGGAGGGGACGGCTCCGACATGGACATTGGCCATGTACTTGCGTTCCGGGTCGGGGTGCTGCGCCAGATAGCGCATGCGCGGCCGATTGACCGCGACGCCATTGGCGAAATCGCGAAAGGCCGTGCGCATCGCCTCGATGCACTCCTGCATGGAAAGGAGCCGCTTGACGTCGTCGTCCGTGATGATGATGGTCACCGTCAATGCGCCTCTTCCCAATTCCCTGCTGCGCGTGCGTCGACTTGCAGCGGCACCGATAGCGACATGGCCGGCATCGGGGCTTCTTCCATCACCTTCTTGACGACTGGCAAGGTCTTGTCGACTTCGTCTTCCGGAATTTCGAAAATCAATTCGTCGTGGACCTGCAAGAGCATCTGTGCGCTGAGATTCTTTTTCGCCAGCGCTTCCTCCATCCGCACCATGGCACGGCGGATGATGTCGGCGGCGCTGCCCTGCAGGCGCGCATTGATGGCGGCGCGTTCATTGAAGGCACGGATCGAGGGATTGGAATTGCGGATGTCCGGATAATGGCACTTGCGCCCAAAGAGCGTGAGCACGTAGCCGTTCTTCTTGGCGAAGGTTTTGGTTTCCTCCATGTAGTCGCGGATGCCGGGGAAGCGCTCGAAATATTTCCTGATATAGGCGCCGGCTTCTTCGCGTGCGATGCCAAGCTGGGCCGCCAGCCCGAAGGCGGAGATGCCGTAGATGATTCCGAAGTTGATTGCTTTGGCGCGGCGGCGGACTTCGCCCGGCATGTCCTTGATGGGGACGCCGAACATTTCGGACGCCGTCATGGCATGGATGTCGAGGCCGTCGCGGAAGGCTTGTCTCAACGTTGCGATATTGGCGATTTCGGCAAGCAGGCGCAGCTCGATTTGCGAATAGTCGGCGGAAGCGAGCTTCATGCCCGGCATGGCGATGAAGGCGCGCCTGATCTTGCGGCCCTCTTCGGTGCGGATCGGAATATTCTGCAGGTTCGGTTCGGACGAGGACAAGCGGCCGGTCGTGGTGGCGGCCAGCGCGTAGCTCGTATGGACACGATGAGTGCCGGGATTGACGTAGCCCGGAAGCGCATCCGTATAGGTCGAGCGCAGTTTCGACACCTGCCGCCAGTCGAGGATTTTTTGCGGCAAGACCTGACCCTGTTCGGCCAGATCTTCGAGCGCGCGCGCGCCGGTCGCCCATTGTCCGGTCTTGGTCTTGGCGCCGCCAGGCAGCCCGAGCTTTCCGAATAGGATGTCGCCGATTTGCCTGGGACTCCCTGGATTGAGCGGTTCGCCGGCGATTTCCTGGATTTCCGCTTCGAGCCCGGCGGCGCGCTGGGCGAATTCGCCCGAAAGGCGAGAGAGCACCTGCCGGTCGATCGAAATGCCGCGCCGTTCCATGCGCGCCAGCACCGCAACCATCGGTCGTTCCAAAGTTTCGTAGACGGTGGTCATATGTTCGGCGACGAGGCGCGGCTTGAGCACGCGCCAGAGCCGCAGCGCCATGTCGGCATCTTCGGCGGCATATTGCGTAGCTCGGTCGACGGGAACGCAATCAAACGTGATCCGTGATTTGCCCGTGCCGGTGACCGCATCGAAGTCGATATTGACATGATCAAAGTAGCGCCTGGACAACGGATCAAGGCCGTGATCCGAGCGGCCGGCATCGAGCACATAGGACATCAGCATCGTGTCGTCGCAGGGCGTGACCGCAATGCCGCGCGTTCCAAAGACCTGCAAGTCGAACTTCAGGTTTTGACCCACCTTGAGGACGCTTCTGTCCTCAAGCAGCGGCTTCAGGGCGGCAAGTGCGTCATTCTCGGAAATCTGGTTTTCCGCGATCGAGCCGGCAAACAAGCCGCCGCTTATGCCGTCGCCGCCTTCGCGATGGGCGAGCGGCACGTAACAGGCCTCGTTGGGCGCTAGCGCAAGCGAGAAGCCACACAGGGTCGCCTGCATGGGATCGAGGCTCGTCGTCTCGGTGTCGATGGCGACCACGCCCAAATCCAGCGCACGCGCAATCCAGGTCTTGAGTTGATCCAGCGTGCGCACGGTCTCGTAACGCGAGCGATCGACCTTGCTGTTGTGCGAAGCATCACTGCGTGTGGTCGCAAGCATCCGCGGCGTGATCTCGCCCTGCTGCTTATTCGGCTGCGCGCCCTGTGGCTTGAGCTCGCTCCCCGGGCGGGTGACAGGTGTTCCCGTTCCGGCGGGTTCAAGCGTTGATTCCTTTGGCTCCGTATCTACAGAAACAGGCGCGGCTTTGGGTAACACACGCAACGCTGGATCAGCTTCAATTTGCCCCGTTTCAATCTTGGCAAATTCCGCGACACGCTTGGTGAGCGTCGAAAACTCCATGGCCTTGAGAAATGCAACGAGTCGCTTGTAGTCGGGGTCATGTACCGCGAGGTCGGCAATCGGCACGTCGAGCGGCACATTGGTGTCGAGCGTCACCAATCGTTTTGACAGTGTCGCTTGGTCCTTACCGTCAAAAATCTTCTTTAAAGTTCCACCCATGACGCGAGAAACGCTGCGGACACGCAGCAGCAATTTGCAGAACTCATTGCCCGCACGCGCGAGTTTTTCGATGGTTTCCGAGTCGGCCGTAGGGTTGCCTTTCTTGTCCAACGGGAGGTCGCGGACGCCAAAGCGCGCAGACAACAGCCGTGTCACCTGTACGGCCGATCCGGCCTTCACGGATTCGTTCGCCAGAGCATCGAGTTCCTTCTGGAGCTGCCCGAGCGTTTCGCCAAGACGGGATTCCAGGATCGCGGCATCTGCACTCAGGATGAAATCAAGCAAGCCCAATTCGTTGATCAGGGTTGCGGCGGCCTTCGGCCCGATACCCGCAACGCCCGGAACATTATCGACCGAGTCGCCGATCAGCGCCTGCAGATCGATCATCTTGTCGGGGGTGACGCCGAATTTGTCGACCACGCCGGCAATGCCGGTCCTGGTGTCCTTCATGGTGTCATAAAGGACGACGCACTCATTCACGAGCTGCATCAAGTCCTTGTCGGACGAAACGATCGTCATCGTGGCGCCCGCTTCGCATGCTTGCCGTGTGTAGGTTGCGATCAGGTCGTCGGCTTCGAAACCTGCCTGCTCGAGACAGGGCAGGTCGAAGGCGCGCACCGCGTGACGGATCAAACCGAATTGCGGGATCAGGTCGTCGGGCGGATCAGGCCGGTGGGCCTTGTAGTCCGGGTAAAATTCGGTGCGAAACGTTTTCTCCGATTTGTCGAACACGACCGCAAGATGCGTCGGGCGCTCCTCCGGCTTCATGTCGCGCAAGAGCTTCCAAAGCATATTGCAGAAGCCGAAGACGGCATTGAGCTGCAACCCGTCCGATTTGCGGGTCAGCGGGGGCAAGGCATGGTAGGCGCGGAAAATGTAGCCAGAACCGTCGACCAGGAAGACGTGATCGCCCTTTTTGAGCCCGGCCGCCTGTGCAGGGGGGGTGGGTGCCGTAGGCACCGTGTCGGCGATCGCCGTGGCGCTCGGCGGATTGGCTGGTTTGGGGTCCTTTGTCATGCCCCGGACTTAACATTCCGGGGGCCAAATCGCCACCGGGTTCGCCGTTTGGTCCTGGGGCCTTTTCGGCAAAGGTGTGCGGACGTGGCAATGGTTTCGACCGGGCTACTGGACCGCCCGGTGTAATACATCGCCGGCGCCGCTAAGGCCCTTTGGTGCCGGCCATGATGTTGTCCGTGGTCACCAACCGCCTTGGCACCAATACTATTGCGACGGCTGTTGCGCGGTTCGCAACTCCATCGGCGCCTTCGGCGCCAGCCAGAAACGTTCCGGCCGCTCGAACATGAAGCGGAACCAAGTGTGCCGAACCGCCCAGTAGATCAACAGTGCCCCCACGACTCCCGCGATGGTGACGAGGGCCGATAGGGTGCCGATGTCGCTGATCCAGCCGAATTTGAGGAGGACCGAGCGGGTGGCCGCCATCGGCAGGAAGAACGCGAGGTAGATGACGATCGAGTTGGCGCCGCAATACCGCAACGGCTTGAACCAGCCGCTTTGGGCCAAAAGGGCGGAGAGCGAGACCACCGCGGCTGCGCCTGCAAGCCCGAGCACAAGCGACATGACGGGAAGTTCGGCCAGCCCGTTGAAAACCAGTAGCCCGTTGACGATGCCCCATGCGATGAGGCCGGCCAATGTCATTGCGGGGGCGCTTTGGGCCGTTTCGGCCAATGTGAAGACACGCGCCGCGAACAGATAGCCGATATAGAAGAACACGAATCGGCTCGCGAATTCATCGATGACGGTGTGGCCGGTATGGATCGCGGCAGTGTGCAGCGCGGCGGCTACGGCCAGGACGGCGTAAGACGGGATGCGAACACTGCGCGCGAGCTTGGTCACCACGAAGAAGATCGGCAGGAGATAGATGAACCAGAGCGTGCCAAACGGTTCCCAGAATGACTCGATGTAAAGCCACGCCGTGCCGAGCGCGCCATGCTCATTTATGAAAATGGGTGCTTTCACCGCGAACTGGATCGCGGTCCACAGCAGGTAGAAATAAACGAAATGGAGAACTTTGCGATCGAGATAAGTGCGCCAATCGCGGTCGATCACCTGCGCCAGGAACAGGCCGGAGATCAGGAAGAAATCAGGCATGCGAAATGGCTTGGCAAAGGCGACGACCGTATGCAGCCAGCCCTCCTGTCCGGCGGCCTGCCCGACGCCGAGCGTCGAATGCATCATCACGACGAAAATGATGCAAAATCCCTTGGAGTAGTCGACCCAGTCGACGCGCTGGCGTGTCGTGGTATTGCCGGTGGTATGCATGGGGGCCGTTCCGGTTTGCAATTGGCCCCAATACCGCGAAAGGAGTTGCATTCCGCTTTACGAACCTCGCGAATGACACTCGATTGGTTAATTCAGTGTTAACCATGCGGTTTAACTAAGTGTTAACCATCATGCCCTTTGAGACTTCCCTTCCCATTGATGAAGCGCTGCCGGAATTGACCGCGGCGCTGCGCGCAGGTTCGACCGCCGTGCTGGTTGCGCCGCCCGGTGCCGGCAAGACCACACGGGTGCCGCTGGTGCTGGCGCAGGAACCGTGGAGCAACGGCGCTAAGATCATCGTGCTGGAGCCGCGCAGACTCGCGGCCCGTGCGGCCGCTTCACGCATGGCGGCGACGCTTGGCGAACCGGTTGGCGCCACAGTCGGGTACCGCGTCCGGTTTGGTTCAAAAGTGTCGCGCAAGACGCGGATCGAGGTCGTCACCGAGGGGATATTCACCCGCATGGTGCTTGACGATGCCGGGCTCGACGGTGTCGCGGCGGTATTGTTCGACGAATTTCACGAGCGTTCGCTGGACGCCGACCTCGGCCTGGCTCTGGCCCGCGATGTGCAACTGGGCTTGCGTGAGGATTTGCGGCTCCTGGTGATGTCCGCCACCATCGACGGCGCGCGTATTGCACGTGCCTTGGGCGATGCACCGGTGATCGAAAGCCAGGGCCGCGCCTTCCCGGTCGACACACGCTATGTGGGGCGTGATCCGCGCACCCCCATTGAACGTGAAGTTGCCGACACGGTGGCGCGGGCGCTGCGCGCCGAATCCGGATCGGTGTTGGCGTTTCTTCCTGGTGCCGGCGAAATCCGCCGGACTGAAACCTTCCTGCGGGAGCGGATTACCGATCCTTTGGTCGACATCGTTGCTCTATATGGTGCGCTCGACGCAACTGTGCAGGATCGCGCCATCGCGCCTGCGCCGGCGGGACGGCGCAAGGTCGTGCTGGCGACGTCGATTGCCGAGACCTCGCTCACGATCGAAGGTGTGCGCATCGTGGTGGATTGCGGATTGTCGCGCGTGCCGCGTTACGAGCCCGACGTCGGATTGACGCGGCTTGAAACTGTGCGGGTCTCGCGCGCATCTGCCGACCAGCGCCGTGGCCGCGCCGGACGCACCGAGCCCGGCGTCTGCTACCGGCTCTGGGATGAGCCGCAGACCGCGTCGCTGCAGGCGGCACAGGATCCTGAGATTCTCAGCGCCGATCTTGCAAGTCTTGTTCTCGATCTTGCGCATTGGGGTGTCACTGATCCGGCCGCGCTTAGCTTTCTTGATCAGCCGCCGCGTGCGGCGCTGGCCGAAGCCAGGTCGCTCCTGGTGTCCCTTGGAGCGATCGAGGGCGACGGGCGCATGACCGACATGGGCCGGCAGCTTCGGCAATTGCCGTTGCCGCCAAGGCTTGCCCGCATGGTCGTGAGCGCCGCGAAATTGGGGGAGGCCGAACGGGCAGCCGAAATTGCTCTCCTGCTGACCGAGCGCGGCCTTGGCGGCCAAGACGTCGATCTTGCGCATCGCTTCGACGCGCTGCGGCGTGATCGTTCGCGCCGGGCCGACGAGGCGAGGGCAATGGCGCGGCGCTGGGCGGAACTCGCGGGTTCGAAAGACGGCGCAGCCGAAATTTCTCCCGGCGTCCTACTGGCGCTTGCTTACCCGGATCGTGTGGCGCGCAACCGCGGCGCCGGCGGCGCAGCCGCCGCATTCGTGCTTGCCAACGGGCGAGGTGCCTATGTGGAGCCAACTTCCGCATTGGCGCGCGAGCCATATCTCGCTGTTGCGGAGATTTCGGGGTCGGCAGCGCTTGGGCGCATCGTGCTCGCTGCCGCTCTTACGTTGACGGAGATCGAACAGCATTTTTCGGAAAAAATTGAAAATCGCGATGAGATCTCGTTTGACGAAAAGAGTTTGAGCTTGCGCGGGCGGCGGCTGCGCCGATTGGGCGCCGTGACGCTCACCGAACAGACGATGCGGGTTGAGGCTTCGGAGGCCACCGCACGGATGCTGGCGGAAGGTATTGCGCGGGTTGGAATCGACCGCCTGCCTTGGAGCAAGGCGCTTCGACAATGGCGTGACCGCGTGATGTTCCTGCGGCGCCAAGAGGGCAAGGATTCTTTGGGTGACGAATGGCCGCAACTATCGGACGCGGGGCTCGCCGCCACGGCCGCCGGCTGGCTAGCCTCGGCACTCGACGGCAAGACCGCGCTGGCGGATCTTGGTGCCGAGAATTTGAGCGAAGCGTTGCACGCCATGCTGCCGTGGAAACTCAAGCAACGGCTCGATGACGAGGCGCCGACGCACTTCGCGGCGCCGTCCGGCTCCGTAGTGCCAATCGATTATGAGGCGGAAGAAGGCCCCAAATTGTCGATCCGCGTGCAGGAATTGTTTGGGCTTGCGCGCCATCCCACCGTGGCGGGGGGCCGCGTGGCGCTTGTCGTCGAACTGCTCTCGCCGGCGCATCGGCCCGTGCAGGTGACCCGCGATTTGCCCGGGTTCTGGCGCGGCAGCTATGGGGCGGTCAAAACCGAAATGAAGGGGAGATATCCACGCCATCCATGGCCCGACGACCCCCTGACGGCTCCACCGACGCGGCGCGCGAAGCCCAAGGGGCAATGAAAGAACAATCTATTGTTCTTTCATTAGATCGTATTTGATCAATCGGGCTTACGCGTTGGTCATCAGAAGTTGAAAGGGTGTGAGATACCGTAAGCTTCAGTAGGCTGAATTTGGTATTCGAGTGTTGGGTTCGGACGATTTTATGAGTTCTGAAACTGTCAGATCGGAAATGGTGAAGCATGACTCGTGTGTTCATTATAGGTGCGGTGTTCATGGCGTTGGTCGTGGTGGCGGTACAACAATTGGAGAAGGTTGGCCAGGTGCCGCCCTCTGCTGCCATGGTCAAGCCCAACTCGCCGCCCGCCCCCGCCAATTCGCGCACCATGGTGATCAAGGCTGGATCCGGCGGGCACTTCGAGGTCGATGCTCGCGTCGATGGGCGTCGCCTGGCGATGATTGTCGATACCGGGGCCTCGCAGATCGCGCTGCGTGCAAGCGATGCAGCTCGTGCGGGCTTCCATCCTGCGCAGCGCGATTATTCGATCAAGGTGATGACTGCGAACGGCGAAGGCCGTGCCGCGCGCGTGGACCTCGGCAGGGTCGAGCTCGGAGATATCGTGGTACGTGACGTCGTGGCGATCGTCATGCCCGACGAAATGTTGGCGGTTAACCTCCTCGGCATGTCCTTTCTGTCGCGCGTGCGCTGGTCACACGAGCGCGGAAACTTGGTTCTCGAGCAGTAGATGCTCATCCCGCACCTTCGAGGGCGGAACTAAGAGGATACATCATTCTCGGCATTCTCTACGAAAGCTTCATTCACCCTTTGACCATCCTTTCGACGCTGCCGTCCGCCTGCATCGGCGCGCTGTTTGCACTGCGGATGGGAAGCATGGATTTGTCCGTGATCGGCATTATCGGGATCATATTGTTGATCGGCATCGTCAAGAAGAACGGCTTCATGCTGGTCGACTTTGCCATAGCGGGCGAACGTGACCGCCACTTGCCGCCGCTCGCGGCCATCCGGGAGGCCTGCCTGATGCGTTTCCGCCCGATCCTCATGACAACGGCGGCCGCAATGCTGGCGGGCGTGCCGCTCGCGATCGGTCATGGCACCGGCTCGGAAATGCGTCAGCCGCTGGGCTATGCCATGGTCGGCGGTCTCGCGGTCAGTCAAATCCTGACGCTCTAAAATCCTGACGCTCTATACGACCTCGGTCGTATATCTCTATCTGGATCGCCTGCAAGCGTGGCTGTTCGGCACCAAGAATGGTCGCGATGGTGAGCTTGAGACCGTCCACACCGTCGCCGCGGAAGGATGATGTGGGCGCCGTTGCTTTCGGCCTCGCATCGGCTCAAGGAATTCGATAAAATTCCAGCATGACCCTTGACGAAATCATCCTCGCGCTCAAATCGCCGGATGCGCCGCCGGCGGCAGCCCTGACAGCCGGCGTGGCGATGGCCGACGAGTTGGCGCCGCTTGTCTATGCTATTGCCGACAAGTTTTCCGATGGCATCTACCTCTTGCCGGGAGAAAACGCGACGCTCCTTTACGGCCTTTACATTCTTGCGGCCGCAAAACATCCGGAATTGTTCGACTCTGTGATGGCGATGATCGAACAGCCCGAGAGCGAACTCGATCAACTTTTTCCCAATCGCATTGCCACTTGCCTGACACAGCTGTTGCTCAGCGTCTGGAATGACGATACCGACGTGCTGTTCCAGGCGATCGAGCACGCCAACTTGATACCTGACGCGAAGTGGGCTTTGTTCGATGTGCTTGCCCGCCTGACTTTCGATGGTCGCATCCCGCGTGCACGCACGATTGCATTCCTCGAACGCCTTGAACGCGAGGACTTCATCGAAGATGGAGATTCAATCTGGTGGGGATGGGAAGAGGCGGTTATCAAGCTAGGCATCACGCAGCTTGAACCGGGGCTTCGCCGGGCGTGGTCGAAAGTCATCAATGAGCAGCTTACCGAAGAGGAGCGTGCCGCACGCCTTGCACGGATGAATCGGGCGGCGGCCGATCCGGCGGATCGAAGCCAGTTCGAGGCGGACCTCGTGTGGTCCGTCGAAGACCCGGTGGAGGCGCTCGCCTGGGTCGAAAAGCAGGCGAAGGTGCGCGAGGAGTGGATGGCCGAACGCGAGACCGAGTTGGGCCTTGCGGATGAAGAGGATCCGGCCGATGCCATTCGTTTGACACACATCGAAGAGAACTGGTTGGAGGGGTTTCTCATCAGCAGCCACGTGCCGGAGACCACAATGACGTTTGAGGAGCTCGACGGCATGGTCACTGCGCTGGCGATCGGGCCGGTGACCGTCCTGCCCTCGCAATACCTTCCGGAAGTCTGGGGAGCAGACGGCGAGACCGGGCCCGAATGGGACAGCACCGAGCAGGCTGAGTACTTCATGAGCCTGCTGACGAAGCACTGGAACGCCATCGCGGCGCGCCGTGACGCCGACGCCCCGCATGATCCGTTTATTTGCGAATTTGACGAAGTCGACCTGGGCCAGTGCTGGGCCGAGGGCTTTATGGCCGGGGTCGCACTGGGCGAGGGCAACTGGGATCGTCTGTTCGATGACGAGCGTGCGATCGAGATAAGTATGTCGATCGTCGCGCTCGCCGGAGAGGATCACGAGATGTTTGTCGAAGGCATCACACCGGAGATGCGCACAGCGATCGTGGAGCGACTGCCCGTCATTCTACAGGTCGTCGCTGCCTATTGGCGAGATCCGGACTGGCAGCCACCGCGCAGCGAGCCCGTTCGATCCACGAAGGTGGGAAGAAATGAGCCTTGCCCGTGCGGCTCGGGCAAGAAATTCAAGCGATGCTGTGGCGCCAATCCGCCACCGACGCTGCACTGACGAGCCAATCGTCGGGAGGTCCACGCTTTCAATCAGGTGACGTATGGCGGAAGATGGCGAATGGAATCGCAAGGGCGCAACCCTTAGCGACGTGACGGCCGAGAAAGAATATGGGGTGACCCGCGATTTCATCGTGAAGGGTATCAAGGCCGGCAAGCTTGAATACCGAGACGGATCCATCTGGGGCAACCCCTACCTTCGAATCCTGAGAAGCCAGCTCGAAACATACATCGCGAAGCAGCTTGGTTCGGAACACTTGGGGAGCAAGAAGTCCCAGACCGAATTGCGTGCCATCAACAAGGAGATCGCTGGGCTGAGGAAGAAACTGGCTGCACTGGAAACGCGGCGGGCTGCACTGGCGCCCGCGATCAAGAAATAGGCAAAACGACCATTGCCTGACCACGAACGTCTTGGTGCTCTCGATTGCCTGGGCAATCGCCCGGCCCAGCGTTCAGGCTTCTTCAATACCAATCTGCTATAATCTCCAATCGCCCAAAACCACTTGAGGACTTGATGTTTCCCACACCGAAGCATGCACTTTCGCCCAATACCTACGCCTATGAATCCGAGCCGCTGGTCAAGCCGACCGGCTTTCGCGAATACGACGCGCGCTGGCTGCTGGGGGACGAAATCAACCTGATGGGTGTGCAGGCTCTCGGCATGGGGCTTGGCACGCTGATCCGCGAACTCGGCCAGCGGCCTGAAATCGTCACGGCGCATGACTTTCGCGGCTATTCGGCCTCGGTGAAATACGCTCTGGTATCGGGTCTTCTGGCGGCGGGATGCAAGGTCCACGACATCGGGCTTGCGGTCACGCCGATGTCCTATTTCGCGCAATTTGCGCTCGACGTACCTTGCGTCGCCATGGTGACGGCGTCCCACAACGACAATGGCTGGACCGGCGTGAAAATGGGCGCCAACCGGCCACTCACGTTTGGGCCCGACGAGATGACCAGGCTCAAGGAGATCGTGCTCGGCGCGCGGTTCGATAATCGGGGAGGCGGCTCCTACCATTTCGTGGAGAATTTCCCCGAGCGCTATATCGCGGACCTGACCAACCGGCCAAAGCTCAAGCGCCACCTCAAAGTGGTCTGCGCTTGCGGCAACGGAACGGCCGGCGCGTTCTCGCCGCGCGTTCTTGAAGCCGTCGGTTGCGAGGTCGTGCCGCTTGATTGCGAACTCGATCACACATTCCCGCGTTATAACCCCAATACCGAAGACATGAAGATGCTGCATGCCATGCGCGACGCCGTCCTGGAGCACAAAGCCGACGTCGGCCTTGGATTCGACGGCGATGGCGACCGTTGCGGCGTCGTCGATAATACCGGCGACGAAATCTTTGCCGACAAAGTGGGCGTGATGCTCGCGCGCGATATCTCGTCTCTGCAAAAAGGCGCGACATTCGTCGCCGATGTGAAATCGACCGGACTGTTCATGACCGATCCGGTGTTGATTCAGAACGGCGCCAAGACCGTTTACTGGAAAACCGGTCACTCCTATATGAAGCGCCGCGTGAACGAGATCGGGGCGGTCGCGGGTTTTGAGAAATCGGGTCACTTCTTTTTCAACAAACCGCTCGGCCGCGGTTATGACGACGGGCTCATCTTTGCGCTTGCGGTTTGCGATATGCTGGATCGCAATCCCAATAAGAGCATGGCGGACCTCAAAAATGCGCTGCCCAAGACCTGGTCGTCACCCACCATGGCGCCGCACTGCGCCGACGAAATCAAATACGGCATCGTCGACCAGGTGGTGGCACACTTTGAGGCGGCGCAACGGAACGGCGACAAGGTCTGTGGCCAGCCGATCCGCGATCTCGTCACCGTCAATGGCGTGCGTGTGACGGTCGAGGACGGCACCTGGGGGCTGGTGCGTGCATCCTCAAACAAGCCTGAACTCGTGGTGGTGGTGGAAAGCCCGGTCTCGGATGCGCGCATGCGCGACATGTTCAAGTCGGTCGATGCGGTGCTGCGCACCCATCCCGAGGTTGGTGCGTATAATCAGACGATTTGAGAGTTGGTGGGTAACCCTACGGCCCCACCTGTTCCTCAAAACCCCTGCGGAATTTGTGCGCCGGATAGACACCGAGGATGCGCATTTCCTTGGAATAGAATGCCAGCTCCTCGAAGGCGAAGACGAGTTTGCGGTCGTCGGGATGGCCTTCGACGTCGGCATAGAATTGAGTCGCGAAAAAATTGCCCTCGATCATGTAGCTTTCGAGCTTGGTCATATTGACGCCATTGGTGGCAAAGCCGCCGAGCGTCTTGTAGAGGGCGGCCGGCACGTTGCGCACCTGGAACAGGAAGGTCGTAACCACCGGGCCATCGCCGTTCCTGGGCCAAACCGCTTCGCGCGCCAGCATGATGAAACGCGTGGTGTTGTGGGCCTCGTCCTCGACGTCTGCCCGCAGAATATCGAGACCATAAATTTCGGCGGCAAGTCGCGTTGCAATGGAGGCGCGGGTCTTGTCGCCGGCTTCCGCAACTTCGCGTGCCGAGCCTGCGGTGTCGGCCGCCACGATCGGTTTGATTCCGATCTGCCGGATCACCTTGCGGCATTGGCCGAGCGCATGGACGTGGCTCTCGACCGTCTTGATGTCCGCAAGCGTCGCTCCTTTGACGGCCAGCAATTGATGCCGCACCGGCATGAAGTGTTCGCCGACGATGTGCAGGCCGGCATGCGGCATGAGATGATGGATGTCGGCGACGCGGCCGGCGACCGAGTTCTCGATCGGGATCATGCCGATATCGGCGTCACCGGACGTGATGGCCGCAAAGCAGTCCTCGAAGGTGGCACAAGGCATGGCCTCCGCGTCCGGATAGACTTCGTGGATCGCCAAGTGCGAGTTTGCCCCCGGCTCGCCTTGGAACACGACCTTCTTGGGCTTGATCATGTGATTTTCATGCGGGCTGGTGCGGCGAAGTTCCCATCATATTGTGGTCGAACGCGTTAGGGAACTTCAAACCACGCACTATACGCTCGGCGGACGTGATCGTATTGACGAGCAGCATCGTTACTGTCATGGGGCCGACCCCGCCAGGAACACGCGTGATGTAGGACGCTTTCTGGCAGACACCGTCAAAATCGACGTCTCCTACCAGCTTGCCATTCTCCATCCGGTTGATGCCGACGTCGATGACGACGGCATTGGTCTTCACCATTTCAGCCACAATGAGGTTGCGCCGCCCGGCCGCGACCACAAGGACGTCAGCCAGGATCGTGAATTGCGCGAGATCACGCGTTTTCGCGTGACAAATGCACACGGTCGCGTCCCGTTGCATGAGCATGAGCGCCAACGGCTTGCCGACAATGTTGCTTGCGCCAACGACGACAACGTTTTTTCCCTCGAGCGATATTCCCTCATGGTCCAGGAGATTGAGAACCCCATAGGGAGTGCAAGGGGGAAACACCGTATCGCCGACGACCAAGCCGCCCACGTTGTAAAGATGGAATCCGTCTACATCCTTATCCACCGAGATGGCTCGAAGTACCTCGCTCGCGACGAAGTGGTTCGGCAGCGGCAGCTGGACCAGGATGCCATGAATGCTCGGGTCGGCGTTGAGCTCTAGAACCGCCTTGGTAACGTCTGCGTAATCTACCTCGCGCGGATAGCGCAGTACGACCGATCGGACGCCGACATCGACGCACGCCCGTACCTTATTACGCACATATGTAGCAGATGCAGGATCGTCGCCGACGAGGATAACGGCAAGCCCGGGAACGACGTCAAATTGCTCCTTCAACTTACGCGCCCGCTCACCGCACTCAGCGCGGATTTTAGCCGCCACCGCCCGACCATCAATGATCTTCGCCACCATCGGGCAACCTTGTCACGGTTCTGGTCCGCTCGTGTCAAGCGCCCGCTTTAATTATTTCGCGCGCGCGGGCGAGGTCCTCCGGCGTGTCCACTCCGAGGGGAACGCTGTCCACGATTGCGACGTCGATGCGCATGCCAGCCTCCAATGCCCGCAGCTGCTCCAGTTTTTCGCGCAGCTCCAGCGGCGAGGGCGGCAGGCTGACGAAACGCTCCAATGCCGCCCTTCGGTACGCGTACAGGCCGATATGATGATAGAGCGGGCCCTCGCCATGAGGTGCGGTCGCGCGCGTAAAATAGAGCGCGCGCAACCGCCTTGGCGCGACCGTGGCGCCGACAACCTTCACGACATTGGGATTGGTTCGCTCTTGTGGGATCACGATTTCGGCCGCGAGAGTGGCGATATCGACGGCAAGATCGTTGAGCGGTGCAAGGGCTGCGTTTATGTCGGCTGGAGCCAGCGTCGGCAGGTCGCCTTGGACATTGACGATGATGCGGCAGCGTTTCTGCGGATCGGAGCTGTCGACGGCCTCATGAATGCGGTCCGAGCCCGAAACATGGTCCGGCCGGGTCATGATGGCGCGGCCACCCGCGCCGGTGACGCAGGTGGCGATTGCCTCCGAATCGGTTGCGACCACGACCGCACCCACGCCGGCTGCCTGCGCACGGCGCAAGACGTGAACGATCATGGGTTCCCCGGCGATATCGGCAAGCGGTTTGCCGGGCAGGCGGGTTGCGGCCATCCGGGCCGGAATTACGATCAGGACATCGTCGGGCATGGGACGGGCTTGGAAAATGTGCCGTGGGCTACGTGATATTAGGTGCTTATACGGGTTGCCATGTGTGTGGCAAACCGGCTATCTGTGCGCCGCCGCAGCGCACCAATCCACCTCCATCCTCCTCGGAGCGAAGCCGCGATGAACTCGTTTGAAATGAACAAGATACTTGGCGCAATCCTTGCCACATGCCTGGGCGTCGTGGCTCTCAATATCGCGTCAGGGGCGATTTTTTCTCCGCCCAAGCTCGCCAAGCCGGGCTATGAAATCGCGGTTCCGGACCCGCACAAGCCAGATCCCAACCAGCCAGGGGCGGCGCAGGCTCCGGCACTGACACTCGCCGAACTGCTGGCGAAGGCGGATTTGGAGCGCGGCCAGGGTTCCGCCCAGAAATGCGGTGCCTGCCATACCTTCGATAAGGGCGGGAAGCCTGGGCTTGGTCCCAATCTTTGGGGCGTCATGGGAAGGGCCAAGGGCTCCGCCGAAGGCTTTGGCGGCTATTCGCCGGCCATGAAGGCAGCCGGCGGGCAGTGGACCGTCAGCGAACTCTTTGAGTTCGTGGCGAACCCAGCCGAAAAGGTGCCGGGCAACTTCATGCCATTTGGCGGCATTCCACGTGCGCAAGAGCGGGCCGACCTCATGGCCTATCTCAACAGCCTTGCCGATAATCCCGGGCCGCTATCCGTTTCGTCTGGAACCCAGCGGGCTGATTTGTCGCGGCCCTAAGCAGGATCGCAGGGCGTGTCCAAGGGAACTCCGCACGGGCGGGTTCGGAGTACCGCCTTCACGGCGGCTTCGCCGCGGGCGGCCTTTCTTCCTTGAGGGAAGTACCGCCTAAAGGCGGAACTCCAAACGGAAATATCTCATCCGTTGGGCGCAGATTTCTGCGCCCAAGCTTTTTGTGGTTCGGGATCAAGCTTGGTCAGGTCGTTCCGTATGGATCATTGGCCCAGGTTTGGGCCGAGGTTCGGGCTCATGTTCGGGGCTGGCGCTAAATCATCTGGTGGCTATCTAACGAAAATCGGACATAATCACCCCGACACCTGTCCCATCGTTGGGCCTGCCCAGGAGACACCCCGTGGACCTCAGCCGCCGAACTCTCATTCACACCGGACTTCTCTCGACCCTCGCGCCAGCCCTCGAGCGGATGGGCCTGCCGGTCGTTGCGCCAGCTAGCGCCCAAGCGACCACCCAAGGGTCCGCCCAAGCGGCCGGATGGAAACATGCGCTGTCGCTGTTCGGAGACATCAACTACCCGGCGGGCTTCGAGAAGTTTGACTACGTCAACGCGAACGCGCCGAAAACTGGCAGTGTGCGCATGAGTGCGCTCGGCGCCTTCGACAATTTCAACATGGTGGTCGCCGGCGTCCGCGGCAGCATCGTGGCCAGCCTCGAGTTGATCTATGACACCCTCATGGTGCGGTCGCTTGACGAAGTGACGACCGTCTACGGCCTGCTTGCCGAGGCCGTGACGCACCCGGCCGATTTTTCGGCCGTGACCTATCGGTTGCGCGCTGGCGCGCGCTGGCATGATGGCAAACCGGTGACGGTCGAGGACGTGATCTACTCCTTCGAAATGCTGGTCAAGCACCATCCGGCTTATTCGGGGTATTACAGGCACGTCACCAAGACGGAGAAAACAGCTGATCGCGAGGTGACTTTCACGTTCGACGCGCCGGGCAACCGCGAATTGCCGCTCATCGTCGGTGAGCTTACGGTCCTGCCGAAACATTGGTGGGAGGGGAATGACGCATCCGGCAAAAAGCGCGACATTGGCGCGACCACGCTGGAGCCGCCGCTCGGCTGCGGAGCCTATCGGATCAAGGAGTTTACGGCCGGCCGCAACGTCGTTTACGAGCGCGTCAAGGATTACTGGGGCCACGACCTCAATGTGAATCGAGGCCGCGACAATTTCGATGAAATCAGGGTCGAATATTTTCGCGATCCCACGGTTGCGCTGGAAGCTTTCAGAGGCGATCAGATCGATTTTCGATTTGAAAACAGCGCGCTCTATTGGGCGACGCGCTACGACTTCCCGGCGAGAAATGAAAAACGTGTGTTGCTCGAAGAATTCCAAAGCCGAAGCCGGGGGGTCATGCAGGGTTTTGTTTTCAACACCCGGCGCGACAAGTTCAAGGATGCGCGGTTGCGCCGGGCATTCAACTATGTGTTCGATTTCGAAGAGGCGAACAAGCAGTTCTTTTTTGGCCAATATAAGCGGGTCGCCAGCTATTTCGAGGGCACTGAACTTGCTTGGCACGGCAGCCCGGATGACGCTGCGGAGGAAAAACGGGCTGTTGCAATCGGATCAAGGGGCCGGCCGGAGGGCCTCGAACTGGCGATTCTGGAGCCCTTACGTGGCCAGGTTCCCGCCGAAGTCTTTACGACGCCTTATGTCAATCCGGTCGGTGGCGGTGCCGATGCGGGACGGACCAACCTGCGCGAGGCGCTGCGGCTTGCGCGTGAGGCCGGTTATGAGGTTCGCAACCAGAAGCTCGTCAACACCAAAACCGGAGAGGCATTGAGCGTCGAATTCCTCATAGGTCAGGGATCGGCGGCCTTCGAGCGGGTGATCCTGTTCTACAAGCAATCCTTGGAACGTCTTGGTGTCACGGTAGCGGTGCGTACCGTCGATGAGGCCCAATACGAGAACCGTTTGCGTAATTGGGATTACGACATCATCATCCATAGCTGGGGGGAATCCCTGTCGCCCGGCAACGAACAACGTGACCGCTGGGGAGCGCCTGCTGCCGACCAGGTCGGTTCGCAAAATTATGCGGGGATCAAGAATCCCGCCGTCGATGCTCTTATCGACCGGGTGATATTTGCCAAAAGCCGCGACGAACTGGTGGCGGCGACGCACGCGCTTGACCGGGTGCTCATCTGGAATTTCTATGTCGTGCCGCAATGGACCTATGGAAAGGTGCGAACCGCGCGCTGGGACCGCTACGGTCGTCCCGATGAGTTGCCAAAGTATGGCGATGGGGCCTTTCCAACCGTGTGGTGGTGGGATGGCGAGAAGGCGGCGCGCACCCGGGGACGCTCGTGAAACGCAATTTTTCAGATGTGACGCGCCGCGGTACTTTGGCGCTGGCGGCGGGGGCGGCCGTGTCGTTGGCGGCAGGTCGCGCACATTCGCAGGAAGACCCCGAGCAGCACGGCACTTCGGCCTTTGGCGATCTGAAGTATCCGGCCGACTTCAAGCATTTCGACTATGTCGACCCGAATGCGCCCAAAGGTGGGATGTTTTCGCAACTGGTATCGAGTCGACAGTTCAACCAGAATTTCACTACGTTCAACAGTCTCAACAGCTACATCCTGCGCGGGGATGCGGCGGCAGGCATGGAGCGAACGTTCGCAACCCTCATGGTGAGCGCCTCCGACGAACCCGATGCGATGTATGGGCTCGCCGCGCGTGCGGTCCGGATTTCACCGGACGGGCTGACCTACCGCTTTTTGATGCGGAACGAAGCGCGCTTCCATGACGGCAGCAAGCTCGATGCTCACGACGTCGCTTTTACGCTCAATCTCCTCAAGGAAAAGGGCCATCCGACAATCACGATCAGGATGCGCGACGTGGTCTCGATTGAAGCCACTGACGATACGGTCGTTGTGGTGCGATTTGCAGAAAAGCGCGGACGCGATGTGCCGCTGTTCGTTGCAGGGCTGCCGATTTTCTCCCGTGCCTACTATTCAAAGCGGGAATTCGATGAGACGACGCTTGATGTGCCGCTCGGCAGCGGCGCCTATAAGGTCGGACGATTCGAGTCGGGGCGTTTCATTGAATACGACCGTGTAAAGGACTGGTGGGGCGCCGATCTGCCGGTGTCTCGCGGCCAGAATAATTTCGATACGTTACGATATGAATTTTATCGCGATCGCGATGTCGCTTTCGAGGGCTTCAGCGGTAAGAATTATCTATTTCGCGAGGAGTTCACGTCGCGCATCTGGTCGACGCGATACGATTTTCCGGCAATCCGCGACGGACGGGTCAAGCGCGACGTCCTGCCGGACGAGACGCCCGCCGGCGCACAGGGTTGGTTCTTCAATACGCGTCGCGAAAAATTCAAGGATCGGCGATTCCGCGAAGCATTGATCTATGCTTTCGATTTCGAATGGACCAACAAGAACATCATGTATGGGGCCTACGATCGGAACCACTCGGTATTCCAGAATTCCAATATGATGGCGATCGGCAAGCCCAGCGCAGATGAACTCGCGCTGCTGGAGCCGTTTCGTGGTCGGGTGCCCGATGAAGTCTTCGGCGAGCCGTTCGTTCCTCCCGTATCGGACGGGTCGGGACAGGATCGCGCGCTCCTGCGCAGGGCGAATGCTATTCTGCAAGAGGCCGGCTATGTGGTTCGCGATCGCAAGCGGTTGAATCCGAAAGGCGAACGCATCTCGATCGAGTTTCTCCATGATGAACCGTCGTTCCAGCCACATCACCTGGCCTATATCAAGGGTATTGAAACTCTCGGCATTGATGCAAACTTTCGGCTCGTCGACGCCGTGCAGCTCAAGAAGCGAACGGACGATTTCGACTTCGATGTGGTCGTTCAGCGGTTCGGATTTTCGAGCACGCCCGGGGACTCAATGAGGACCTATTTTACCTCCCAGGCGGCTGCCCTGAAGGGGTCGCAGAACATCGCCGGCATCGCCGACCCCGTGGTCGACGAACTGGTCGATCGGATCATCGGGGCCGACTCGCGCCCGGTTTTGGTGACAGCGTGCAAAGCGCTTGACCGGGTCATCCGCGCAGGGCGCTATTGCGTGCCCCATTGGTACAAGGCGTCGCATTGGATCGCTTTTTGGGACGTTTTCGGCCGTCCGGCGCAAAAGAAACCCGCTTACGCCCGCGGAATTCCCGAGACCTGGTGGTATGACCGCGACAAGGCGGCTAAGATCGAGCGGGCGGGCTAGCAATCGCGTTCACGAGGAACTGATCCGGAAATGACCGCATATATCGCTCGTCGTTTGCTCCTGATGATCCCGACCTTGTTTGGGATCATGCTGGTTTCGTTCACCGTTGTGCAGTTTGCTCCCGGCGGTCCGATCGAACGGATTATCGCTAGTCTCTCAGGTGCCGACACGGGAGCCGGTAGTCGTACCGGAAACTCGCCGGGCGGCGATTTCGGGACCCGTGGGCTGCCCGGCGCCGGGCAGTTCGGCGACACGTCCAGCCGCTATCGTGGCGCCCAGGGGCTTGACCCGAAATTCATCGAACAATTGGAAAAGCAGTTTGGCTTCGATAAGCCGGTGCACGAACGATTCTTCCTGATGTTGTGGAACTATCTCCGTTTCGACTTTGGCAAGAGCTATTTCCGCGATGTCAGCGTATTGCAGCTGATCAAGGAAAAGCTCCCCGTTTCGATTTCGCTCGGCCTTTGGCTGACCCTGCTCACCTACCTGATCTCAATCCCCTTGGGGATCCGCAAGGCCGTGGCGGACGGGTCGTCATTCGACATCTGGACGTCGGGTGTCATCATCATCGGCTATGCGATACCGGGCTTCTTGTTCGCTATTCTGCTCATCATCTTGTTCGCGGGTGGTTCTTTCTACGACCTCTTTCCATTGCGCGGTCTCACCTCCGAGGGGTGGTCGAACTTCCCCTGGTGGAAAAAAATCGCAGACTACTTCTGGCATCTGGTCCTGCCGATCGTGTCCATGGGGCTTGGTGCCTTCGCCACGATGACGCTGTTGACCAAGAACTCGTTTCTCGACGAAATCCGCAAGCAATATGTGCTCACCGCCCGTGCCAAGGGCAACACCGAGCGCCAGGTGCTTTATGGACACGTCTTTCGCAATGCCATGCTCATCGTCATCGCGGGTTTTCCGGGAGCATTCCTGTACGCTTTTCTTGCCGGCTCGTTGCTGATCGAATCGATTTTCTCGCTCGACGGTCTTGGGTATTTGAGTTTCGACAGCTTGATCAATCGGGATTATCCGGTGGTGTTCGCCAACCTTTATGTTCTGTCCCTGGTTGGGCTCCTGGTGAACCTTATCTCGGACCTCACCTATACGTGGGTCGATCCGCGCATCGACTTTGAAACCCGGGAGGTCTGAGGTGGACGATCGCACCAGCCTCAAGGAACCCGCGTTGCCTGCGCCGTCTCGCTCCGATTTACCTGCGGCGGAGCCGCCTGCGGCAAAGAAGTGGATCACACTCTCGCCGATCAACCAGCGACGATTGCAGAATTTCAAGGCGAACCGGCGCGGCTATTATGCGCTTTGGGTTTTCCTGGCGCTGTTCGTGGCCTCGCTCGGGTCCGAATTGATCGCCAACGACCAGCCGCTGATGGTTCGATATGACGGCGGATACTATTTCCCGATTTTCAAGACTTATACGGAAACGACGTTCGGCGGAGAGTTTGAAACGGCCGCCGACTACCGTGATCCGTATCTGCAAAAGCAGATAGCAGAAAAGGACGGCAGGATTACCTGGGCGCCCATTCCCTATTCATACAACACCCACAAACTCGATTCGCCGACACCGTTTCCGTCGAAGCCGACCTGGCTGCTGACGGAAAAAGAATGCGAGCCGATCGTCCAGAAGAAGGGTCTCACCGGCTGCCGCGACCTTGAATACAATTGGCTCGGTACTGACGACCAAGGTTTCGATGTCGTGGCACGGCTTCTCTACGGTTTCCGCGTGTCCGTGTTGTTTGGGCTGATCCTCACGATTGTTTCTTCGGTGATCGGAGTCGCGGCCGGTGCCGTCCAGGGCTATTTCGGCGGCTGGATTGATCTTTTGTTCCAGCGTTTCATCGAAATCTGGACGTCGGTGCCGGAACTTTATGTGCTGCTCATCGTCGCTTCGGTGTTCGACCGCACCTTTTTTATATTGCTCGGAATCCTTTTGTTGTTTTCCTGGGTAAGGCTCGTCGGGCTGGTGCGTGCGGAGTTTCTGCGCGGCCGCAATTTTGAATACATACAGGCCGCACGCGCGCTCGGCGTCAGGAACCGGACCATTATGTTCCGCCACCTCCTGCCCAACGCCATGGTGGCCACCATGACGTTCATGCCGTTCATCATTTCGTCCTCTGTCATGACTCTGACCGCGCTCGACTTCCTCGGCTTTGGCCTGCCGGCGGGCTCGGCGTCGCTCGGCGAATTGCTCAAGCAGGGCAAGTCCAACATTCAGGCGCCCTGGCTCGGCATGGCCGGCTTCTTCACGGTGGCCATAATGTTGTCGCTTCTGATCTTCATCGGCGAAGCGGTCCGCGACGCCTTCGACCCCAGGAAGACGTTTGGTTGATCATGGATGCGACCACCAACATGCTCCTTGAGGTCAGGGACCTCTCCGTCGCGTTCCGGCAGGGCGGACGCGAATCGCTTGCCGTCGACCGTATTTCCTTCGATCTTCGCAAAGGCGAGACGGTGGCGCTGGTCGGCGAGTCGGGTTCCGGAAAATCCGTTACGGCGCTTTCCGTGATGAAGCTGCTGCCTTATCCGGCTGCGCGGCATCCTTCCGGCACGATCCGTTTCAATGGGCAAGACCTGCTCGCCATGACGCCGGAGCAAATCCGCCATGTGCGCGGCAATGACATCACGATCATTTTTCAGGAGCCGATGACGTCGCTCAATCCGCTCCACACGATCGAGAAGCAGATCGCCGAAATCCTTCTGTTGCACAAGGGCCTCGCCGGATTGGAGGCGCGCAACCGCATCCTTGAACTGCTGACCCAGGTCGGTATTCCTGACCCCGCAGGCCGCTTGCAGAGCTATCCGCACCAGCTTTCGGGCGGGCAGCGCCAGCGCGTCATGATCGCGATGGCGCTTGCCAACGAGCCTGACCTGTTGATCGCCGATGAGCCCACGACAGCGCTTGACGTAACGGTGCAGGCACAAATTCTCAAGCTCTTGAAGGACATCCAGGTCCGGCTTGGGATGGCCATGCTGTTCATCACCCACGATCTCGGCATCGTACGCAAGCTCGCCGATACGGTTTGCGTGATGAAGGACGGCAAGATCGTCGAGCACGGGCCGGTCGAGCGCGTATTCACGGCGCCCGAACATCCTTATACGCGCGATCTGCTCGCCGCCGAGCCGAAGCCCGATCCTGCGCCCAGCCAGCCGGACGCGCAGGTGGTTCTCAAGGCCGACGACCTCAAGGTCTGGTTTCCGATCCGGCGCGGCTTGTTGCGGCGGACCGTTGGACACATCAAGGCAGTCGACGGTGTCACGATTGCGGTGCGCAAGGGGGAGACTCTTGGCGTCGTCGGTGAATCCGGGTCCGGCAAGACAACACTCGGTCTCGCCATTTTGCGGCTCATCTCGTCACAGGGCGCGATCGTCTTTCTGGGCAACACGATTGCGGGTTTGAAGTTCGAGGCCATGCGCCCGTTCCGCCGCAACATGCAGATCGTGTTTCAGGACCCTTATGGGTCGCTTAGCCCACGCATGTCGGTATCCGACGTCATAGAAGAGGGACTTTGGGTCCATCATCCAAAACTCTCGGCGGCCGAACGCGAGGCGCGCGTGGTGGGCGCGTTGCGCGATGTCGGTCTCGAACCCGAGTGGCGCTTTCGCTATCCGCATGAATTCTCCGGCGGACAGCGCCAGCGCGTTGCGATTGCGCGTGCGGTGGTGCTGGAACCGACCTTCGTCGTACTCGACGAACCAACCAGCGCACTCGACATGCTGATCCAGGCCCAGATCGTCGAGCTGCTGCGCGACTTGCAGAAGCGGCGTAGTCTGACGTATTTGTTCATTTCGCACGATCTTCGCGTTGTCGCGGCGCTCGCCAGCCACCTCGTTGTCATGCGCTACGGCAAGGTCGTGGAAGAGGGGCCGGCGTCGGACCTTTTCGCGAATCCAAAAAGCGACTATACCCGCGCCTTGTTCGCAGCGGCCTTCAATCTCGAAACGGCACCGGAAGGCGTCGTTGCTCAGTAATCCGCATACATAGACGCTTTTCAGTCGGTTGAAACTTATTAAATGGCAAATATCCTGCTAGCAGTGATCGGGTGGGACCCCAAAGGATGGGAGCAGCGTTTTCGCGCGCTCGCTCCTCAACACGTGATCCGTGTCTGGCCCGAACAAGCGGGCGATCCGAGCGAGATCGATTATGCTTGTGTCTGGAATCCGCCGCGCGGCCTGCTTGCCACCTATCTCAATCTCAAGGCTATTTTCTCGCTTGGCGCAGGCGTCGACGACCTTCTCAATGATCCGCGGCTGCCGCCCGTTCCGATCGTGCGCATCGTCGACACCGATCTGAGCATGCGCATGAACGAATACGTCCTGCTGCAGGTGCTGAGTTGTCATCGTCGCCAAAGGCTCTACGATGCCCAGCAGCGTGAGCGGTTGTGGCGCGATCACGAGCAGCCGCCGGCGAGCGAAGTTTCGGTCGGCATCATGGGTCTGGGCGAACTCGGCAGCAACGCCGCATCGCTGCTGCATCGCATCGGATTTAAGGTCGCGGGCTGGAGCCGCACTCCCAAGACGCTTCCCGGGGTCGAGACCTTTTCGGGGCCGGTCGGATTGGGGGGATTCCTGCGCCGCACCGAGATACTGGTGAGCCTGCTTCCAGCAACTCCTGCAACCCGCGGCATTCTTAATCTCGATCTCTTCCGCAAGCTAAAATACAATGGCGCATTGCGCGGCGCCTACCTCATCAATGCGGGGCGTGGTGCACTGCAGGTCGACAACGACATCATCGAAGCGCTCGATGAAGGCGCGCTGGCGGGCGCCATCCTTGATGTGTTTCCGACCGAACCGTTGCCGTTGGCCAGCCCCCTGTGGACCCATCCCAAAGTGTCGATCACGCCGCATAATGGGGCGAACTCGCAGCCCCATACAGTCGTCGACTATATCCTGCGACAGATCGACCGATGTGAATTCGGCGTCCCGTTGCAGCACGTGATTGATCGCGAGACCGGGTATTAATGTTGCGTGTGATCCGGTCCTTCGTCGGCCCTTTGCGTTCGTGCCTCCACCTTGATGGCGGGTGCCGAAGTGATTTCAGATCCCGTCACGATCACTTGTCCGATCATGAACGGGTGCGGGTTGCAAATGTACGAATAGGTTCCGGGCTTGTTGAAGGTGACGTTGGCGGTTTCGCCTTGATTGAGCACGTCGGTATCCCAGCCGCCTGCATCGACGCCGGCCGCATTGTGGGCTTGGGAGCCCGTATTGGTGAAGCTCACCTTTGTTCCCGCCGTGACGGTGATGCGCGCGGGACTGAACGCGTAGTCGATTATTCTGATTGCATTGGTATTCTCGATGGGCGTTTGTGCCTTCGCAATGGAGGGCCATGCTATTCCGAGCGAAACCAACAGCGAAGCGAACCGTCGCATGAACTCCTCCTGATATCAGGTATCGCAGCCAGCCGAAGAATAGAAAGTCCAGCGGGCGCCGCGCAAGGTGCACGACGGCCGGCCTTTTCGAATCCAGATGTCTCGCAACTCCTCAAATTCTCAGGATGCTCGTGACTTCCAGACCTGTCTTGCCAATTCGCTCGATTGCCTCTTGGATCGGCTCGATTGCAACCGCCATGTGGAAGGCATTGGCATGGATGAGCGTCGTTACATCGCGCACGATCGCGACATGGCCCTTCCAGAATATGAGATCGCCGCGTTTGGGATCGCACAGGTCGCCTTCACGTTTCGTACCCAAGTCGCGTTCCTGCATGTCGGTGTCGCGCCGGCATGGGACGCCGCAGGCCGCCAGCGCAACCTGCACCAGGCCCGAACAGTCAATTCCAAAACTGGTCTTTCCGCCCCAGAGATAAGGAACTTCGAGGAACCTTTCCGCCACAGCCACGAAGTCGCTTTCGTGGAAATCAAGCGGCGCAAGATGGCGCGCCGGCACGAAGCCGCCTGCTGTCGTCATCGCAAGCGGACCTTCAAGACGCGCAACGGAAATTCGTGCCCCGAGCGAGAGAGCCTCAATGGGCGGCAATTTGATCGATGGCCCTGGGAACACCAGCGTGCGCGGCACCGCAATCTTATGGGTTGGTGCGACGCCGGGGCGCGCCAAGGCATTGGCCGGCAGCCATCCCACGTAGCCGTCTGATTCGAGTTGGCCCCAGGCCCAGCCTTCGTCCGTGGTCTCGTAGACAACGACGCGTTCGCCTTTGAGTGCCTCGGTATCGAGTGCCGCGTCGGACGCGGGCGCGCGGCGCAGTGGCGCCTGCGCGTCGATCACCTCATAGGGTTCACCCGCGACAAAGCGTGTCGCTGCTACTTTTCCCTTGAGTTCCAACGCTGCCAGATCGGGCCGCGCAGGCGTGCATCGCGGATCAAACGGCGGCTCAGCCATAGCGTGCGACCAGGAGCGCGTAGAGCGCGCGCGCGGCTTGGCATTCTGCCCCTTCGGGCCGGCCCGGGCGCGAGGTCTGATTCCAGGCATAAATGTCGAAATGCAGCCAGGCCCGGGCGGCCGTCACGAATCGCCGCATGAACATGGCGGCCGTTATCGAGCCCGCAAAGCCGCCGCTCGATACATTGTTGACGTCGGCGACTTTGGATTCGAGCAATTGGTCGTACGGCCGCCAAAGCGGCAGGCGCCAAAGGGGATCGCATTCGCTCGTGCCGCAATGTTGCAGGTCGGCAGCGAGCCGGTCGTCATCGGTATAGAACGGGACAACTTCGGTGCCGAGCGCGACGCGCGCGGCGCCGGTCAGAGTCGCCATGTCGGCAATGAGTTCCGGCTCTTCCTCGTCGGCAAGCGCGATGGCATCGGCCAGAATCAATCGACCTTCGGCATCGGTATTGCCGATCTCGACCGTTATTCCCTTGCGCGAGCGATAAATATCGCGCGGACGGAATGCCGAGCCGGAGATCGAATTCTCGACCGCCGGGATGAGTACGCGCAGCCTGATCTTGACTTTCTTCGACATGAGCATGTGCGCCAGCGCCAACACGGTTGCGGCGCCACCCATGTCCTTCTTCATATTGAGCATGCCGCTGTCGGACTTGATGTCGAGGCCGCCCGTGTCGAAACAGACGCCTTTGCCGACGAGCGTGATTTTCGGGTGCGAGGGATCACCCCAGGTGATGTCGATCAGACGCGGCGCGCGATCGGCGGCACGGCCGACGGCATGAACAAGCGGAAAGTTCTGTTTGAGGAGGTCGTCCCCAATGATGACATTGATACTTGCGCCGTGCCGCGTTGCGAGCGCGCGGGCGGCTTGTTCCAGCTCCGGGGGACCCATGTCGTTGGCCGGTGTGTTTATGAGATCGCGAGCGAGGCATACGGCTTCGATTGCATGGGAGAGATCGGGGCCGTCGATGCCGTCGGGCAGTTCGAGCCGCAAATCCTTGTGGTCGTGCTTGCGATAGCGGGCAAAGCGATAGGTGCCGAGCGCAAATGCCAGCACGCCGAGCCGCGCATCATGGGGCGCGTTGGCGAATCGGTAGGAGCCGGCGGGCAAGACCCCCGGGAGTGCGCCGGGCCGGAACAGGTCCTTGTTGGTCTCGTCCTTCGCTTCAAGCCCGAACAGCACGCCGGCGACCGCGCCGTCCGGCCCCGGCAGCAACAGATGCCGTCCGGCGCGCGGCTCGAACCCGGTTGATTCGGTGAAATTGCGCGCAGGCCCGTCGAGGGCGGATTGATGCGCCTTCCAGGTCTCCGGCGTCACGAAAGTCACTGGGGTGGCTGGCATTTCGCCAGGCGCGAAAAGTACGGGATGCATTGAACAGTCCTGTCAAGAATTCAAACCAAAGCGGCATGCCACGCGGCCCGCACGAGGTCCATAGGGGGCGTCATGGGAAGCACCGTTCCGGGAACGGGGCGTCGTTAACGGTTCGTTAGGGTTAACGATTTATTGCTACCAGTGCGAGGGCGCGTCTGGAGCCAGTTTACCATCATGATCGTGCGAGTAATATCCTATACCATTGTGCCCCGGCGCCGTGTCGCATCGGCAGCTGTCGCGATGCTCCTTGCGACCGCGATGGGCGGTTGCAAGACCACATCGGTGGACGATGCGACCAGTTCCTACGCGATGGCCCCGTCACAAAGCACTGCCGATGGAAACGCTACCGCGGCGCTGTGGGCTGAACGCTATCGCGCCAATCCGAAGGATCCGGTAGCGGCCATCAACCATGCCAACATTCTGCGGGCAGGCGGACAGCGCGCGCAGGCTGTCGCGGTGCTGGAACAATCTTCAATCCATAACCCCAAGAGCATCGACATACTTGGCGCCTACGGTCGGGCGCTCGCCGAGGTCGGAAACTTCGAGCAGGCGCTTGATGTGCTCAATCGCGCACATTCGCCCGATCGTCCCGATTGGCGACTCCTGTCGGTGCAGGGCGCCGTGCTCGACCAGATAGGCAGGCACGAGGAGGCGCAGCGCTATTACGCTACTGCGCTACGGATCGTACCGGATGAGCCTTCGGTCCTGTCAAATCTCGGCCTGTCCTATGCGCTTTCCAAAGACCTGGTACGTGCGGAGCTGACCCTGCGGCGCGCTATCGCGCGCCCCGGCGCCGACCAACGGGTGCGGCAGAACCTTGCCCTCGTGGTTGGGTTGCAGGGGCGGTTTAGCGAAGCGGAGGCGATCGCGAAGGCCGACCTGCCGCCGGAAACCGCTGCCGCGAACATGAGCTACCTTCGCCAGATGCTGGCGCAACAAAATAAACTTCCTGTGCAAGCAGCAAAAGGCGGGCGCGGTTCTTGAAGTGGGCCACGTCCCAGCATGCCTGAGGCAGGTATGTTACCGGGCAGCTAATAAAGACGCTCGGTAACAAATTTCTTCTCCTGCGCGCATGACCCGAAGCTGCAGTCGTGGCCGGCGAGGATCAGTTGCCAGCATTCATTTGTGCCACTCTGATGCCAGCCGGACCGAGGATGACGATGAACAGCACCGGCAGAAAAAACAAGATCATTGGCACGGTCAGCTTTGGCGGCAGCGCAGCAGCTTTTTTCTCTGCCTCGGACATACGCATGTCCCGGTTTTCCTGCGCCATGACGCGCAAGGTTTGCCCCATAGGGGTTCCGTAGCGCTCCGCCTGTTGCAAGGCCATGCAGACGGATTTGACGCCGTCGAGATCCGTGCGTTTTGCGAGATTGTCATAGGCTTGGCGGCGTTCTTGCAGGTAGGACAATTCAGCCATTGTAAGTGCAAGTTCTTCGGCCAAGGCAATCGATTGCGTGCCGATTTCCAGCGCTACTTTTTTGAATCCAGCTTCAATTGACATTCCGGATTCGGCGCAGATGAGCAGAAGATCCAGTGCGTCCGGGAAGGCACGCCGGATGGAGAGCTGACGGGCTGAAATCTTGTTCTTAATGTACAAGGTCGGAACGTAAATTCCAATATAGATGGCGACGATGCAAATTCCGATCTTTACTGACACTGGCAGTATGAACTTCATGAGAGCGAAAACGTAGATTGCCGTAAAAACAAGAAACAGGATCGGCATCACCATACGGAAAAACAAGAAAGCAATATAGGGCGCATGCCCGCGATATCCAGCCCGTGTCAGCAGCAGGCGCATTTCATCCTGACCCATCCATTTTGCAAGTTGGAATTGATTGACGATCGTCAACATGTATTGCTTCGGTGACCGGCGCAGGGCGACTTTTTGGGTTCGCGATTGCCTCTCACGTTCACGTTGACGCAGTTTTTCGCGTTCGACCGCCACTGCCTTCATGCGGCTTTTCAACGAGTCGTTCGGTAGAAGCGGCATGGCTAATGTCAGCACCGTCGCGATTGCCGCCACGGCAGCAAACACCATCGCCATGAAGCGCGGGTTTGTGAGATTATCAACCAAGAAATCCATCATGGCGCGTAGTTCCTGTCCGGAGACGGTTTTAGACGAATAAGTAGTTCGGTTCTTTTCACTTCAAAGCTCCGATCAGTCCGAGTGGGGCGATGATCGGAGTTTCGGCCTTCAGAATTCTAGAAGTCAAAGTTGATCATCTTGCGCATGACGAGGATGCCCATTGACATCCAGAACCCCCCTATCACGAGCAGGAACCGCCCGGTGGAATGTGTCCAAAGGAGTTCGATATATTGCGGGCTGGTCAGGTAGACGAGGGTCATGACGACAAGCGGCAGCGACCCGATGATTCCGCCGGACGCCTTCGCTTCCATGGACATTGCCTGAATCTTGGCCTTCATCTTCTTGCGTTCGCGCAAGATTTTTGACAGGTTACCGAGCGCTTCTGCCAGGTTGCCACCGGATTTTTGCTGGATCGAAATGACAATGCCGAAGAAATTGGCTTCCGGCAGAGGAATGCGATCGAAGAGCTTTACGCATGCATCGCCAATCGGGATGCCGATTGATTGAGTTTCGAGGATGAGACGAAACTCGGTTTTCAGGGGCTCCGGCGAATCGTTACATATGATTCGGAGGCTGTCGACGAGGGGCAGTCCTGCCTTGATACCGCGAACCACGACATCGACGGCATCGGGGAATCCAGCAATGAATTTCTTTTCGCGACTTTTCCTAAGAAATCGCAGAATCCAAAGCGGCAGACCAAATCCACCGGCAAAGCCAACTGCAAGTGCGGTCAGAAGTCCTGCTCCGGCGACCAGGAAAATCAAGAATGCAGTAATGCCCAGCCCCGCGGAAATACCGTAGAATTGGTTCTTGGACCAGGTCAAGCCAGCCTGCGCGATGCGCTGCGGCAAGGACGGTGCTTTGTTCTTGCTCTTGCGCGCATCCAGTTCTTTCAGAGAGCCCTCGATCTGTTCGCGCCGGGCCTTCTGCTGCGTTCGCGCGTTTATGGTGCGGACGGTAGGGTTCGCAGTGGCTATGACTTTCTGGCGCTGCGCTGCTCTGCGTTCACCCGAGAGCATCGGATAGACGAAGACCCATAGAATGCCGCCAAAAGCGGTGGCTACCAGCACGAACAATGCGACCTTGTTCATTTGAATGCGCCTTCCGGTCCTCAGGAGTTGATGGACTGTTCGTCAGCTTCGGCGGCGTCGATTGCGGCTGTCAGTCGCGTGTGTTCATTATAGTAACGTGCCCGTTCCCAGACTTTGGGACGAGCAATTCCGGTCGAGCGATGACGGCCGAGTACTTTGCCGTTGGCGTCTTCGCCCATCATATCGAAGAGAAAGAGATCCTGCGTAATGATGATATCGCCTTCGAGGCCTAGAACCTCGGTAATGTGGGTAATACGTCGGGACCCGTCGCGCAGACGCGCGGCTTGTATCACAATGTCAACGGATCCGACGATCATTTCACGAATCGTTCGGGCGGGAAGCGAATAGCCACCCATGCTGATCATCGATTCGATGCGTGACAGCGCCTCGCGCGGGGTATTCGCATGGAGCGTGCCCATCGAGCCGTCGTGACCGGTATTCATGGCTTGGAGAAGATCGAATGCTTCGGGACCGCGCACCTCGCCGACGATTATTCGTTCAGGGCGCATGCGCAGGCAGTTCTTGACCAGGTCACGCATGGTAACTTGGCCTTCGCCCTCGATATTTGGCGGACGCGTCTCCAGCCGCACTGTGTGAGGTTGCTGTAACTGCAATTCTGCAGCGTCCTCGCAGGTGATGATGCGCTCTCCGCTCTCGATGAATTGCGTCAGACAGTTCAGGAGCGTTGTCTTGCCGGAACCCGTACCGCCCGAAACAATAACGTTCGCACGGCAGCGGCCAACTATACGAAGGATTTCGGCGCCCTCCGGCGAGATACTTCCAAACTTGACAAGCTGATCAAGTGTAAGTTTGTCCTTCTTGAACTTTCGAATGGTCAATACGGGCCCGTCGATCGCGAGCGGGGGCGCGATCACGTTGACGCGTGAGCCGTCTGCCAATCGTGCGTCGCAAATCGGGGACGATTCATCGACGCGCCTTCCGACCTGACTGACAATTCGCTGGCAAATGTTCAGTAGTTGCTGGTTGTCGCGGAACCGGACGTTGGTCCTCTGAATCTTGCCTTGTACTTCGATATAGGTGGTGGCGGCACCATTCACCATGATATCCGCGATGTCGTCGCGTGCGAGCAGCGGTTCGAGCGGACCATAACCCAACACGTCATTGCAGATGTCATCGAGCAGTTCTTCCTGCTCGGCGATCGACATGACGATCGATTTGATGGCGATGATTTCGTTGACGATGTCGCGAATTTCCTCACGCGCCGCATCCCCATCGAGTTTGGCGAGCTGCGAAAGGTCGATTGCCTCAATCAGCGCTCCAAAGATTGCGCTCTTGGTTTCGTAGTATTCTTCGGAGTGACGCTTATCGGATTCGATCGGCACAATTGGAGGAGACGCGATGTTCGCCGGCTCGCCGGGGCGGCCTCCTCCGGCTGCTGCAGGTGATCGCGCGGCGCCGGCGTTCATTGACCCGGGTGGTGCTTTGCCATTGTCGCTCGTCTGCGCCGAGCCGGCGCCCGGCCGAGGCGCCGCCTGCGCCGGTCCCCGCTGTGGATGGCCTGCTGCCGTCGCTTGTGCGTGCGGCACAGGCGTAGCTACGCGACCTTCGTTGGAACCACGCTTTCCGAACACGCAACTAACCTCCAATTTACCTCGCGCCCAATGGCGCTAAGGGGACAACTTGTTCAGGCTTTCCGATTCAGCAGCTTCTGAATCAGCGGCTGGAACATTCCGATTTGGGCCTTCTTGATTTCGGACCTGCCTACGAGCAACTGTGCGATACGTCGGAATGCTTCACCCGTGCGGTGATTGGATGAGTATTCGGCGATCATCTGACCATTGTTGGCGGCTGTGCCGAATACCTGCGGTTCGAAGGGGATCACGGCGACGGGCGCGGTTTCGAGGGTCTTGGTAAAATCGTCTGTGCTTATTTCCGGGCGCTTGGGCACGCCGACCTGGTTGAGGCAGTAATGCGGCCGGCGATCATTCGGTCTCGACACCTTCAGGAGATCCAGCAGGTTCTTGACGTTGCGCAGGTTGGCAAGGTCAGGACCGGAGACGACCAGAATGTCGTCAGCTGCAATCAAGGCGCGCTTGGTCCAACCGGTCCATTGGTGCGGAACATCGAGGAAGATGCAAGGGACCGCCGCCCGCAAGGTGTCGAATATACTGTCGAAGGCGTCGGGGTTGAAATCATAAACGCGATCGAGCGTTGCCGGCGCAGCCAGCAGGCTCAGGTGGTCGGTGCACTTCGTTGTGAGACGATCGACGAAACCGGAGTCGATACGGTCGGGTGAAAATACGGCGTCCGCGATCCCCTGTGCCGGGTCCTGGTTGAAGTCCAGGCCGGCAGTACCAAAGCCAAGATCGAGATCGGCAATAACGGTGCCGAGTTTCAAGTCCTGTGCGGTCGACCAGGCGACGTTGTGAGCGATGGTTGATGCCCCGACGCCGCCTTTGGCCCCGACGATCGCGATGACGCGCCCGACTGGTTTGGCACTGGGTGACGAGAATAGGCCGCACACCAGGCGCACAACGTCCATCGCACCGACAGGAGCGATCACGTACTCGCTGATGCCGCGACGCAACAACTCGCGATACAATATGACGTCGTTCAGGCCGCCAATCACCAGCACTTTGGTGTCGGCATCGCAGACCTCGGCGAGGGAATCGAGCCCGCTGAGGAGATCTCGACTGTCGCGTTGGGTCTCGATAATGATGACATTCGAGGTGGCC
Source organism: Xanthobacteraceae bacterium (assembly GCA_035300505.1). Taxonomy (GTDB): domain Bacteria; phylum Pseudomonadota; class Alphaproteobacteria; order Rhizobiales; family Xanthobacteraceae; genus VAZQ01. The sequence goes on from DATGVJ010000005.1 coordinate 57,766, forward strand.
GTGGTCTGAAAGACTTCAAGCGCCGCAGCGATCCCACCCATCTGGATGTTGACGTGCGTCTTGGCCAGCCGGCGATCTTCGCTGGCGCCTTGAATTGCCGCTGCGGTTTCGACGGTTTCGCAGAAGGCCTGGATCGATATGCGCGGCGCCGGCGCGATGTGTTCATCGGCGGCAGATGCGTGAGGGCTGCTATGTTGCATGGTGTTGCTGGGTAATGTCATTTGACAACGTCGCTGATCTTGCCTTTGTCGGCATCTGGATATATCGTCGCCGTAGGCTCGCCTTTGCGATACTTTTCAAGTACCGTCGAGCGGTGTGCCGTGTAGGCCGGCGCCTCGCCACGTGGCTGTACGAGGTCCGAAGGGTTGTCGACCATGGCGGCGAGATTGCGTTGCTGGGCACAGCCGAGATTCCAGTATTCGCGGTTTTCAAAGTAGTCGTTGCCCCAACTCGGGCCGATGTCTTCAGGCCAAAGGCCACATGGTCCGGCGTCAGCCTTGATTTTCGGGTAGTGTAGACGAACCGTAGCCAGGGTTCCGGGGTTGACGGGGCGGTGCGATCGCTGTGTGACGGCTCTGGGTGGCACACCTGCCGCCGTCAAGATGGAGCGCACTTCCCGTGCCGCCACCGCGGCAGCAGAAGCATTGCCGGTTCCCTCGGGCAGGTCGAGCAGGATCCCGCCGGTGGCTTCTTGTCGCCATTCATTGGCGAAGGCAATAACGTCTGCGCGCTGCGCGTTGGTCAATGACCCGCGTTTTTCTCCTATGAAGAGCTCAACGGTATTTGGCCCTTCTTTGACGACGATGGGATGTCTTTGCCGGTAATCCGTCGGCGTGCTGCCTGTTAATTCCCGCGTCGTATTGCAGCCCGCGACCATCGCGGCGCAACCGACAATCGCCGCAAGCCCGGCCATATGAGCGCCTCGCAGCTTTGCAACTTTGAAGAAGGTCGAGTTCATCCATCGTCTCCGTTAGGCGACCGCCGATATTGAAGGAACCTGGAATTTTTCCGTGTTAGTCGAGGATGAAGCCGTAACTTCCCGAATAAGAGAGCCTGGCGTCGGGCTTGCGCGCGACACCGTAGATGCGGTTAAGTCGTCCAAGCAATGAAGACGCCGGATCGCTCGCATCGGCAAATCCATCATCGGGACGAGACAGGTTGTTTCGCGCCGTTGCTCGGACGACGTAGGGGGTAACGATTATGGCCAGCTCGGTTTGATGATTGACGTAGTCGCGGCTTTTGAACAGCGTGCCGAGGATCGGAACCTGCATCAATGCCGGGATGCCGTTGATCTGTTGCTTGGTTTGCTCCTGAATGAGACCTGCCAGGCCGATGGAGCCGCCAGATGGAATTTCGAGCGTACTATCCGCACGCCGGAGGCGTATGGAAGGGATACTGCCCCCCGTTGAGATGGGCAGGGAATTCTCGGTCGAGAGTTCAGAGACTTCGGACATGACCTTGAGGCTGATGCGCCCATCCGCCAGCACGACCGGCGTGAAGTTGAGGCCGACGCCGAATTTCTTGAACTGGACTGTCGTGGTGCAGATGTTTTGTTGACAGGAACTGCCGCCGGGAACCGGGAATTCGCCGCCGACCAGAAAACTCGCGGACTCTCCGGAGATTGCGGTCAGAGTCGGTTCTGCCAGCGTGCGGACGACGCCCGCGCGTTCCATGGCACGCAACGTAGCATTGACGTTGTTGGTCACACCCTTGAAGAATGTATCGCTCACAGTTTGATTGAAGGCAGTAAATGGGGTGTCTGTATTGAATTGGAGGACTGATGCACCGCCGCCGATGCTGCCGTTGAGATTGATCCCGAGCTGCTTGATCACGTCGCGCTGCATTTCCGCGACCGTCACCTTCAGCATGACCTGTTCTCGCCCATGCACGCTGATGTTGTTGACGACTTTCTTGCTGTCTTCGACAAGACGCGACGCGATGTCGAATGCGACTTGCGCATCCATCGGACTTGTGACGTGACCCGTGAGCACGACCCCATCTCCCAGGCCTTCAACTTGGATATTGGCGTTGGGCAGGGTCTGCTTGAGGGCCGCACGTATGCCATTGAGGTTGCGCGTGACAGCGATGTCGAGGCCCCCGATCTGGTTGCCATCGGCATCGAAGAAGTAGACGTTGGTCTGACCCACCTTGACCCCGATGATATAGGCGCGTCGGGCCGAACGCATGACAGCATTGGCAGTCAGGGGGTCGGCCACCAACACTTCTTTGACGTCGCGGGGCAATTCGATGACGACGGACTTGCCCAAGCCGAGCGGCACAAAGCGCGAGCTGCCGTCGCTGCTGACGAGACGGATGACCGGCGCTGTGGCGTCGGTGGCCAGCAGGCGAGTCGGTACGGTGAGCCATGGCGCAGTGATTGCGGCGGCAAGCAATGCGGCTCGGGTCAGTGTCAGGTGCACCATTGTCGTTCCCCTCATCGTGCGCTTATTTCACAGTCGCTATGGTGTTGATTCCATACCGGACCATCTCGATGCTGCGGCGCGTGTCCTGCTGGTCGTCGCCGGCAACGTCTTTGGCTTCAAAATCGGTGACGCTTCGAAGCGCCAGGGCGAGCTGCCCCATGAGTTTGGCCCGCAAAAGCGTTTCAGCCTGTTGGGGCGTGACCTCAATCGTTGCGGTTCGGCCGACGACCACGCGCTGGCCGCTCTTTTCCTCGATCGTCTGGTCGATGGCCATAACCCGCAGGTTGGATAGGATAGTCGTGCTGGTTTGCACCTCGACGGCGCTGCTCCCCGATTGGGAGCTGCTGGGCGTTGCGGATTCCCGCCGCTCCCGACGCGTCAGAATGATGTCGACGTGATCGTTCGGCAGGATGAATCCCCCTACACCCGACTCCGGAGAGACTTCCATCGCGATCGCGCGCATGCCCTGTGGCAGAATGGCGGCCAGGTAACCCGAACCCTGGGCTCTGATCAGGCGGGCTTCGCGAATCGGTTCACCGGTGGCAAAGGCCTGACGGGTTATTGATCCAGCCAGTTGTTCAATGGCGTCGGGCCGATCGGTCTTGCGAATGAATTGGGAGCTCGCTGCCGCCGTGGGCCACATCTGCCATTTTAGATCCGGCGCCGATATTAACGACCCAAGGTTGATATCGGTACTGGCGACGAGTACATCGACCGTTTCGAGCTGGACCACAGGGACGGGCGTCTGTTCAACGACGGGCGCGGGGTCTGATCCGCTCACGAGCCAAGCCGCCATGCCGCCGGCAAGGATGGCGACAACAAGAACAAGAATTCGTGCAGGTTTCATAACGCATCACTTTCCGCAGACACTTCTGCGTCACTCGACTTCACTGGTGACAATCCAACGACACGACCGGTAGGTGACCGGGCAAACGCAATATCAGCAGGAAATGGTCAAAGCATGGTTAATGAGGCGTATCCAAATCGAGTTAATCAAAGGTCACTGGCAAATCAGGTGCGTGACGGGGCAGATAATCACGGGTGACCGGACTTGAGCCCGTTGGGAAATAAACAAAGGGTTAATTCGCCGGGTGGAAAGGATGAATTTTCCCACGCGAAATCACATGG
>DATGVJ010000006.1:0-16839 GCA_035300505.1 Xanthobacteraceae bacterium
TCCTGCCCCGGGGGTAGCCGCTCCGCCGTCAGCGTCACTTGGGTTCCAGCCGGCGCATGCACCGGCGAAACGTCGAGCTTGCCGGCATAGCCGCCCGTCGGCTCCCCGACGGCGATTTCCGGCCCGAGGGCGGCAGCCGGCGCTGCGGCCGCCGGCGGCTGGGACATCAGCGCAACTGACACCAGCACAGATAACACGTGCCCAGGTGACGCGAGCCCAAGTGACACCAACGCACGCGACAACCCGGCCAGCCGGCCGCTGCCAATACTCATCGGGAAACCTCTTTGAAGTAGGGGCGGGTTTGAAACCCGCCTCTACAGGTTGTTATTTCTTCATGTCCGGATCGCCGGCCACTACCATCAACTCAGTGGTCGGGCGATTAAACGGTTTCCATTCTACCGTGGAACCGTCGTTCATGGTGGCAATGACCTTGTAGCCGATCGACCCGGTGGGATGGTCGGCCGGAATCGTCCAGAAAAACGACCAGAAATAATCGGTCGGCGGGTTGCCGTGGGGCTTGTAGGAGGCAGGTAGCTTCTGCCCATTGCCGAGTTCAACCATCATGCTCTTGATCACCTTGTTGTCGGCGATCTCGCCGCTCGGCAGCAGCGTGCGAATGCGGAACGCGACCGCCTCGCCGCGCTTGTATTGATTGACCAGGACGCAGAACGGCCCCGCTTGATTTGGCAGGGCGTGCCGAACGATGTCGCCTTCGAAGAACAGCTTGCCAACCGGGTTTGCCAATTGTTGCGCCTGCGCACCGGAGGCAAAGCCGACGGCCGCGATGGTCAATGCAATAGCGGATACGATGTTTTTCATTTGAGGGGGCCCTTTTTCCAGCCTGACGACAACGATTCTGGACGCATTCGCATCGTTATTGAAGCTTAGCATAGCGGCTTTTGAATCGCATCGGAAGGGGGTCCATAGGGGGGTCGCCAGCATTTATCGCCCCCTAGAATAGCCCCGTCCGAACTCTGGTCGTGGCCGCACAATTGGAGCCGATTCCGGGCGTGCAGAAGCCGCATCGCAGTCGAGGTCGGGCCGGTCCCGCAAAAGCGCCGCCGTCCACCTGCACCACGTCAGTCCAACGCGCCTTCACGACCTCACCGCTTCGCTCTCTGCATCTCATCGCGCGCAGCGCGCACCGCCTTGATGATGTTCTGATAACCGGTGCATCGGCAGAGATTCGACGAAAGCACGTCGAGCAATTCCACATCGCCGATGTTGGGGTGCTGCTCCAGCATATTGGCGGCGAGCATCAAAAAACCCGGCGTGCAGAAGCCGCATTGCAGTCCATGGTGCTCGATGAAGGCGCGCTGTAGCGGATGAAGGTTGTCGGGTGTGCCCAACCCCTCAATTGTCCTGATGTTCTTGCCCTGCGCCTGCACGGCAAACATCAGGCAGGAGCGCACGGCGTCATTGTCGAGGATGATCGTGCAGGTGCCACAGACGCCATGCTCGCAGCCCACATGCGTGCCGGTCTTGCCGCAGTCTTCGCGGATCGCATCGGCAAGTGTCTTGCGCGCCTCGACCCGAATGCGATGGTCGCGCCCGTTGATGTTGAGCGTGATGGCAAGTTTATCGGGAGCTTCGTAATTCATCGGCGTGGCAGGATGTCCTTGAACTTTTCGATGATATGCGCGTCGAGTTCCTTGCTGTTGCGCACCACCAGCGGAAACGTATCGCGGCGGCTGAAGGGCTTGCAGGCATCGATCACCACCCGGGCATTGCGCGGATCGGTCTCGCTATAGACCATGGGATCGAGCACGGTACTCCAGCAGCCGCGGAGAATTTCGATGCCTTCGCGCGGCTCGAACCGCGTGCACATCGCCCACATCACCTTGTTCATGTCGGCGGGATCGATGTCGTCGTCCACCACGACGACAAAGCGGTTTGCGTAAGCGCCCGCATGGCATTGCGAAGCGATCAGGCCGGCCTGCTTGGAGTGGCCGGGATACATCTGTTTGATCGAGACGTTGAGCCACAACCGGCTGCCGCCGGTTTCGTGCGACCACACGCCCTTCACCTCCGGCACGCCGGCGGCTTCAAGTTGGTTCCACACCGCACCGCTGCGAAAGGTGCAGCGGTAGAAAGAGTCATCGTCGGGTGGAATGCCCGGCATGGCGCCAAGCAATACCGGACTGTCGCGATGCATCATGCTCTCAACGCGAATGGCCGGCTCCTTCTTGGCGCCGCCGGCGTAATAGCCGGTCCATTCGCCAAGCGGGCCCTCGTCGATCAGGTCATCGAGCGAAACATAGCCCTCGAAGGCAATCTCCGCATTGGCGGGAATGGGCAACCCCGTCACCGGTCCCGGAATCACTTCCACGGCTTCGCCGAGCAACCCGCCGGCCGCGTCGTATTCGTTCTTGCCATAGGGAATCTCGAGCCCTGCCACCATGAACAGGGCTGGATGCATGCCGACCACGACCGCGATCGGGCATTTCTGCCCGAGTTCCTGATAGCGGCGCATGATGAGATTGCCATGCTTGCCTTTGGAACACATGACGGTCGCCAGATTGCGGTCATGCACCTGCACCCGGTAGGCGCCGTAGTTGATCCATCCGGTGTCGGGATGGCGCATGATCACCATGCAGCCGGTGCCGATGTAAAAACCGCCGTCGTGTTCATGCCATTTGGGCGCCGGTATCTTGAGAAGATCGACATCCGCGCCGCGCATTGAGTTTTCAAGCACCAAGCCGGTCGGCACCGTCACGGGTGGGATGGTCTTGTTCTCTTTCATGTAGCGGCGCCAGAAGGCGATCAGATCCATGTCGGTGGCATCGCTTGGCAGTCCAAGCGTCATCTTGATTCGGCTCGTCGAGGTCAGGATGTTCGCAACCACGCGATAGCCGGACGGATAGCCCGGAATGTCGTCGAACAGGACCGCGCGATTGCCGGTCTGACGCTGATAGAATTCAACGATGCCGCCGATCTCTTCCTCGCGATTGGCTCCGCGCACGACCTGCAATTCGTTGGCCGCCTCCATCTGGGCGAGCCACGTGCGCAGGTCCTGCTTCGGCGCATTGCTCAGCGCCGTCACGGAATGTTCAGTTGGGCGGTTCATGTGCTGGCCCCTTGTGGATCACGCGTTTTGAGTGTTGTCGAGCGCACGACGCGTCATGGTGCGCACGAGATCGCGACGATAGTCCGCCGTCGTATTGGCGTCCTCGAGCGGTTCGATGGCCTCGGCGGCGGCGTCCGCAGCGGCGGCAAAAACTCCCGACGAAAGACGCCGGCCGGCGATTTGCGCCTCGGCTTCGATCAAGCGGCGCGGGCGCGCCTCCGCACCGCCGATCGCGACCCGGGGCTCCGCAATGTTGCCATCCCGCAGCCGGTAAGTCACGACCGCCATCGCGAGAGCAAAATCGCCGGCACGGCGATTGAATTCGCAAAAGCCCACGCGCGTGTCCGCGGGCAAAACGGGGAGCTGTACTTCGGTGAGGAGTTCGTCGTCCTCGCGCGTGGTCGTCATGAGGCCGGTAAAATAATCCCGCGCCGCAATGCTGCGCGTGCCGCGGACACTTCGAACCACCATTTTGCCGTCCAGCGCGGCCACCACCGCGCACCATTCAGAGGCCGGGTCCGCATGTGCGATGCTGCCGCAAAACGTGCCCCGCGTTCTGATCGGGTGATGCGCAATGTGCGCAACCACCTTCGTCAAGAGCTTGCCGAGCGGGCCGTCCTCCACCGGTTTATAGAATGCGGCGTGCCTGACGCAGGCTCCGATCGCCAGTGTCCTCTCGGTAACCCGGAGATGGCCAAGCCCCGTGACCCCATTGATATCGACCAGATGCGCCGGCCGTGCCAGGCGATACGCCATGATCGGCACCAGGCTTTGCCCCCCAGCCAGCACGCGGCCATCGTCGGGAGCCACGTCTGCCAGCGTCGCCACCGCCTCATCCAGTGTTTTCGGGGCGTGATAGCGGAACGCAGCGGGTTTCATCGGGCCTACGATGTTACATCTTTGGGACTAGTAATATTTTTCGGATTCAGGCACGGTTTCGCCACCAAGTAAAGCCTCGGCAGACTTCTCCAAGACTTCCCCGCTACTCGCGTTCGGCCCGTGCATGAAACCACCGCCCTTTAGCTATCACGACCCACGCAGCATCAACGACGTCGTCAACCTGTTGGGCCGGCTCGACAATGCGCGACTGTTGGCCGGCGGCCAATCGCTGATGCCGATGCTCAACATGCGGTTCGTCCAGCCCGATCATGTGGTCGACCTCAACCGGGTCGAGGGGCTCTCCTATATTCGGGGCACCGGCGCCATCCTCGAAATCGGCGCCATGACGCGCCAGCGCGATTTGGAGTTTTCCAATGTGGTGCGCCGGCGCTGCCCCTTGATGTACGACGCCATCCGCCACGTGGGCCATCGCCAGACCCGCAACCGCGGCACGCTTGGCGGCTCACTTTGCCATCTTGATCCGTCGGCGGAACTCGTCTCGGTCGCAGCCGCCATGGATGCCATCGTCACCGTCACGGGCCCGACCGGGAACCGCGAAATCAAGTTCTCGTCTTTTCCCGTCTCCTATATGACGGCATCGATCGAGCCGACAGAAGTCGTGACCGGTATACGCCTGCCCCTCTGGCCGGAGCGCCACGGCCATGCCTTTATGGAATTCTCCCGCCGGCATGGCGACTTCGCGATCGTATCGGCGGCCGTACTCCTCGCCGATGACGGCGCCGGCCGCATCACCCGCGCTTCCGTCACGCTCGGCGGCATGGGGGCGGCGCCCGTCCGCGTCAAAGAAATCGAGCAGGCGCTGATCGGTCATGTGGCGGACGACAAAGCCTTGCGCGAGCTTTCGGAAACATGCCGCAAGTTCGACGCCATGGACGACGTGCATGGGTCGGCCGACTATCGCCGGCAGCTCGCGACCGTGCTCACGCGCCGCGCCCTCGAACAGGCCCGCGGACGCATTCCACCGCGCACGGTCAGCGGCAAGTCGAATTGACGAATCAACAATCAAACGGACAGACATAATCAAGCAGACATCTAACGAGCAGACTTGGGACAAACCCTATGGGCGAGACACGTAAAGTTGCGCTGACGGTCAATGGCAAACCCTACAAGGCGGAAGCCGAGGTACGGCTGACGCTTGCCGATTTCCTGCGCCACACGCTGGGCCTTACCGGCACGCATCTCGGTTGCGAACATGGCGTGTGCGGCGCCTGTACGATTCTGTTCGACGGGTTCTCGGCGCGATCTTGCCTGATGCTCGCCGTGCAGGCTGACGGCCACGAAATCGCGACCGTCGAGGGTCTTGCGACCAGCCCCGACAAGCTCAACCCATTGCAGGAAGCGTTTCGTGACAATCACGGCCTGCAATGCGGCTTCTGCACGCCCGGCATGCTGATGACGCTCACGGAGTTCCTGCGCGACAATCCCAATCCCACGGAGCAGGAAGTCCGCATCGCGATCTCCGGCAACCTCTGCCGCTGCACCGGCTACCAGGGCATCGTTGCGGCCGCGCTCGATGCCGCCAAGCGATTGCAGGGGGCGGCTGCAGCGCCAGCATCTTGAGTTTCGGGATTACGATTTACGAATTTTGAAGAGCAATGGCTGGTGTGACTCACTGACTGCATGACAGATTCGGTGTGACTCCCTCTCCCCTCCGGGGAGAGGGCTGGGGTGAGGGGGTCGAAGTCTATCAAGAGAGGGGCCCCCTCACCCTAACCCTCTCGGCGGCTTTGCCGCCCCCAGCGGGGGAGAGGGAACTAGACCGAGTTCGTTGGACTGTCATCGAATCACTCATGCATTGGAAATAGTTCGATGAACAGGCCCGTCACAAATGCCCATCCGCTTCGACGACATTGGCAACCGGCTTAAGGCATTCCGCCTGGCGTCCGGTTTGAGCGCCGATGAAATCGCCAACCGCCTCGATATCTCTCGCACCGCGCTCTATCGATTCGAAAAAGGCGAGCTCGCCAAGATCGAGACGCTGGAAAAGCTTGCCGAACTCCTCGATGTTTCGGTGCCGACGCTGCTTGGCGTCGGCGTCGAATACATCGGCTCCCCGGTCGCCTATTTCGAGCGCATGCGCCAGATCGAGGAAACGTCCGAGCATATCATCGTGCTCGCTGGCCCGATCTCGTTTCTCCTCGCCTCCAATGCTTTCAGCGAAACATTGAGTGAAGTCCTGCACGAAAGTGTGCCCGACAAGTTAGATGGCCGCAAGCGCGCGCTCGAACAAGTCGATGAAGTGATGGCCGTGTTGCGGCAGCGCAAGGAAACCTATCGCCGACGGCAACCCGGCATTGTCAATCTCATCTCGGCATCGGAGATGGAGCGTTTCCTGCACAATGGCCTGGTTGGCCGCCTCGACCTGCCGGAACGAACCCGCGCGGCCCGGCGCGCGCTCGCGCGCGCGGAGGCGGAGCATTTTGCAAGCCTCATGGCCGACGAACCGATCGGCGTGCAGATCGGCATCGTGCCCGACACACTGCCGCACGCCAGCTTCCAGATTTTTCGCCAGCCGGACCGCCACCTGCTCGCGCTGTCGCCGTTTCGTCTCGGCGAACAACCTAATATTCGCGTTGGCGTTGCCATGATTACATCGGCGCCGGAGGCGCTGGCATTGCACGACAAGATGGCCAAGGACCTTTGGCGCCGCGCGCTCAAGGGCCCAACGGCCGTGCGCTTCATGCGTGAATTGATGGATAGGGTGTAATGACCAACCTCACGCAAAGTGTTCGCTATCTCATCGCGGAAGGGGACGCGCACTACGCCGCCGGCCGGCTGTCCGATGCGGAGGGTTCATACAGGGCCGCGCTGGCGATATCGCCCAGGTTTGCCGGCATAGCCCATAACCTGGGCGTGGTCCTTGCCGCGCAGGGACGACACCAAGAGGCCATCGGGTATTTCAACGACGCCATTGCGATCGAGCCCCGGCATGTCTCCGCGCACTACAATCTGGGAATGACATATCTGTCGATTGGCCGCCTGCCAGACGCCATCGATGCGCTGCGGTGGACCTGTACGTTCGAACCGCAACACTACCAGGCTCACCGGACGCTTGGCTTTCTCTTCCTATCGAAAGGCGAGCGCGGCCGTTCGCTCGATCATTTTGCCCGCACTTATGAATTGCGCCGCGGCGAAGACCGCACGGGCACAGCGGAACAATCGCTGACCACCGGCACGCGGGATAAGCTTCTGCACGACGCCAGGCAATTTCGTTACTTGTCGCTGCGCCACCGCAAGGCTGAACGTTTTGAGGCACTGGCAAGAAACTACGAAAAAGTGGCGCAAGAATTGTCGGACGAGGTCGCCAAACTTAATTCACGGCAATCGGACCTGCTCGGTGACAACTACAATACGGCCATCCAAATTCGTGACGCTCCGGAGATACCAAGTGGAGCTGTCAATCCGCGGCCCGATCGCGACGCCATCGTGCATTTTTTCAAGACAGGCGGCGGCACGCACTTCGACGAACTGCTATCGACGCCGGCCTTGCAGCAACTGCGGCGCTATCTGCTTGAAAGCACGATTTGGCACGACTTCACCCATATCGAAGGGTTTGTCGCCGCATACCTGGAGGATGGGCTGGCGTGCCCCCTGCTGCTGCAGATCGCCGATGAGATCAGGGCTACCTTTCCGGAACTTCTTGGCCCCCATCCCCTCACGCAGGCCTGGGCCTTCAAGGGGGTCCGATCGAACGCCGCTGTCGGTGCGCACGCCGACGACGGGGCCATCAGCATCAATTTCTGGGTTACGCGCACGCAAGCAAGTCTGAGCGCAGACAAGGGGGGATTGAGGATTTGCCCCGTGCCGCCCCCCGACGACTGGGTCATGAGCGATTATGGCGGCGATCGCGCGCGGATTGTAACATTTTTGGAACAATATGCGGATGAATGTGTCCACATCCCGTACCGCGAGAACCGGGCCGTGTTGTTTCGATCGAGGCTTTTTCACCACTCCGACGCGCCCGAATTTGCAACCGATTATGAGGATCACAGGATCAATATAACCTTATTATTTGGGCGTAACGAGCGCAACTGAAAGGGCTTATGGCATGCCGAAGGCTGATGCATTCTTAGGTCCGGATCCTGTCCAGAACCAGGCCCGAGGCGCGCCGGGATTAAGAAACTGTTTACCGTCCCAAAATTGACACAACGAGCAGATTCCGGCATAGAAGGGGGGCTTATCGTTTGCGCCATCGAAGGGATTGGGTTTTTCGTAGGGGCGGGTCTTAGCGCGCGCAGACGCGCGTGAACGCGCTTATGTTGCCCGCCCGTCGGACGACAACCGCCGAAAGCCAGGCATTGCTCGTCGGTCGCGCAACGTGTGCCGAGAGACGGGCGGGCACAAGACCCGCTCCTACGGAAAATATACCGGACTACGTCATGTCACGAGAACTCAACGACAACTACACCAATTCCGCCCTTCGGGCCGGCGATAAGGACAACTACCCGCAACGCCGCGTCGGGGAGTTTATCGGCACGGTCGTGTCCAACGACTGGGTCAATACGGAATATAAGCACGTGATCCTGCGCGTGCATGAGCACGCGTGCAAGGCATATGCCGGCCAGATGTTTCACCTGCTATGCCCGTCACCAGACGGTGCCGAAGTCTGGATGCGGCGGCCGATGAGCGTCTACCGCGTCGATAAAAAAACGGGCCAGATCGAATTTCTTTACAAGTCGACGGGCCGCGGCACCCGCGGCATGGCAACGCTTGAGCCCGGCGACGACTTCAACATCGCGGGGCCTCTCGGCGTTGGCTTTCACCTGGCGCCAGATTGGAAAAATATTGTCGTGCTGGGGCGCGGCGTCGGATTGGCAACCCTCGCGCCTTTGTCGCAGCTTGCGGCCGAACGAAATGTCGGCGTGACCGCGATCCTGAGCGCCCGTCACGAGGGCGTCGTGATGTCCCGGGAACTGTTCGAAGGCATCGGGGCGCGTGTGATTACCGTGCTTGATTCCGACAACAGCAGCGCCGTCGAAAATGTAGAGACTCTGCTCCGGCAATTGATCCAGCAAGGCAAGGCCGATGCCTTCTTCACCTGCGGCTCCAACCGGCTTTTGAAATTGATGCAGCGCCTTGGAAAAGAGCATGATATTCCGGGCCAGGTCGCCATGGAGCAGAACATGGTGTGCGGATTTGGCGCCTGCTATGTCTGCATGCGCACCTTTGAAGTCGACGGCAAGCGTGTGTTGCGGCGGGTTTGCCGCGACGGCCCGGTCTTCAATATGCAGGAGGCGGTCGGATGGTAGATCTTTCGGTCAAGATCGGCGACATCACGCTGCAGAATCCGGTGCAGCCGGCGTCCGGCGCCTTCTCATGGGAATATAACGACGTCATCGATCTCAACCGGCTTGGCGCGCTGGTCGCCAAGACGATTTGCCGCGAGCCGCGGCTCGGCAATCCGACGCCCAGAATGGCCGAGACGGAAGCCGGCATCATCCAGTCGATTGGCCTCCCAGGCAAAGGCATAAATTACTTCATCGAACATATCGTGCCCGAATATGCAAAATTCACACCGCCGCTGGTGGTCAGCGTTTCGTCGGAAACGATTGAGGATTTTGCCGCCCTCGCCGAAGAACTGAGCGTTCCGGACGTCGATGTCATCGAGGCCAATATCTCCTGTCCGACCCGCAATTCCACAGGCGGCAACTTTGCGATGCACGAGACCTATACGCGGGATTGCATCCGCGCGATACGCGCCAGAACGGCGAAGCCGCTATGGGTCAAGCTGTCGCCCAATGCCGGCGATATCGTTTCCATCGCGCGGGCCGCGGAAGAGGCCGGCGCCGATTGCCTGGTGATCGCCAATACGTTCCTGTCGCTGAAGATCCGGACCGACAATTTCCGCCCGGCGCTCGGAAACAAGTTCGGCGGTCTGGTGTCGCCGGCGCTCAAACCCATTGTGCTGCGCATGGTCTATCAGGTGGCCAAGGCGGTAAAGATACCGATAGTCGGGATCGGCGGGGTGACCAAGGCCGAGGACGTCGTGGAATATATGCTGGCGGGCGCTTCTGCTGTCGGCATCGGCTATGCGGCATTCCGTAACCCTTCAGCTCTCATCACGATCATCGATGATCTCGCAGCCTGGTGTGACGAGCGTGGTATCAAAAAGGTAACCGAATTGATCGGCGCGGTTCGCGACCAGGACATGGAAATGGATACGCTTGTTGCAGCATCGTCCGGCATCAGGTAGCGAGTGACCATGACCACACGCCTCACCATCCGCAAACCCGACGACTGGCACCTGCATGTGCGCGACGGCGCCATGCTCAAGGCTGTGCTGCCTTATACGGCGAGGCACTTCGGCCGCGCCATCCTGATGCCGAACCTGATCCCGCCGGTGCGCACCACGTCGGACGCCATCGCGTATCGCATCCGTGTGATGGCGGCGCTGCCGGCCGGTTCAACCTTTAAGCCGCTCATGACCTGCTACCTCGCCGACGACACCGACCCCGACGACGTCGAGCGCGGTTTTCGCGAAGGGGTGTTCACGGGCGTGAAGCTTTATCCGGCGAATGCCACCACCAATTCGGCCGCCGGCGTCACCGACTACCGCAAAGTCATGCGCGTATTGGAACGCATGGAAAAGATCGACATGCCGTTCCTGATGCACGGCGAAGACGTCGATCCCGAGATCGACATTTTCGATCGCGAGGCCATGTTCATCGAGCGCTACCTCTCGAAGTGGACACGCCAGTTTCCGGGCCTGCGCATGATCCTGGAACACCTGTCGTCCCGGGACGGCGTCGATTTCGTCCGCAGTGCCGCTCCACAAGTGGGCGGCACCATCACGCCCTATCACATGGTGCTCACCCGGACCGACTGGCTCGGCTGGGGGCTCAAGCCCTACATGTATTGCATGCCGGTGATCAAAACCGCGAAGGACCGCACGGCCTTGCGCAAGGCCGCGACTTCGGGGCAAGCGTGCTATTTCCTCGGCACCGATTCGGCGCCGCACCCGGTCACGCGGAAACTTGCACTCAACGGCATTCCGGGCCTGTTCAACGCGCCGGTCGCGATCGAGAGCTACGCCAAGGTTTTCGAGGAAGAAGGCGCGCTCGACAAGCTTGAAGCCTTCGCGTCGCTCAATGGTCCGCGTCACTACAAGCTCCCGGTCAACCAGGAGACGATCACGCTTGAGAAGTCGCCCTGGACGGCGCCCGAGGAAGTAAAGGTCGAAGGACCTGACGAAAAAGCGCTGGTCTATCGCGGCGGCGAAACGATCGAATGGAAGATAGTAAGTAGCGAATAGCAAGGAGCGAATAGGGAGTAGCGAATAGCGAATAGTAAGTAGAAAAGACAGGTTCCATCTGCTATCTGCCTCTTAACCATTCGCTATTCGCTACTCACTATTCGCTTTCTCCTGGAGGAACAATGTCTGAATACGACGTAATCGTGGTTGGCGGCGGCAATGCGGCTTTTTGCGCGGGACTCGCCGCGCAGGAGCAGGGCGCCAAGGTTTTGATGCTGGAAGCGGCGCCCGAGGACGAAGCCGGCGGCAACAGCCGCTTCACGGCGGGGTCGATCCGCGTCGTCTACAACGGCGTCGAGGATATCAAGACGCTGATCCCGGACCTCACGGACAAGGAGATCGAGGAAACGGATTTCGGCACCTATACGGCCGAAAAATTCTTCGACGACATGGCGATGGTCACGCAAAACCGCGCCAATCCTGACCTGGTCGAGCTGCTGGTGACCAAGAGCTTCGAGGCGCTCAATTGGATGCGCGAGAAGGGCGTGCGTTTCATTCCTATCTACGGCCGGCAGGCTTTCAAGATCGACGGCAAGTTCAAGTTCTGGGGTGGCCTCACCGTGGAAGCGGTGGGCGGCGGTCCGGGGCTCATCAACATGCTCACGGCATCCGCCAAAAAGCGCGGCATCGAGGTCCGCTATGCAACGCGCGCGATCGACCTTCTTCACACCGGCAACCGCGTCGAAGGCGTGCGCGTGCGCCACGACGGCAATGATAGCGAGATCAAGGCCAAGTCCGTCGTGCTCGCCTGCGGCGGTTTCCAGGCCAATCCGGAATGGCGCACACGTTATCTTGGGCCCGGCTGGGACCTCGCCAAAGTGCGCGGCACGCGCTTCAACACCGGCGACGGCATCCGCATGGCGCTCGACATCGGTGCCGGCCCTTGCGGTAACTGGTCCGGCTGCCATGCCGTGCAATGGGAGATGAACGCGCCGGAGTTTGGCGACCTTAGCGTTGGCGACCAGTTCCAGAAGCACAGCTATCCGTTCTCGATGCTCATCAACGCGACCGGCAAGCGCTTCGTCGACGAGGGTGCGGATTTCCGCAACTACACCTATGCGAAATATGGCCGCGTCGTGCTGGAGCAGCCCGGCCAATTCGCCTGGCAGATATTCGACCAGAAGGTCAAGCATCTGCAACGCGACGAATACCGCATCCGCCAGATGACCAAAGTGACCGGCAACACCATCGAGGAATTTGCCGCGAAGCTCGAAGGCGTGAACGCGGCCGAATTCGTCAAGACGGTGACGGAATGGAACAAGGCGGTGCGCACCGACGTGCCGTTCAATCCCAACATCAAAGACGGGCGCTGCACGCAGGGGCTTGCGATCAACAAGTCGAACTGGGCCAATACGCTCGATGCACCGCCTTATGAGGGCTATGCGGTGACCTGCGGCATCACCTTTACGTTCGGGGGGTTGCGGACAAACATCGATGGCGAGGTGCTCAACACCGACTACCAGCCGATCCGCGGCCTCTATGCGGCCGGCGAACTGGTCGGCGGTCTGTTCTACTTCAACTATCCGGGCGGCTCGGGGCTCTGTGCCGGCGCCGTGTTCGGCAAGATCGCCGGCACGTCGGCGGGAAGATCGACGAACAATTAAAATGTTGGTTTAGAGCACTGCACGCGCGACAAACTCGGTGCGCTCCTTCTCCCCGCCGCTTTGCGGGGAGAAGGTTGGGATGAGGGGCCGCAACGTGTCGTGACCGAGCTTGTGGCTGCCCCTCACCCGACCGCTTCGCGAAGAGCGAAGCGGTCGACCTCTCCCCGCGCGCCGGCTAAGGCGCCGGAAGAGCGGGGAGAGGTAAAGACTGCAGCACGTGCGAACGAAATTTCCAGCTCTTAAATTTCCAGCTCTTATTGTCCAAACTATCCTAATCTTGGGTCGTGGCCACACACCAGGCAAGGAGACGCAATCATGTCGAAGGGCAGAGCTTCAACGGACAAATTCCTCAACGGAAACCGACGATCGCGTCGCGAGGTTCTTGCCGCAAGCGCAGCCGGCGTCGGCGCGTTTGCATCGACAGGTTTCCGTGAGGCTGCAGCAGCGCCGGCTGGAGACGGGGCGCTCGGCAATAGGCTCGAGCGGGCCAATGCGGATCGCAATCGGCGAATAATGCTGAAGGGAGGCACAATCATCAGCATGGATCCGGCTGTGGGAAACTTTGCCCGTGGCGACATCCTGATCGAAGGCGACAAGATAGCAGGTATCAGTCCCAGTCTGAGCGCCGGTGGAGATGTAATAGAGGTCGATGCCGCCGACATGATCATCATTCCGGGGTTTTGTGATCCGCACATCCATTCATGGCAGGGGCAGCTCGCGCGCCTCATTCCCAACCAGAATGACGACAGGCTTGACACCAGGCGCAACTATTTCACGGTGATGCACGACACCTTCGCTCACGCCTATCGCCCCGAGGACATGTACATCGGCACTCTGATGACGATGCTGGCCGCGATCAATGGCGGGATCACCACGGTGTGCGACAACTCTCATAACTCCCGCTCCTCGGAGCATTCCGACGCCGCCATTTCGGCCCTCTTCGATTCAGGGATACGTGGCGTTCACGCCTCCGGCCCGCCCTCTTCCGGACAATGGGACCAGCAATGGCCGCAGGATGTGTATCGGATCAGGGAGAAATATTTTTCGTCCGAGGATCAGCTCGTCACTTTGCGTCTTTTTCCAAGGGCAAGCTTTTCTCCTGATCACCCCGCAGTGCTAAAAGCGCGGCGCGATCTTGGGCTATGGTTCAGCTTTGACGGCGCCGCCAACCTTCCGATTGTCAATCTCTACGCAACGCAAGCCCTCACCGGCAAGGAATCCTTCAACCACGGCCGCGGTTATTCCAGGGAGCAGCGGCAGGCGATCGTCGGGCACGGTGCCAAAGTGAACATCTGCCCGCGGGTCGATTCGCAATTCTATACCGTCACCAAGCCCGGTATTCCGGCAACACAGGAGTGGCTCGATTCGGGCGCGCGGCCGGGATTAAGCGGTGACGATCCAGCCACATTCGGCATCGACATGTTTGCCGAGATGCACGTTCTCTATGCCTTCCAGCGTGGACTGGCAAACTTCAACGATCTGCCGCTGTCAAAGCGGGTGACGGTTCGGGATGTTCTCGAATTCGCGACGCTGCGGGGGGCGGAGTGCTGCGCCCTCGATCACAAGGTCGGCACGCTCACTCCCGGCAAGCAGGCCGACATCGTGCTGATCGATACCAGCGATGTCAGCCTGTATCCGAAACACAATGCCATATTGACTGTTGTGGAAGGAGCTTCAATCGGCCATGTCGACACGGTCTTCATCGGCGGCAAGCTCCGCAAGTGGCGCGGCGCGCTCACGGGCATCGATTTGAACAGCATCCGCCGCAGAGTCGAGGCATCGCGGGACTTCCTGTTCGCAAAGACGGGCTGGCCGCTACCAACGATCGATTTCAGCGACTGATCACACACCTTGGCCAATACGCCTGCAAGCGATCTTTGTAGGGGCGGGTCAAAGACCCGCCCTACGAAAATGCGCGCACGATGTGCTAGGAGAGCCGGGCGCAAACGCGGGACTCCAAACATAACCGCAAGATTGATATAATCGATGTCACCTGAAACGACCAACCTGAAACGACCCCGAGGAGAACTCTCGTGAGACGTGCAACCTTGCTGGCCTTGCTGGCCGGTGTCCTGGCCGTGCCTTTTTCCAATTCGTGGTCCGTTTCCTGGGCGCAACAATACCCATCGCGGACAGTGCGTATGATCGTGCCGTTAGGCGCCGGCGGCCCCACCGATATTGCGGCTCGCTTTATCGCGCAAGGTTTGAGCACCCAGCTCAAAGGGTCGTTCGTCGTCGAGAACCGACCCGGCGCCAGCGGTGTCATCGGCACCGATGCGGTGGCGAAGTCGGCGCCGGATGGCTACACTCTCCTGCTGGTTGCGACCCCCCATGCGATTTTGGAGGCGTTCAATCCCAACCAGCCTTACCAGTTGATGCGCGATTTCGTGGCCGTGGCGTCAGCCTCTATTGCCGACTCGGTCATGGTGGTGCACCCGTCGGTGCCTGCGAAAAACGTGAGGGAGTTTGTTGCACTGGCGAAATCCAAACCGGGCGGCCTCACCTTTGCCTCCTCGGGGCCTGGGTCGTCCAAACACATGGCCGGCGAGCTTTTTCGATTCATGACGGGAACAGACATCCTCCACGTTCCCTACAAGGCCAGCACTGGCGCGCGCAACGATATCATCGGCGGTCACGTGCAGATGATGTTCGACGAGACCCCCTCCGTATCGCCCAATGTGCTGGCGGGACAATTGAGAGCGCTCGGCACAACGGGATCAAGGCGTTCGACAGTGCTCCCCGACGTGCCAACCCTCGCAGAAGCAGGAGTGCCGGGCTATCAGCACGCCACCTGGACCGGCATCATGGCGCCCATCGGGACGCCAAAGGCGATCGTTGAATTGCTCAATGCCGAGGTCAACAAGCTCCTTGCCAAACCCGAAGTGAAGGCGACCCTGGCGAACGAGGGCACTGAGACGCTGTCGATGACTCCGCAAGAGTTCGACACGTATTTACGTGCCGAGATCGAGAAGTGGACGAAGGTCGCGAAAACATCCGGCATCAAGATAAACTGAGGTCTCGTAAAGGCCGCCCGCGGCGAAGCCGCCGTGAAGGCGGAACTACAAACCCCGCCGTTCGTAGTTCCGCCTTTACGGCGGCTTCGCCGCGGGCGGCTCTTTCTTTACGTACGGCAAACGAGAATCATCAATGCCCTCCCTCAACCAACTCTCCTGCACCGAAATCCAGCAAGGCATTGCGGTGGGGAAATTCACCGCAGAGGCCGTGACGCGCGATTGCCTCGACCGCATTGCCGAGCGCGAGCCCACGCTCAAGGCATGGGCGGCAATAGATCGCGACCATGCTTTGGCGCAGGCGCGCGCGCTCGATCGCGGGCCCAATCGCGGCGCGCTGCACGGCGTGCCGGTCGGGGTCAAGGACATCATCGATACCTTCGATTTCCCGACCCAGATGGGCTCTGCGATCTACAAGAACTATCGCACGTTCGGTGACGCTGCTTGCGTCGCGTTCGTGCGCGCGGCAGGCGCCGTGATCCTTGGCAAGACCGTCACAAGTGAATTCGCCGGCATGTCGCCCGGCCCGACCACCAATCCGCACAATCCCGCGCATACGCCGGGCGGCTCATCGAGCGGATCGGCCGCGGCCGTTGCCGACCATATGGTACCGGTCGCCTTCGGCACACAGACCGGCGGCTCGATCTTGCGGCCCGCGAGCTATTGCGGCGTCGTCGGCTACAAGCCGACCTTCAACCTCATCAACCGTTCCGGGATCAAGTTTGCGGCCGAAACGCTCGATACGGTCGGGCTCATTGCACGCAGTGTGGACGACGTTGATCTCGTGACCGCTACGCTCGTGAACCGGACGCCGTCGCTCGGCAAGACACTCCCCCGTGCTCCGCGGCTCGGCCTCTGCCGCACGCCGCTCTGGGACACGGCGGAGCCAGAGACCAAGCACGCAGTCGAAGATGCGGCGGCGCGGCTTGCCGCAGCGGGCGCACGGTTGAGCGAGATCACACTGAGCGAAGAATTTTCGCGCCTCTATCACGCATCGCGCGAGAC
>DATGVJ010000007.1:0-2785 GCA_035300505.1 Xanthobacteraceae bacterium
CGGCTTGCAGATGAAGCGGCTGTTGATCACGTCCTCGACGGTGAAGCGCTTCTTGTAATAGGCCTTCGGATTATTCGAGGCGTGGCGGCTGTGGAACATCTTCACATGCGCGACCTGTTCGGGCGTCGTGCCGTAATCGTACATATGGCGCATGAAGGTCGGCGCGAACGATTGTCCCGCGCTCTGCCAGCCATAGGCGCGGCTGTGCAGCGCATCGCCCGAGACAGGAGCGGCGGCGCGCACGCCGGTACCACCGATCCGCACCTGCGAGAAGCCGTTCATCGAGCGGAAGATCACCACCGTCTTGCACATGCCGGCCTCGATTACGCCGATCGCGATGCCAATCAACGCCTCGGTCGACGATCCCCCGCCGAACACGTCCATGTAGAAATTGAGACGGATACTGAGGTCGCCTGCGACGAATGGCGAGAACACCGAGTCGTTAAATTGATACGACAACATGCCGTCGATCTCGGAGGCTTTGAGTCCCGCATCGACCATAGCGTTGCGCACCGCGATTGATGCGAGCGCCCGCGTCGACTTGTTCGAGCCGCGCATGTAGTCGGTCTCGCCGACCCCGACAATAGCATACTTGTCGCGCAAGAATTTCGGCGTCGTCGCCTCGACATCTTCTCTAGCATTACAGTTGCCTTCTGTGAGGTTTTCTGAATCCATGGGCAACCATGATTCGATCATCGTGGACGCAGACAGCGTCGATTGAAGAGACGCTTGCGTTGTGGGCGGCGTCGCTTCGGGAGATCAAGAAGCGGATACGTCCGTTGTTCGGGCAAGAGCGTGTTGCGAAGAATGCAGGCTTGTTTCTGGAAGGTCTGCTTGGAGACGAGCAACGCAAGACCGGTTGGATGCGCGCGGAGGCCGCAGGCGATCCTGGCCCATGGCGGCAACAGGCGATCCTGGGTCGCAGGGATTGGGATGCGGGTGCCTTGCGCGATATTGTCCGCGATTATGTCATCGAGCATTTGGCGGATGACGATGCGGTCCTGGTGATCGACGAGACCGGCTTTCTCAAGCAGGGCAAAGCGTCGTGCGGCGTGGCGCGGCAATACACTGGTTCGGCAGGCAAGATCACGAACTGCCAGATCGGGGTCTTCGCGGCCTACGTTTCGCGCCACGGTCATGCGTTCATCGACCGCGCGCTGTATCTTCCGAAGGAATGGACCGACGATCCAGATCGCCTGGAAGCCACATACGTGCCCCCCGATACCGGCTTCGCAACCAAACCAAAGCTTGCGACGAGAATGATTGCACGCGCCATAGCGGCGTCTGTCCCATTCGAGTGGGTTGCTGGCGATACGGTCTACGGTGTTGGTGACATCGAACAGCAATTACGCCAGGCAGGCAAAGGCTACGTGCTCGGGGTCAGCAGCGCTCATGTATTCCATTCTTGGGGCAAGCGTCGATCGGTCGCCGGCGCGGCCGCCGACATCGCCCGGACGCGGCGTGCGTCCGACTGGAAGCGCCTGTCCGCAGGAGCCGGGACCAAAGGACCGCGGCTGCATGATTGGTGCTATCTCGAATTGGCCGATCTGGAAGTCGAAGAATCAAACGATGTAAGTCCGGGTCTGTGGACGCGCGGTCTACTGATCCGTCGTCGCATCGCCGATGGCGATCTCGCCTTCTTCACCACCTGGTGCCCAGCGGCAACATCAATCGAAACGCTGGTGGCGGTCGAAGGCCATCGGTGGGCGATCGAGGATAGTTTTGAGACCGCGAAGAATGAGTTCGGACTCGATCACAACGAGAGCCGATCCTGGCATGGCTGGCATCGCCACGTTTCCATGGTGATGCTCGCCTTCGCCATGATGGCGGCGATCCGCCATCATGCCAATCCGCAGCCGCCAAAAAAAACCAAACGACGAACCACGGCAAAAACCAAACCATAGCCACGCCGTCGTTGATCCGATGGTCGATCCAGGAAGTCCGCCGCATCGCCGTCAGGCTCGCGCGAAAGCGGATACAACCCGCACACGTCATCGCATGGTCACTCTGGCGTAGAGCTCATCAGGCGGTCGCTCAGCGAGCCCACCTCAAAGCGAAACGGCAACTGTAATGCTAGAACGGCCTCAGCAGCAACCCCCGCGCTGGGGCGGTTTCTTTAGCTACCGGCCCGTTCCCATGGCGGGCCGCTCTTTCTCGGCGCCTTCCGCAAGCATGATCCAGTCGGTAGCGAGCCGCAGCCAGGCTTCTTTGTCTATCTGCGTCCTGGCTCTCTCCGCCAGTTGGTGGCACTGCTCCGCTTCTTGGCGGTACCTGCTTTCTTTGCAGCCCAGCCGCATAGCGACATCGGCTTTGCACGGGCCTTGCTCGACCAATTCCGGAATGCCGGCCAAAACTTCTCGGGTTAGAATAGCCTGTCTGCCCATGAAGGATAATCTCAACTGAGTTAGCCCGGAGAGCGATCGTCACACATTGCTGCGCCAAGGCTCAATATAACGCCCGTTAGGTGGTTCGCCTTATCCACTCGTTGCCATGGCGGCCAGTTCACGCCGGGCGGGTTTTTTGTCCTAATCAGGACAGCCTCAAATTTGAATAAGGCCACCGACGTTTCGTTCACGATTAGAGATTACGAACGTCATATCCCCGGCGACCCTCGGGGGGTTCGATCCGAAGTGACGGCCCTAGCGGACCTCGACCCCCCGCGGGGGCCGTTCCTTTTTGAAAACCACAGAGAAAAACCCCACCCGAGGCCGCCGCCCGGGGTGGGGTTTCATTCACCGCGCTGGAAACACCACCGCCAAGCGGAATATGATCGCTAGGCGGCGCT
>DATGVJ010000008.1:0-3538 GCA_035300505.1 Xanthobacteraceae bacterium
GCTCGCGCCAAAGGAAGTCATGGTCCAGTTCTTCATTCGTCGGCGCCTTGAAGGCATGCACTTCGCATCCCTGCGGGTTGATTCCAGACATTACGTGCTTGATCGCTCCGTCTTTCCCCGCCGCATCCATGCCTTGAAATATCAGCAGCAACGCCCACTGATCCTGCGCATACAACTTCTCTTGCATCTCCGTGAGCATAAGTCCGCTGCCCTGTAGCATGCTCTGAGCCACCTTCTTCGATTTCACCCCGTCCGTATCGCCAGGATCAAAATCCTTCAGCCGGAACTTCTCACCGTTCGTTATGCAATACGGTGAAGCAATCCGCTGCGCTTCCTTGATCAATTTGCGAGGTTTCATGGCGTCCGCAGTGTAGCGCAGGCTGCGCAATCAGAACATCCGCGCAACCTGTAGGGCTAGAGTTGCAGGGGCGAGGCAAACAAAAAGCCCGCCGGCGACAAACCGGCGGGCTTCCCCTCAAGCGACCTTTGATCGTTTAGTCGTCGCTTTCACTGTTTGCGACAGGCAGAATCTCCCACGCGTTGTTATCCCCGTGCTGTTGGTTCCAGAAGAGTCGCCATCCATCGCGAAATGGCTTCGGAACCTTTGCGCCGAGTAGCCCGTTTAGCCCCGCATCTCCGTCCGACAAATGCCAGCCGGTGATCTCGTTGTCGCCGTCATTTTGAAAGCCCGGCATTCCACCGAACTGCGAATCGATAGTCGCTGAGGCATCCCGCCCTTCGGCGAGAATCCGGATGGGTTGGTTATTGGAATTGCTGTAATCCGCATTCAAGTCGAACAAGAAAGCGGAATCGAGCGCGTTACGCTGCGTGTGAAGCGTGTCGCCGGCATCTTCCACAAAGATCACCCGATTTGCATCCCAGAACGCACAATTGTCGAAGCCGGAATGCGTCACGTCCGAGCGGTACACCAGAGACAGTAGGCCGGAGTCACCAGCCAGGCGCAGCCGGAAGATGGCCCCGAATCCGCCGAATTCCGAACCTGCCTCCGTAAGCGCGTTGGTATCGCCAGTCGCATCGAAGACGAATTCAGAGAAGTTCGTTCCCGGGCGGAATTGGCCATTCTCGGGACGCTTGAACGGCGTTCCGCCGGCCAGTTTTGCGGCGGCATTAGCGCTAAAGAGCGCACTTCCTTGCACCGCTGTATCGTGGATAGTGACCCACGTAGTGGCGAACTGCAGCCCGTAAGTATGCAGGTCTTTAGTATCCTGCGACTTGATGTCGGCGTCAGCGTCAGTTCCGAATACGATGGCGCCAGCGTGCGCACGCGACTTTACTTGCAAAACCTGCAACTTTCCGCCGGCCTTCAGGTCGAACGCGTTGTAAGGAACAAATCGATAGACAAAGCTGTTGGGCTGCCGCGCGTGTGGATTCGCGGTTCCCGTCTTTCCTCCTATGTCCTCCACAATGATCAGCCGCCCTTCGCGATCCGACTGAATTCCTTCGTAACCGCCGCGGCCAAGTATTCCCGAGAGATCCTCCACCGTGGACGGAAAATCCGGCGTTGCCTGCACTACGCTGGCATTTGATCCGCTCTCCGACGTGAACAAGAGCTTGTGTGAGAACGGATACCACGTGGACCCATCGATAGTTGGCAGCGGTTTACCGTTCACATCGGTAGTCGCCATCAGCGTCACTCGGTGCGCCCCATCAGCGTCCAGGTTGATGCGCGTTATGTATCCTTGCCCGTTTACGCCCAGCTCGTGTCCCTGAAAGAGAAAGTGCTCGCCATATTCGTAAGTGGCATCCGGTCCATGCTGATTTCGCAGCACCAGGTACGTATTCTTGTCGCCTTCTGTCTTGCTCGCCTCGACTTTGTGAGTGAGTGAGGGCAGATCGCCGGGTGCCGGCAGCATGGGTCCATCGTTGTCATATCCATAGTAGCTCGTCAGATCCGAAGGATTTTCGAGCTTAAATGATCCCGTAGCGACCAGCACTTCCGTCAGCCCCGGGGACAAAATGTTAGGGGCCGCGAATCCGGGTGTCTTGGTGTTAGCCGATGGTACGTGCGTGAGTGTCTTTGTTGACGATCCGTCTGCAAAAGCGGGAGCTGCGGGTAGCAACGTTATTGCTGCTGCCGTTACCGTTGCCAATACCTTCGTGACACAATAGTGCATTAAGTTCTCTCCTTAGATTCTTTCCACGTTCACACCGAATGAAATGGAGTGCGGACAGGACACATCCGGCGAGCGTGGTGGGAGTCCGCTCGCAGACATAACCTTTTAATCCGCCTGTGTTAGCGCACGATGAATGGCTGGTCAAAACTGGGCGACCTAAGTCCAATCCGTGTAAAATCGCGCCACCAGGGCCTTTGGAGTGCGGCAGACCTGCGGACCATGAGGTTCGAAGGGCTGTCGCTTTTACGAGCATAGGCTCACTCGATCACGCTCCCAACAATGCCCACCCTAGCCCGCAAACTTCGAATCACCGATTACTTCACCCTTGCTTTCGGCACCATGGTTGGCGTCGGCTGGCTGGTACTGATGGACGATTGGCTCGGCCGCGGCGGCCCGCTTGGTGCCGCGCTTGGCTTCGCCCTCGGCGGACTCCTTCTTCTCCCGGTCGGTTACGTCTACGGCCAATGGGTCCAGCGGCTCCCCGACGCCGCCAGCGAAGCCGCTTACACCGCGCAAGTCTTCCCGCCCATCGTTAGTTTTCTCACCGGCTGGATAATGCTCCTCGCCTACTTCATCGTCTGCCCATGGGAAGCAGTAGCCATCGGAAAAGTCGCCGCCTACATCTTTCCCTCTCTCAATTCTTTCGCCCTGTACAGCATTGCCGGCCAGCCGGTTTTCTTGCCGCGCCTTCTCCTCGGCATTGCCATGACCGTCTTCCTCACCATCCTGAATTACCGCGGCATCCGCCTGAGCGCCACCTTTCAAAACTGGACTGCTTCCACCGTGATCCTCATCTTCCTGCTGCTGCTCGCCATCAGCGTTTGCCGCGGCGCCCCTGGCAATTTTCAGCCTCTCTTTCGCGCCAGCCCTCTGATTTCAATTGTCCTCACACTGCAAATTGTTCCGTACTTCCTTACCGGTTTTGAGTCCGCTCCCAAGTGTGCCGAAGAAGCAAATCCGGAATTCAAGCGTGCCGGCTACATGCGCGCCATCGCGCTTGCGCTGCTGGTAGGCGCCGGATTCTACTCCCTCTGTATCATCGCCGTTAGCTACGTTGCTCCATGGCAAAGCTTGCTCGGACAGCGTTTCGCCACCGCCATAGCCTTCGAGCATGCCCTTGGCGCACGCTGGCCCGTCAGCCTCATTCTGGTCATGGCCTTCTTCGGTCTGTTCCAATGCTTCAATGGAAACTTCGTGGCCTCCAGCCGTCTGCTATTCGCCTACGGTCGCCGCCAAACCATTCCTTCTCTCGTCGGCCGCGTCCACGAGAAATTTCAGACGCCCTACGTCGCCATATTCGGCATCGCCAGCGCCACCATCATCGGCCTGCTTCTTGGCGACGCGCTCCTTGTCCCCGTAACCGAAGTCGGCTCCATGGCCTCCGCCTTCGGCTGGACTGCAGC
>DATGVJ010000009.1:0-19292 GCA_035300505.1 Xanthobacteraceae bacterium
CGAACAACCACGGCATGGCGGCACGGTGGCGCGTCTCGAACGCGTTGAATTCGGTGGCGTAGCGCTGCGTCAGAGAAATATCGTCGAGCCCTTCGAGCAGGCAGCGCTTCTGCAGCGGATGAATATCGAAGGCGTGGGTGCCGCCGTCCGGTCCGGTCACGGTTTGCTCCATGAGATCGACTTTCACAGTCGCGCCGATCCGTGCGTGCAACTGCCGGCGCAGGTCGGCAACGGCCTCCGCCGGCAGGAAAACGGGCAATAATCCGTTCTTCTGACAATTGCTTGCGAATATGTCGCCAAAACTTGGCGCGATCAGTGCGCGGATGCCGAAGGCGTGCAGCGCATAAACGGCACTTTCGCGCGAGGACCCGCATCCAAAATTTCGTTCCGCCACCACGATGCCGGCATGGCGGTATGGTTCGCGATTGAGAATGAAATCGGCAATTTCCCCGCCCTGCGCATCGAAGCGCCGATCATGAAACAAGATGCGCTCGTAGCCTTGCCCGCGCGGCACTTTGTTGAAACGCGTGGGGCACAGCTGGTTGGTATCGACATTGACCTCGTCGAACGGAATCGCAATGGCCTCAAGTACACCAAACGGTTCCATGCCCGGTTCCTCGTACGCTCGATCTTTGTAGACTACGTCAAGCACAATAATTTGTGAACCATTTCGACGATTGCCCATAATTCGCGCAGCGGCCGGTTTTTCAATTGCTGTTTTCGGATCCCGCATAGTCGCGCAGCCGTATTGCCGAATCCATAGGCAATATTGTGCTCCAACAAGCAAATCGGTACCTTTTCATGATGACCTAGTCGTTACCTTGGTCTTCGAATCAAGAATTGTCCCGAC
Organism: Xanthobacteraceae bacterium; assembly: GCA_035300505.1. Taxonomy (GTDB): domain Bacteria; phylum Pseudomonadota; class Alphaproteobacteria; order Rhizobiales; family Xanthobacteraceae; genus VAZQ01. The sequence goes on from DATGVJ010000009.1 coordinate 851, forward strand.
AGCTGACGTGAGCAGCGCGTCGAAAGCCTTCAAAACACAAGGTATCCCTTATCCGCTCTTTAAGATTGTGCCTTTAGATGAACGCATACGAGTAGGTTATGTCGGATACCCCCATGTTATCGCGCGACGGAGGAACCCCACCCAAGCCTTACGCTTGGTGGACAATATTATTGACTGCATTGCGCTCACTGGGCGCAGCGGTCCCTCGCCTATTGTCGAGACGCGGCCGACAACTCGACATGATCCTTCGCAATATCCCGCAAGGCGTATGCATTTTTGACGCCTCGCATCGTCTCGTTGTCTACAATGAGCGCTATCTTGAGATTTACAATTTGTCGCAACAAGTCGTAAAGGCAGGGTGCGGCCTGCGCGAACTTATCAATCATTGTCACGCTACCGGGTTGTTTCCCGGCGACCGGGACGAATGTTGTCGTCGTATCTTGGATCATCATCTACGAAGACAAGCCTTGGCGGTCGTTGTCGAATTGGCTAACGGCCGCTTGATCGAGATCACCAATCGCCCTTTGCCCGATGGCGGATCGCTCGTGACCCACGAGGACGTCACCGAGCGGCGCAGGGCTTCGGACGAGGCTCTGCAAGCGCATACTCGTTTGCGCGATGCAATCGACATCCTTCCACACGGGCTGGTGTTCCTCGATACTGATGGCCGTTATATTCTGTGGAATCAACAATATGCCAACATATACAAGCGGAGCGCCGACTTGTTCAGGTCGGGCGCACGCATGGAGGACGCATTGCGCATCGGCGTCGCCCGCGGAGACTATCCGGAGGCAATCGGGCGCGAGGAGGAATGGATCGCCGAGCGTATCGCCAAGCTCAAGAACCCCTGCGGCCGCCATGAGCAAACCCTGGCGGACGGCCGGTGCATCCTGATCGAAGAACGCAGCACCAGCGACGGCGGCATCATCGGCCTGCGCGTCGATATTACCGAGATGAAACAGCGCGAATCCTCATTTCGTCTGCTTTTTGAAGGCAATCCGGTGCCAATGATTGTGTTCAGCCGCAAGAACCAGCGCATTCTCGCGATCAACGATGCCGCCATACAACATTACGGCTACACGCAGGCGCAGTTCCTTTCCATGAGTTTGCGTCATGTGCAAACCTGCGAATCTTTCCAGGAGTTGGAGGGCATAGGCGGCCCGTTGTCTGAACAGCAGGTCGGGCGTACCTGGCAACACCTCAAGGCTGATGGTAAGCGCATCGATGTCGCGATTTTCGCTCGCGCTCTCGTACACGACAACGAGCCTGCCGGCCTGATCGCGGCGGTCGACATTACGGAGCGCAAGCGGGCGGAGGCGCGTGTCGCGCATATGGCGCACCACGACGCCCTCACCGGCCTGCCAAACCGGGTTTTGTTTCGGCTGCGCATGGAGGAAATGCTGGCGCGCGCGAACCGGGATGGCAAAGGTGCCGCGATGTTGTGCATCGATCTTGACAACTTCAAATCGGTGAACGATACGCTCGGACACCCGTGCGGGGACAATCTCCTCCAACGCGTCGGTGAATGCATCCGGCGCGTGATACGCGAGGAAGATACTGCGGCACGATTGGGCGGCGACGAATTTGCTATTTTGCAGGCCAATGTCGCCCACCCGGCGGATGCCGCAACGCTCGCCAGTCGATTTCTATCCGAGATCAGCGAACCATTCGATGTCATGGGGCACCAGATATTGGTCGGCGCCAGCGTCGGGATTGCGCTGATATCCGGCGACGGCAACGATGCCGATCATCTGTTGATGAAAGCGGATTTGGCGCTCTACCGAGCGAAAGCCGATGGCAAGGCAACGTTTCGCTTCTTCGAACCCGAGATGGATGCACGCGCACAGGCACGACGTCGGCTGGAGATGGATTTACGTCAAGCCACAATTGCGGGCACGCTTGAAGTACATTATCAACCTCTCGTGCAACTTGAAAGCGGCCAAATATCCGGTTTCGAAGCCTTGTTACGCTGGCCGCATGCTGAAAGAGGACTCATCCCTCCTTCGGAATTCATACCGGTCGCGGAAGAAACAGGTCTCATCATGTCCCTCGGTGCCCATGTCCTTTACAGGGCTTGCGCTGACGCCGCCAAGTGGCCCCCGCATGTAAAGCTCGCCGTGAACCTCTCTCCACTGCAGTTTCGCACCGGCAACCTGTTTTTGACCGTGAAGCAGGCTCTTGAACAGAGCGGGATTTCTCCTGAACGTCTCGAACTCGAAATCACCGAGGCAGTCTTATTGGAAAAGGTCGATCACATACTCGCAACGCTGCACGCGTTGCGGGCTATAGGCGTGAGCATCTCGATGGACGATTTCGGCACCGGCTATTCATCGCTGAGCTACTTGCGCAGCTTTCCGTTCGACAAGATCAAGATTGATCGCTCGTTCGTGGAAAATCTCGGATCAAACGCGGAAGCGCAGGCCATCGTGCGTACCATCCTTTCTCTCGGAACAAGCCTGGGAATGACGATCACAGCGGAAGGCATCGAAACCGATGCCGAACTCGCCTGCTTGAAAGCGGCAGGCTGCCACCAAGGGCAGGGTTTTCTATTCAGCAAGCCGCGGCCACAGGCAGAAATACTAATGCTTCTGGACAAGCAAACGCCACAAGCGGCGTAATATCGATGCGGGACATCGCGGCGTGCGCGGCCCGGCCCGAAGCCCAAGCCCAAGTCAAGCACACATCAAGTTCATTCAGTTTGAGTGAAGCGCGTAACGAGCATGTCGCGCACATCCGTGAGCCGGCCCGTCAGCGCCGCTGCCGCCGCCATAGCGGGACTCATGAGATGCGTGCGCCCGTTCGGCCCTTGCCGCCCGCGGAAATTCCGGTTGGAGGTCGAGGCGCAACGCTCGCCTGGCGAAAGCAGGTCTCCATTGAGCGCCGTGCAAAGCGAACAGCCGGCATCGCGCCACTCAAACCCCGCCGTCGTAAAGATGCGGTCGAGCCCCTCTGTTTCGGCCTGGCGCTTGACCGGCGTGGAGCCCGGCACCACCACCGCCGGCACTTTGGCTCTGCCAAGACGCGCGACGTCAGCGGCGGCACGCAAATCCTCGATCCGTGCGTTGGTGCATGACCCGATGAACACGCGATCGACCGCGATGTCGGTGAGGCGCAGGCCGGGCGTTATGCCCATATAGGCGCAGGCCGCTTCGATGTCGGCGCGTTTATCCGCGCTAGCCCCATCGAGCGAGGGTACAACGCCCGTGACCGGCAACGCATGTTCGGGATTGGTGCCCCAGGTGACCATCGGGGCGATATCCCGCGCATCGAGATCGATGGCGCGATCGAACGAAGCATCGGGATCTGATGGAAGGCTGCGCCAGAATGCAAGCGCCTGCCCCCAAGAATCGCGCGACGCGTCGCCCTTCGGCGCAAAGGGCCGCCCTTCCATATAGGCATAAGTGGTTTCGTCAGGCGCGATCATTCCGGCGCGCGCACCAGCCTCAATAGACATGTTGCAGATGGTCATGCGCTGTTCCATCGACATGGCGGCAATCGTCGATCCCGCATATTCGATGACATGACCGGCCGCACCACCGATACCGATGCGACCGATGATCGCCAGAATGACATCTTTGGCCGAGACACCGAATCCAAGCGGGCCGTCGATACGAATGCGCATCGTCCCGGGCCGGCGCTGCCACAGCGTCTGCGTCGCGATGGTGTGCAGGACTTCGGACGCCCCGATCCCAAACGAGAGATTGCCAAAGGCGCCGTGGGTGGAGGTGTGTGAATCGCCGCCCACGATCACCAGGCCGGGCTGCGTGATCCCCTGTTCGGGCCCGACCACATGCAGAATGCCCTGCCGCACATCATCAATGCCGAAGAGATTGATCCCATGTTCGGCGGTGTTTGATTCCAACAGTTCGACCATGCCGCGGATTTTTTCATCCGGGATCCCCGCAACCCCGAGCGTCCGATTGCGGGTCGGCACGTAGTGGTCGGAACAGGCAACGATCTGGCCCGGCCGCGCCACCTTGAGGCCGCGCTCCTTCAACAACTGGAAGGCGTGGCGCGAACCTTCGTGAATGAGGCAGCGGTCGATGTAGAGGAGCGTCGCCTCCCCCTCCGCGACCGCCACGACGTGGCGGTCCCAGATTTTCTCGAACATGGTGCGGGCGGTGGGCATACGGCGGCGCAACGATCCAGGCCAAAGAAGGCAACGCTATATGTACGACAGGCTAAGCACTTGCGATACCCATCCGAGCGTCGCACCTACTTGGGCCGATAGACCGTTCCTTCGAGCCAGGCAATCATGCGATGCATGATCTGCTTGTTGTTCTTCTCCAACATCATCGTATGCCCATTTCCGAAAATGCCGGCTTCCGGCAACACGTCAACCGTGACGCTGCCGCCGATCGCCGTCATCTCTTTCTGGAATTTTCGCGAGGCTTCAACCCGGTCCGGAGCGCGGTCGCCGATCACGATCAATATCGGGATGCTGGCAAGCTTCCGGCGGCCCTCGGCCGGGATTTCAGCAAACGCCGTCACCGATGTTTCGACCGCCAGGATCGCCTTGACACGATCAACACGCTCGATCGCGGTAAGATAGCCGAGCAGGCCCGACGACGACCAGCTCTGGATGATCACCTGTTCCGGCACTTTGTCGATCAGGGCTGCAAAGGCTGCAACCGACTTTCGGGTCTCTTGCGGGTCTCGATAAGTGCTCACGGTCTGCGGATAATAGTTGTTGGCTGCTTCGATCGGGAATTGCGTATTGGGATAGGGCTCGCCGAATTTCGGGCCCCAGCGGAACGTCACCCACGACGACTCCGCCGCATAGCGGTTGATCGCCGGAAGTTCCGCGGCAGGCGCGCGACCGAGCCGCACCGCATTGATCTTGCAGATGTCGGTGCCGGAGCGCCCTGTGTTCGGGCGATCGACGCCATAGACCGCAAAGCCTTCACGCAGGAACAGCGTCAGCCAGCCTTCGCGACCGTCCGGCGTCGTGTCATAGACGCGTGCGGTATGTCCGCCGCCGGAGTTGAACAGGATCGGATGCGGAAAGCGCCGGTCGGCCGGATACTGATAGGTGGCGTAGACATTGTCGACCACCACCTGACCGCTGGGCCAGCGCGTGCTGTTGGGATCGCCACCGTCATTCGTGGTGCAGGTGATCACCCGCCCGCCCGCTTCCAGGCTGCCCTGCTTGGCGATGCGCAGGATCGGATCCTGTGCGATCGCCGGCGCAAGCGCGCCAGCGATGGCGAGGGCGGCCATTGTGGTCGAAATCTTCATTATTCCTCCGAACAGTTGGCAGCAGGACCTTGTAGGATGGGTTTCGCGACGGCTCAACCCATTCTACAATCCTTTCGCGCAGCCGACCGAGCGCGCGCAGAGAGTTTCGGGAGCGTCCATGGACATCCGACCCTTGAGCAAGCATGTGGGCGCTGAAGTCAGCGGCATCGATATTTCAAAGCCCCTCCCCGACAACGTCTTCCAAAAAATAGACGACGGCTACAACCGCCATTCGGTCCTGGTCTTTCGCGACCAGAAGCTGACGCCCGAGCAGCAGATTGCCTTCTCGCGTCTGTTCGGCGAACTCGAAGTCAGCCCGCGCACCCAGTTCGCGCTGCCGGGCTACCCGGAGATTCTAGTTCTCTCCAACATCATCGTCGACGGCAAGCCGATCGGCAATGCGGATGCGGGACGGACGTGGCACACCGACATGTCGTACACCAGGACGCCGCCACGCGGTTCGCTGCTCTACGCCCGCGAAATTCCGGTCGCGAATGGCCGCGTGCTCGGCGACACCATCTTTTCGAGCGCAGCCGCGGCGTATGACTCCCTTTCGCCCGAACTGAAAATAAAGCTCGCCGGCCTGCGCGCCATCCATCGCGCCGGTGCCAAGAAATATTCGCCCGGCAGCAAACTTGCGGAAGCCGTGAAGGACATGCCTGACGTCGAGCATCCCGTAATACGAACGCATCCGGTGACCGGGCGCAAGGCAATCTATGTGCGTGAAGGAGAATGCGTCGGCATTGCCGGCATGAGGGACGAGGAAAGCCTGCCGCTTATCAAGCAGCTGAGCGAACTGGTGACGCGAGCGGAATTCTGCTACCGGCACAGTTGGCGCGTCGGCGATCTCCTGATGTGGGACAACAGCATGACCCAGCACCTTGCAATCGACGACTTCCAACTGCCGCTACGGCGCCTGATGCATCGGGTCACGGTGAATGGCACGGTGCCGATCTGACTGCGGCCGGAGCCGAGCAACTATGGCGATTGTCACTTTCCAATGGTCAGGAACTGCAAGGTCACGAACCATTTCATTTCTGCAACGGCCGCTGTGCTTGCGGGTTTGCGCGCTCGTGCGTCTTTCGACCGTCCTGTTCATTGGGCTGACGGGCGTGCTGGCCGGTCGCGTCCACGCGCAGCCCTATCCGGATCGCCCCATCCGCATGATCGTGCCGTTCGCGCCGGGCGGCACGGTCGACATCGTGGCTCGCATCGTGGGCGCCAAGATCGCCGACATCACGGGCGGCCGGGTCGTGGTCGACAATCGTGGCGGCGCCGGCGGCATTGTCGGGACCGGGGTCGTCGCACGATCACCGGGCGATGGCTATACCTTGCTGATGCATAGCGCCGCGATCACCTATGATCCGACGCTGCACGACAAGCTGCCCTATGATACATTGAACGATCTCGCACCGGTCGCGATGATCGGGGCAACGCCCAACCTGCTCGTGGTCGCTCCCTCGTTTCCAGCGCTGTCGGTCACCGACCTCATCGAACGGGGGCGCGAAAAGCCCCTGACATTCGCAACAGGCGGATTCGGCAGTTCGTCGCATCTCGCCGTGACGCTGTTCAGCCATATGGCCGACGTCAAGTTCAACCACATCCCCTACAAGGGCGCCGGGCCGGCGCTTGCCGATGTAGTTGCGGGTCATGTGGACTTCACGTTGGCGACAATGCCGGGCGCCATCCAGCAGGTCCGCGCTGGCAGCCTGCGTGCACTCGGGATATCGAGCCTCATGCGCTCGCCCGAACTTCCCGCCGTGCCGACCATCGCGGAAGCAGGCCTCCCCGGCTATGAATATCTCGCTTGGTTCGGCGTCTTCGCGCCTGGTACGACGCCTTCCGCCCTGGTCGCGCGCATCAACGCGCTCCTGCGGCAAGCCATGCAGGCGCCCGACACACAAACACAGCTGCGCCAGCAGGGCGTCGAGCCCGGACCGCTTTCACCCGACCAATTCCGCGACAAGGTGAACTCCGAAATCGAGCGCTGGGCGCCGGTCATCATCAAGTCCCGCATGAAAGCCTTGCCTTGACACGCGCTGCCTTCTGTCTCGAAGTGGCCGGAATCCGCTATAGTATCCGGCAGAGCGCATCGATGTCAGACCCGTCCAAATCAGCACGAGACAAACCGCCGCGGCGCAAATCAGGTGAAAGCTCCGGTAAAAGTCCGGAGCACGCCTCCGGCGTGGCCGAACCAGTTCCGCACTATCACGGCCATCGCGAGCGACTGCGCCAGCGGTTTCTCGACGGCGGCAGCAACGCGATCACAGACTACGAATTGCTGGAATTAATTCTCTTTCGCGCCATTCCAATCCGGGACGTCAAGCCGCTCGCCAAAGAATTGCTGGAAAAATTCGGCTCCTTCGCAGAAGTGATCGCGGCGCCGCCGCACCTCCTGCGCGAGGTGAACGGTGTCAAAGATGCCGCCATCACGGAATTCAAGATCGTGCATGCGGCCGCCAACAAGATGACACTTGCGGTCGCCAAGACAAAGCTGGCGCTATCGTCCTTCGCAAGCGTTATCGACTACTGTCATTCCGCACAGGCTTTCGCCGACAAGGAACAATTCCGCATTCTCTTTCTCGACAAGCGCAACCAGCTGATCGCCGACGAAGTGCAAGGCACCGGCACCGTCGATCATACGCCGGTCTATCCGCGTGAAGTGGTCAAGCGCGCGCTCGAACTTTCAGCCACCGCCGTCATCCTGGTGCACAATCACCCCGGCGGCGACCCTACCCCCTCGCGTGCCGACATCGAGATGACACGCGTGATCATAGACGTCGCCAAACCGCTCGGCATCGAGGTGCACGACCACATCATCGTCGGCAAGCACGGGCACGCGAGCTTCAAGCAGTTGCGGTTGATCTGACGTTTCTGCTCCGAATGCAACGCACATTAACCCAATGCTAACTTTGTTCTGAAAAGAAATACTAAATTTGGGAACCTCTAATACTAACCAATATATCCAATACCCCATAATTCGAGCCACGTCCGAACAGCACAATGCGACTTCAACCCAAGACAGGGCCTTTTCATCGCCAACCCAATGCTTCGGAAACCTTTCAAAGGCTAATTTCAAAATCGAGCGACTGATCGACGAAAGATCGACCTGCAAGGATGGCGGCCGGCAAACCGTGATTAATCTGACCGCGTAGTTGCGCTTGTAAAGAGGTGTGCGTTGCCTTCGTATCGGCGGAAGTGCCTTGCTGTCAGCGACCGGATTGCGTCGCTTGGGGACACTTTAACCCTCCGTGAACTCCCCCCTGCCCTCATCGATCCGATGGTCCAATAGCAATGCGCCAATACCCGCCAACTCAATTCGCCGTCGACAAAGACATTGCCGGCGCATCTCAATCGCCGGCGCCGCCCGCCACTCCCGCTAAATTGGGCAATTTAACAGCGACGCGCGTTAGGCCCGTCATTCTTCTCGTTGTCTGTGGTTTCGCGCTGGTAGTCTCGATCATAATTCTCACAACTGCGCTCATTTCTCGTCTGCATAATCACTCTCTAGCAAATACCGAACGCGAGTTGGAAAACACGGCGCTGATTCTTGCCGAGTATACGGATAGAGCACTGCAATCAATCGAACTTGTGCAAAAGAGCTTCTTGGACAGCGTGCAGTCTGTTGGAATTTCTACGAGCGAACAATTCAAGCGCGAAATGTCAAGTAAAGCGATAAATCAACTGTTGCAGGACAAGATTAGTGGCCTGCCCCATGTCGATGCAATTACAATTATCGACGCTGAGGGGAATCTCATCAACAGCTCGCGCGATTGGCCGTCTCCACCAATCAATATTGCCGACCGGGATCGATTCCGTTTGCTCAAAACGGACCCAAAATTGACATGGTCGATTGGGGAAGCGGTACGCAATCGCTTTGCTGGTGATTGGACCGTAAACCTGGCCCGTAAGGTTGCAGGGCCAAATGGTGAATTTTTGGGCTTGGTTCAGGGGTCGATGCAGCTCTCGTACTTTGAGAAACTGTTCCAAACTATCGTTCTTGGGGAGCAAGCCTCGATTTCTCTTTTTCGCAATGACGGCATGCTGCTGGTACGATATCCACGCATCGAAACGGCTATCGGACGGCCTCTTACAGATGTGGCCGATGCATTCGGAGAGCGCGACCACATCACGGTTCGGTTGGTTACCAAATTGACCGGCAATCAGCGTCTGATAGCCGGTCACAAGCTGGCGCATTTTCCACTGTTTGCAGCCGTTGGCTTGGATGTTGAAGCAGCTCTTTCTGCATGGCGCAATGAGGCAATATTTCTGGCGAGCGCGGGTGGACTTGTGGCCATCGGAGTGACGATTATTTTCATTGTCATTGTGCGCAATTCAATGCTCGGACTTAGATGGTCCCAAAGAAGACTTTATGAGCAAAAGCTGCAACTCGATATGGCTCTCGACAATATGTCACACGGGATATTGATGTTCGATTCGGAGTCGCGAATTGTCGTCTGCAACAGACGCTACATCGATATGTATGGCCTGTCGCCAGACGTGGTGAAGCCGGGCTGTACCTTTCGCAATCTCATTGCCCATCGCAAGGAGACTGGAAGCTTCGTGGGAGACGTTGAACAATATTGTTCGGAGGTCAAGGCTCAGATCGACAGTGGCGAGGCGGCTACTTCCATCGTGACAACCGCCGACGGCCGTTCAATGGAAGTTACCAACCGGCCTTTTTCTGACGGCAGTTGGATCGGAACTCACCAAGATGTCACCCAGCGAAAACGGCACGAAGCAGCGCTTTCCGAAAGCGAAAAAATGGCGCGAGGCATTATTGACACGGCGCTTGATGCCTTTATTCAGCTCGACGAGCGAGGCGTCATCGTCGAGTGGAATCCGCAGGCCGAGAAGACATTTGGATGGTCAGACCAGGAGGCAATCGGAAAGCGGCTCGTCGATCTTATCGTGCCGGAAGCCCATCGAGCTCGCCACAAAGAGGGTGTTTCGCGGTTCCTGCGCACGGGCAAGAGTAACTTGCTTGGAAAGCGCACCGTGATCGATGCTCTTTGCAAGGACGAAAGGCAGATCAAGGTTGAGCTTGGCATCACCGCACTGCAACGGAATAGCGGCTATGTCTTCAACGGCTTCATCAAGGATTTGACGGAAAAGCACGCCGCTGATGAACAAATCCGCCAATTCCAGAAGATGGAAGCTATCAGCAATCTGACCGGCGGTCTGGCGCACGATTTCAATAATCTGTTGCTGATCATCATCGGCAACTTGGACCTGCTGCAAGAAAACATCCACAACGATTCCGGTGCCGCGCAACAACTCGGCGCGGCTTTGGATGCGAGCTTGCGCGGGGCAGAATTGACCCGTCAATTGCTCGCGTTTTCCCGCCGCCAGCCATTGCAGCCAAAGATTGTGGATGTCGGCCAAGTCATAACAAAAACCTCGAAATTGCTGGCTCGGACATTGGGCGGAAATATCAATATCGATCTTCGATTGGCTACCGAAACACCGGGGCTGCTGATCGACGAAACCCAGTTTGAAGCTGCAATCATCAATCTCGCGGTCAATGCCCGTGATGCAATGTCAAACGGAGGAACGTTGACTATTGAGAGCGGCATGTCGCGTCTCGGTGCGGATGAGACATTACTGGGCTCGGGACGCGCTCCCGGCAAGTACACGGTTGTTGAGGTGCGCGACACGGGAGCCGGGATGCCGCCGGATGTGGCTGCCCGCATTTTTGAGCCGTTCTTCACAACCAAGGATACAGGGAAGGGAACCGGCCTCGGCCTGAGCATGGTGTACGGGTTCATCAAGCAGTCGGGGGGCTACATCGGAGTCGAAAGCGAAGTAGGAAAGGGTACCGCTGTCAAATTGTATCTGCCGTGCGCGGCGACCACTGTACAGCCGGCGGAAGACACCGTGTTATTGCAAGCCGCTTCTATCCGCCCAAGCGGCGCAGTGATATTGGCCGTTGACGATAATCCGGATGTCCGCACGACCGCAGTCAAAAACTTGAAAGCCCTCGGATATCAGGTGTTGGAAGCCGATTGCGCAAACCGCGCTTTGGAAGAGCTGGACAGGGGCACAAGAATCGATCTGTTGTTCACGGATATCATCATGCCCGGTGGAATCAATGGCAACGAACTTGCCAAATTGGCTCGGATCAAGCGCCCCGGACTTAAAGTCCTCTACACGTCAGGATTTCCCGGAACGCAGTTAGGCGGCACCGTGGAAATCGAGGCGGATGCGCCTTTGCTCAACAAACCGTATCGGAGGAACGATTTAGCCAAGTTGATCGCGGAGGTTTTGGCCGCCGCATGAACGTGATGACTGTCACATGGATGGAAGCCCATGCGGATCATCATGCGAGCACTTCAATATTCCAGCCTCGACTTCTCGCCGACTCGACAAGATAATACTTTGTCCAGGCCGGAATCGGAGACTGTAGCTTGACGGCAATTCCATCACTATGTGCTATGCACTGCGCAACGACTCGGCCATTGAAAGCCGCTGGATCAGTCGACTGTACCGTGTTGTCAAAAACAATAGCGCGGTCTGTTCGTTCCACCATATCGGGAAGCATGCCCATGGTACGTTGTTATCGGGCAATGACACGATCCTCGGGCACATCGTGTCCGCCAAGTTGCACGCGTGTCCGAACGCGTTCGACGTTGATATCGGGGTTATCAATACCAACAAATAACAAAGTTATTTCGAAGCCTGTCGCACGGGCCGCCTCTAACTCACCAAGCTTGCTCGGGTGTGAAAATACGGTCTCATATGAGAAATTCTTCCGGGCAACAATCGCTTCTTGGCGCCACTGGGTAGTGAGGGCCTGTGCCCGCCGGACGCGATCCTCATAAGACCCCTCCAGAGTCGCCGCAGTATCGTCAGGATTGATGTAAGCCCCGAAGTCGTAACCACGCTTCTGAAGTGATCGAGTAAGCGATGTTTTTCCCGACCCGTTGGGCCCGGCAATCACGATCAGCCGCGGTCGCATTTATTCATCGCGCGATACCGCGAATATTCATCGCGCGATACCGCGAACTCGTTTATGTTGATTTGGAGGTGAACTGCCGTGGTCGGGTGCCCCTGATGACTCAACCGTTTCCAGCGGGACCGCGTCGCCCAGAATTTCAACTCTACCATCGGGATGCCTTTTGACGATCTTTTCCCCATCCCGTCCGACCACCGCCACACCAGCCTTGAGGGCGGATTGCGACGCATCAAACCACGCCTCGGCCGCCAGACGGTCTAGTTCTTCAAGGCTCAGGTCAGCAACGTGTTTAGTCATAAAAGCAAGTATATCAACACGCTCATTATTGGCAATACACGCCAATTCGTTTCGTGGCCGATCGCATAAGTGACGCTTTCATGCTTTTCCCGGGTTTCGCCATCAGCGCTTTTACGCGCGTCCATAAGGGCGTAAACGCCCGTCTGCGACGGGCTACGGACGCGCTTGGGGCTCAACCCGGACTAGGAGAATCGACAATTCCTTAACCGATCGCCTATGACGGCTGGCCCGTAGCTCCCACTTCTTGGAGTACCAAAATGCCGATGATCAAGGCCGGGAACTTCGACCTGGAATATTCCGACACAGGGTCCGGACCCGCCGTCATCTTGGTGCATAGTTCCGCAAGCGGTCTTCGCCAGTGGCGGCGGTTGACGGAAACTTTGGCAACCCGCTACCGCGTGATCGCCGTCAACCTGTTCGGTTACGGCAAGACCACGCCCTGGCCCAGCACACGGGCGCTTCGCGCCGCCGATCAGGCGGGGCTTGTAGCGGCCGTGGCCGGTTTGGCCTCCGGGCCCGTCGCGCTCGTCGGCCATTCTCTCGGAGGAGCAGTTGCGCTGGAGGCTGCGGCCCAGCTTTCCGATCGTGTCCGTGTGCTGGTGGCATTCGAGCCGATCCTGTTCGGCACCTTGAAAGAGCACCGCCCCGGGGCAGCCTATGACGAGGTCGCAGATCTTTCGCGCCGCTTCACTGTATTGGCGCGCGCCGGCGACTGGAACGCGGCCGGTGAATGTTTCATCGACTATTGGGGGGCGTCAGGTACATGGGCCGCCATGCCCGAAGAACGACGGCAGAATACGATGGCCATGCTGTCGCCCGTGCTGCATGAATGGGACATGGCGACGACCGGCTCGCGGACGCTTGCCGATTGGCGCACGATCTCCGCACCGGTCCATCTCATCCGCGCCGCAGATACGCGCGCACCCACGCGCGAGATTGTGCAACTGCTGGCCAAAACCTATCCCAATTGGCGCGTGCACGAAGTATCCTCCGGCGGTCACATGGCGCCGGTCACGCGGCCCGACCTCGTCAATCCGTTGATTGCGGGTGTGATTGAATGAGAGCGTCAGGAACGCCAGGAGAATCTGATGGCAAAGTTACCGTCGATGGAGTGGCTTGGCGCAGCGGCCATCTCAGCCGCCATTATCGCCACGCCCGCCTTGGCCGCGGAGGTTTGTGTCGAGAATGCAAACGTAGGCGACCTGCAGGAAGCGGTACGCACGGGCCAAACGACAACAGCCCAACTGGTGCGTGCCTACACGGCACGCATCGAGGCCTATGATCGTGCCGGCCCGGGTCTCAATGCGGTACGCGAGCTAAATCCGGATGCGCCGGCGATCGCGGCGGCTATCGACGCCACCGCATCACGCACTCCCACCAATGCCCGCCGGCCGCTCGAGGGCATCTCGGTTCTGCTCAAAGACAATATTGCGACCGGCGACGCGCAGCATACGACCGCCGGTTCGCTGGCGCTCGCAGACGCCTATGCGCAGCGCGACGCGACGGTCGTTCGACTGCTGCGCGAAGCGGGCGCAGTCATTCTCGGCAAGGCGAACCTCACCGAATTTGCCAATGTTCTCGCGGTCGAAATGCCGCCCGGCTATTCCTCGCTGGGCGGCCAGGTCAAAAATCCCTTCGCGCCGGAATTGGACGCCTCGGGCGTACCGATCGTGTCGCCGGGCGGATCGAGTTCGGGTTCGGCGGTCGCGATCGCGGCTGGGTTCGCGACCGTGGCGATCGGCACCGAGACCTCGGGCTCACTGCTTTCGCCGGCCAGCCAGAATGGTGTGGTCACCGTCAAGCCGACAGTCGGACTGATCAGTCGCGCCGGCATCGTTCCGATCAGTTTCAGTCAAGACACGGCAGGGCCGCTCACCCGCACGGTGCGCGATGCCGCAATCATGCTCAACGTTCTTGCCGTGCCCGATCCGCTCGACGGCGCGACGCGCGATCTCAAACGCCCGGCAGACTATACGAGCGCGCTCGATCGCAATGGCCTGCGGGGGGCCCGCATCGGTATCCCGAGCGATCCGGCCGACCGCGCCAACGACGTCTATTATGGGCCGCTGGCGCTGCGCGCCGCCACCGTGATGCGCGATTCCATCGCCGCGCTGGAAGCTGCCGGCGCCACGCTGGTTCATGCCAACATACCAACCATCGGCTGGATGGGCGGTCCCGGAACCGACATGCCGGTGCTCAATCTCAACCCGGAAAGCCCGACCCTGTATCAACCTGAACCGCTTCCCATCGTCTATCTCTACGAACTCAAGCCCAGCCTCAACGCCTATCTGCGCGATTGGGCCAGGGGCACCCGCATGCGCACGATGGCGGACATCATCGCCTTCAACGCCGCCAATGCGGCCCGCACGCTGCGCTTCGGCCAGGATATCTTCCTCGCCTCGGAAGCGTCCGAGGGCATCGAGGCGATCGAATATATCGCGGCGCGACGCATGGACATCCGCGCGACCCGCACGCGCGGGATCGACGCCTATATGGACGAGTACAAGCTCGACGCCATCCTGTTTCCGAGCAATCTGGGCGCCGCCATTGCGGCCAAGGCCGGCTATCCAAGCGTCCAGGTGCCGGCCGGAATGGTGGTCGGAGTTGGATCGCGCGGCACATTCGAAACGCCGTTCGGCGCGACCTTCACCGGCCGCGCCTGGAGCGAGCCTTTGTTGCTGCGCCTCGCCTACGCGTTCGAACAAGCCATGCTGGCGCGCCGAGTGCCGCCCGGCCTGCCGCCGCTCGATCCTGCCTGCGTGGCGAATGCCAATCCGGCTGCCGCGGGCGACCCGTAATATGAGCGAGAACAAAATCGTGAATTCATTTCACTACCTCATCTCGTTTTGCATGATCCGGCTCTGCATTGCGCTGACAACATTATGCGCAGACACATCGCCTGCGGCGGCGCAGGATCGCGAGGCGTTTCTCTCAAAACAAACCATCCACTGCCCGCGTTGCGCGCTCGGCGGGGCCAATCTCGAGCGGCGCGATCTCACGGGCGCCGATCTTTCCGGCGCGGATCTTCGCGATGCAAAACTGTCGCGCACGATCCTGCGTAACGCCAACCTCAGCGGTGCCAATCTCTCGGAAACAAATCTCAAACGGCGCGATCTCACCGGCGTCAATCTGTCGGGCGCCAAACTCACCGGCGCGTCGTTCCATCGTGCCACCCTGCGCGGCGCCAACCTCAGCGGTGCCGATCTCACCGAGGCCAATCTCAACCTCGCGGTCTTGACGGCAGCCAACCTGCAGCGTGCCGTCCTGAAGGAAGCGCTGCTCTACCAGATCGATGCGGGCGGCGCGGATTTGAGCGGAGCCGATCTCCGCGCCGCGCTCATGGGCGGGGCGCGCCTCATCAATGCGACGCTCATCGGCGCCGATCTCACATTCGTCGACCTGGGCGAGGCTCGCCTGACCAACGCGAACCTGCGCAACGCGACGCTCATCGAGACCAATTTGCGCAGCGCCACTCTGCTGCGCGCCAACATGAGCGGCATCAAGGGCGAAGGCGCAAACTTCATCCAGGCGGCGCTGCGCGGCGCCAACCTGGCAAACGCCGTATTGCGGGGCTCGGACCTCTACCAGGCCGATCTCTCAGATGCCGACCTCAGCGATGCCGACCTGCGTTCGGTCAGGCTTTCAGCCGCAAAACTCTTCAATACGAAACAGGCCGGCACCAATTTTCAAGGCGCCACAATGCCGGACAACAGCGTGCATCCGTGATCCTTCGGATCCCGGGCCCATAGCGTGCTATGGCGGCGGCGCGCCGTGGCGCGCCAAAGCATATTGCGCCCTACGCAGTTCGCAGCAGATTCCGCACGGACTCCGGCCAATGAAAATGCTACGATGCAAGGGTTCGCGGTCAAGAAAAATTCCACACATATGCAGGAGGAACCCCGATGACATCATGGGAACACCGCTCCAGGCGGCTTAGCCTGGCCGCTTCGGTTGCAAGCACCACCATCGCTCTCTGTCTTTCGGCGAATGCCGCCGACGTGACATACGAACGGCTCTTGAATTCCGCCAACGAGCCGCAGAACTGGCTCATGCGGGCCGGCAATTACTCCAACTGGAACAACTCGAAGCTCACCGAGATCAACCGCGGCAATGTTGCCAATCTCAAGGTGAAATTCATGTTCGGGATGAGCGACCCGACGCGGCCCAGCAAGGCGGCACAGTATTTCACTCCCATCGTCGAAGACGGCTTCATGTATGTGGGCAACCAATACCATCAGTATTGGAAGCTCGACGTCCGCGACGGCAAGCCCAAGGTGGTGTGGAAATTCGACACCAAGACCCAGGGAGGCGAAAGAAGCGCCCACAGCGTCACGCTGTCCGGCAATAATGTGTATATGGTCATGAATTCCAACACGACCAACCCGCGCCTGATCGCGCTCGACAAGAATTCCGGCGTGCCCGTCTTCGACGTCAGCCTCAACATTCCGGAAGCGCCCAACCAGGGCAGTTCCGGTGCGCCGCTCGCCGTCAAGGACAAGATCATTATCGGGTCGAGCGGCAAGAACGAGAGCGGCCGCGGCTATGTGGCCGCCTATAGCGCCAAGGACGGCAAGCTGATGTGGAAGTTCATGGTCGTGCCCGAACCGGGCCAGCCGGGTTCGGAAACCTGGGCCGACCCGCGCACCATTGCGTTCGGCGGCGGCGGCGTTTGGACGGAACCGTCGTTCGACCCGGAAACCAACCTCGCCTATTACGGCACCGGCAATCCGGTCCACATGTTCGATCCGCAGGGTCGTCCGGGCGACAACCTCTATACGAGTTCGGTCATCGCGCTCGACGTCGATACCGGCCAGTTGAAGTGGCACTTCCAGACCATTCCGAACGAAGGCTGGGATTATGACGCCGTGATGCTGACGCAGCTCTATGACGTCACTATCAACGGCGAGCGCCGCAAGGTGGTTTCGCAGACCAACCGCAACGGCTTCTTCTATACCTGGGACCGCACCAACGGGCAGTTCATCAAGGGCGAGCCCTATACCACGGTGAACTGGACGAAGGGGCTTGACCCCAAGACCGGCCGGCCCGCCGACTACGACCCCGGCAAGACTGTTCAGGACTATGCCGGCAAGGCTGTGCGCTATGGCCGCAAGGCGCTCGACGTGCAGCCCGCGCACTACGGCATGCCGACCTTCATGCCGAATTCCTACGACCCGACACGTGGCGTCACCTATTTCAACGTCATGGTCGGTCGTGCCAACTACTTCAACAGCCGCGCGGCCGATCTGGAAAAGGGCGTCGCCGGTACGGGTTTCCGCGAAATCTTCTGCGAATCCCACACCAAAGACAATGCGGTCGAACCCATCGTGCGCAACGTCACCAATCCCAATTGCAAGGTCAGCCACGGGCTGCTCGGTGCAATCGACATCGCCACCGGCACAATGGTCAAGAAACTCGAATCCAGAATGCCGGCCTATTCGGGCGTGCTGGGCACCGACGGCGGCCTGCTGTTCATGGGCGATATCATGGGCAAGATTTCGGCCCTCGATAAAGACACGTTGCAGGAATTGTGGAGCTTCGACACCGGCACGCAGTTTTCAGGCAATCCGATGACCTATTCGGTCAACGGCAAGCAATACGTCGCCATGACACTGGGCGGGCGGCCGGGGCGCGATGAAGGGTCCTATCCGGAAGCACTGGCGCTTTCCCAGAACGTGATGCTGGTGGTGTTTGGATTGTAGTGAGCGTATCTGTACCCCGGGTTGAGCGTTCTTCACGCGAAACCCGGGAATTACTCGCTGATAGACCGCTCCCGGATTTTCGTCATCGCGCGTACAAAACGCGCGATGACTTCAACCCGGGCTACAAGGCCGATGATGTTTAAATTTCAATGAAGTCGATCGCACTCATCCTACTCATCGTGGCGGCCACCAGCGCCGCTGCCCAACAACGCGCCCCCAAGGTCTGGGACATCCAATTGGGCACGCCGGTAGG
>DATGVJ010000010.1:0-23245 GCA_035300505.1 Xanthobacteraceae bacterium
GAACTTTGCACAACTTACAATCGATTGGCTGCAGGGCAGCCTCGACAATCGGTCTCCGCCCAACAGCAAGATTGCGCTGTTTCGGTCGCTCTTTCGTGGCCGTGACGATGTCTACCCGCGCCGCTTCGAAAGTCGAAAAACAGGTAAGGCCGGCTATCAACCTGCCTGCGGCAACGAATGGGTTCGCGGGATTTGCGAAAAGCCCAAGATCAAATGCAGCGATTGCCGGCATCAGCGATTTCTTGCCGTGACGGATGAAGCGATCGGGTGGCACCTCTGCGGCGAAGACAGTGATGGCAAAGACTTCGTCATGGGCGTTTATCCGATGCTCCTTGACGAGACCTGCTTTTTCCTTTGCGTCGATTTCGACAAGGCAGGATGGCGCGAGGACGTAACGGCGATCTTGGAAACATGCCGGGCCCTCGGCATTCCGGCCGCATTGGAGCGTTCGCGTTCCGGCAATGGTGCGCACATCTGGATTTTCTTCGACCAGGCGCTTGCTGCCTCACTTGCCCGCAAGCTCGGTGCCCATGTTTTGACCGTAACAATTGAGCGCAGGCCGGATGTTGGCCTTGATTCCTACGATAGATTTTTTCCCAATCAGGACACGCTTCCGCGTGGCGGCTTCGGCAATCTCATTGCATTGCCGCTGCAAAAGCGGCCGCGCGAGTTGGGCAACAGCGTGTTCCTCAGTGAGAATTTCGAGCCCTGGCCGGACCAGTGGGCCTACTTGTCGACGGTCCAAAGGATGAGCCGGCATGCCGTCGAAGCGCTTGTCCGTAACGCCGAAGCGACCGATCGCATCATCGGTGTCCGCCATGCGTCTCTGGACGAAGACGATCCGCAACCGTGGGCGCTGCCGCCATCGCGAAATCGCAGGGTAGCACCGGTGGCTGGCCCGTTGCCGGCCAGCGTAGAGCTGGTTCTGGGTGACGGAATCTACATCGCGAAGGATGCTCTTTCGCCCGGCTTGCGCAACCGGCTCATTGAACTCGCGGCGTTCCAGAATCCGGAATTCTACAAAGCCCAGGCTATGCGCCTGCCGACTTACGACAAGCCGCGCATTGTTGCGTGCGCAGAAGATCATCCATCCCACATCGGTTTGCCGCGTGGTTGTCTCGGCGACGTGCAGGATCTGTTGTCCGGTCTGAAAATAAAACATGTGGTTCGTGACGAAAGGGTCTCAGGCTCGCCATTGAGCGTGGAGTTCCGCGGCGAGTTGCGGCCCGAGCAAGCCATCGCGGCGCGTGCGATTCTTGGCCATGATACCGGCATCCTTTCCGCCACCACGGCGTTCGGAAAAACCGTCATCGCCGCATGGCTGATCGCGCAGCGGCGCGTCAATACGCTGATCCTGGTGCATCGGCGCCAGTTGCTCGAGCAATGGATCGAGCGGCTGTCGGCATTTCTCGATTCTCCGCGGGAAGCGATGGGCTATATCGGCGGTGGCCGGCGCAAACCCAGCGGCATCATTGATGTTGCACTTATTCAGAGCATGGTTCGGGGTGGCGTTGTAGACGACCGCGCCGCCGGCTATGGCCATCTGATTGTCGATGAATGCCATCATCTATCGGCCTACAGCTTTGAGCAGGTGGCGCGCAGGGTCAAAGCGAAGTTTGTGACCGGATTGTCGGCCACTTTGACGCGCCGCGACGGCCATCACCCGATCATCTTGATGCAATGCGGTCCGATCCGTTATCATGTCGACGCCAAGAAACAGGCGGCCGCGCGACCCTTTGAACATACGGTGCTGGTTCGCTCGACGGCGTTTCGGCCCGTGCAAGCGGCCGATCCCGATATGCGATTCCAGTTTAATCAACTGTATGACGAACTCATTGCGGATGATGCCCGCAACAGTCTCATTTGCGATGACGTCATCGAATTGGTCCGCGCAGGCCGGTCCCCGATTGTGCTTACGGAGCGCAATGAGCATCTGGACCGCCTTGCGGCTGATCTGGCGCCCGCCGTGCGTCATCTGGTCATGCTGCGTGGCGGCATGGGCAAGAAAGACCTGCATGCGGTGCGAGACCAGCTCACGAACATTCCCGACAATGAAGAGCGCGTGTTGTTGGCGACCGGCGGGTATGTCGGGGAAGGATTTGACGATGCGCGGCTCGATACGCTCTTTTTGACGCTGCCCGTCTCCTGGCGTGGAACGATCGCGCAATATGCCGGCCGCCTGCATCGCCTCAATGACCGCAAGCGTGAGGTGCGGATCTATGATTATGCGGACCTCGATGTGCCGATGCTGGCGCGCATGTTCGACCGCCGCTGCCGGGGATATCAAGCCATTGGGTATCGCATCGTGGTTCCGGCGAGTGCTGTTCCGGGATGGCCTGCCGACGTTCCCTTGCCGTCGGATCCGGAATGGAAGCGCGACTATGCGGCCAGCGTCAAACGCCTCATCCGGGATGGCGTCGACGCGCCGCTCGGCAACCTGTTCGTTACCGTCGCAAAGGGTCCGGTGCCCGGTGCTGAAGGGGCTGATCGCGCGCGCAGTGCCTCCGAGGCGTTTCTCTATCGGCGTCTCGAAACCCTGCCCGCCACAAAGGGGCGGTTTCGCCTGAACGCCGAACTGCCTATTCCCTTCGACAATTGGGGACGAATGGAAGTGGACCTGCTGTGCGGGGACCAACATGTTGCGATCGAACTCGACGGCATGCAGCATCTTGAAAATGCCGATGCATATCGCCGCGACCGCCGCAAGGATCAATTGCTTCAGGAGAACGGCTATTTCGTGCTGCGGTTTCTGGCGGAGGATGTCGGCAAAAATCTCGACTTGGTGCTGGACACGATCCAGCGCACAATGGTCAGCCGCCAGAACCGGTCGGGATGAGGGGGCGGCGCGTGGCGTCAGCGTCAGGCTTGCTCAAGGAGCCGCGGGCCTGCACCTTGCTTCGCAAGTTTATCTGACGGATTCCGCAACGGACAAGCGGTGACAGACAAGCAGCCACATCCGATGCAATCGTCGAGCCGATCGCGCAGTTGAACAAGATTTCGGATCCGACTGTCGAGTTCCTTTCTCCATCCGGTCGACAGCTTGCGCCAGTCATCGAGCGTCGGCGCGCGTTCTTGAGGAAGCGGCGCAAGGGCCTTGAGGATCGTCGCGAGGGAGATGCCGGCCTTTTGAGCCACCCTGATGATCGCGATGCGCCGCAACACGCTGCGTGGGTAGCGCCGCTGATTGCCTTTCGTCCGTACGCTTCGGATCAGGCCCTTGGACTCGTAGAAATGCAGGGTCGAAACGGTCACACCGCTTCGCTTGGCGACCTCTCCAACGCCAAGCTCGCTTGGGCTGCTTTCTCCAACGGACTTTTTCATCAGTTACCTCTTGACCTCAAGTATGGTTGAGGTTGTACGCATAACTCGATCCCACGCGCAAGACCGGCGAGCACCGGCGCGGCCCGCCATTATTGCGTTTGGGTCAGGCAAACAACTTATGAGCGCCTTGGCTGTCCGGAGGAGCGATGACCTACGTCGTCAACGAGAGCTGTATCAAATGCAAATACATGGACTGCGTCGAAATTTGTCCGGTGGACTGTTTCTATGAAGGCGAGAACATGCTCGTAATCCATCCTGATGAGTGCATTGACTGCGGGGTTTGCGAGCCGGAGTGCCCGGCAGACGCGATCAAGCCCGATTCCGAGCCGGGACTCGAGAAGTGGCTGGGCCTCAATGCCGAATACGCAAAAATTTGGCCGAACATTACGGTGAAGAAGCAGGCCCCGCCGGACGCCAAGGAATGGGAAGACACACCGGAAAAGTTTGAAAGATATTTTTCACCAAAGCCAGGCGAGGGCGATTAGCAGGGTGGGGGTCTCGTTCTCTGATCGTGCGTTTCGATGAAAGCCCGGTTGCCACATCCGTTCAGTACCCCGCTTCCTTGCCGTGCCGCACAGCTAAAATCACGACTTGGCCGCCATCGTAACGATAGAGCACGACATAACCGCCGTTGCCGAACTGAACGAACCACTCGTGGAACTCAGTCGGCATCTCGTCGACCGGTCGACCGATCTCAGGGTGCGCGGCGAGCGCTTTGACACCTTGTCGGATCGTGCGAACCGCACGTCGCGCGGCGTCGCGGTTCTTCGGTGCGAGGAAAGCATGGAGGCGTGCCACGTCGCGCAAGGCCGGAGGGGTCCAGATTACGCGCGTCATTGGTCAATCGTGCGGAGATGGTGGCTTCACATCCTCTCCTGCTTCCAGCCGTGCTAGCCAAGCGTCAGCTTCTTCTCCCGTAACGTGCTGACCGGTCGCCTGATACTCGGTCCAGGCGACGAACGCGTCTTGCCGCAATTGCTCACGGCGTTCCGCGCGCTCGATGTATTGCTCTATCGCCTCCCGCATGAGCAGGTCAGCCGAGCGATGCCGGGTTTCGGCAAGTCGGAGCAGGCGGCTCTCGGTCTCGGCATCCAGTTTTAGGCTGGCAGCTGGCAGCATCGGCATGCGGACCTCTCAAGATCACTGGAACTAAATATAGCATCGAAGTCAGCTTGATCCTAGCCGCCACCGACAGCCGCCATCGACAGCCTGGTTGCCTTACATCAAGGCCCACGATCCTGCCGCTGTTACTTCCCCGTCGACTGTTCTGCCTCGCCCTCCGCGACAACGAACGACCACCAGGGTGCCCGGCTCGCGCCGAAGATCGCGTTCCAATACCAGGCCGAAACGTCCGGCCAACCCTCGCCTCTTTCATCACGGATCACCTCGCATACCGTGAAATTTTCATTGCGGTTCGTCGCGCGGAAGCAGCCCATCGCGGTGTCGGTTGCGTCCCTGCGTGCGGGCATTGGTGTAATACTGTAGCCGATGCCGCGCAGGCAGTCGGCAGCAGAATGCAGGCGGCGCGTCGGTGCGCCGACCCAGCGGATGATGATCTCGCGCCGGCCATCGGTGAAGCGTCCGACTCGGCCGGGAAAGTCGCGCACAAATGCAAGTTCGCGCTGCGTCAATGGCATTTCGGTCAAGGCTCGGCCCTCGTACGCGGCGGGCCAGCCCGGAAACGCATCATCGGCCGCCAGCGCCGAATCATGGTTGCGTTGAACAAGGGGAGCGAGTGCCGCCGCGCCAAGCGCGGCAAGAAAGGTCACGCGCACAGCCCAGGCTTTCAGGTTGCGCATGATGGGACCTTCCTGTCGCTTAATTGAAGAAGCAACCAAAGCGTCGCGAGGCTTGAGAGCGCGAAGGCCGCCAGACCGATACCTTCGTGCCACCAGGCCGGCGCCTGCGGGATGAAGCCTGATTCGACATAGAACAGGCTCGACGCACGCAGCACGTTGCCCCCGATGGTGAGCACGGTGGAGAGCGCGACCGCGATCAATACCTTGAGCACGCTTAGCCGGAACAGCGTGCATCCCATCAGCGTCAGCATCAGCCCCGCCCAAAGCATGTTCACGCCGCTGCAGGGCGCATCGAACTGGACCATCTCGTCGCGCCACACCAGGAATGTGCCTTGCCGGGCGATCACGAAACCATGGGCCTGCAGCAGCGCGACGGTCAGCGCGGCCGACACGACACGCATTGGATAGCCGAGTGTGAACTGCAACGACGGCACGACCGGCAGCGCGAGCGCGGCGAGCCCCCAGAACGCCACCGGCGGCTTGTCTTTGAAGAAGGCAATGTGCCACGCGAACAAAGTCGCGGCGACCGCAAGCGCCGCGCGCGCGATCGGCGGCAGGAAAGCATGTCCGGCCGCGTAGACGGCGAGCAACAGCGCGACCGGCAAAAGCGGAACCGGCAGTAGCGGAGACGGCAAAAGCGGAACCGAAGCGCGGGCCGCCGGCTCATGACTGCGCAGTCGTCCTGCAATTGCGAGAAACGTAATCGTCAGCACCAGTGCGGCCCCTTCCTCGGGAGCCTCGGATATCCGCTCCGCATACCAGCGCCAGGAGCTCCAGGTCGCGGCCGTAACGAGAGCTGCGACGACCAACGGATGTGTCACGCCGTCACCGCAAACCGTTGCCGGTTTCGGAGCACAAGCCAGCCCAGAAACGCGCACACGATCAGGATCAGCATCCATTCGTGCGGTTCCGGTACGGTCGGAACCGAGGCCGGGCTTGCAGGTGTGAGGCGGCTCTCGTCGTATTGCTGCTTGGTTTCAAGCACGACGGCGCCCGTGACGGGTGTGACCAATTGGTAGCGCGTTGCAAGCGCGGCCGCAGCGGCGCGGTTGGCATTGGGGTTCGTGCGCAGCAATTCGAGCGTGCGGTGGTTCGCCCACAGGCGCGCGATGTGATCGGAGCCCTGCGTGAGGCCGCCAGCCGGCTGGTCTTGCGTCCGTTCGATGACGGTGCCGGTACGGTTCGAGAGGCGTGTGAACAAATCGGAGAGATCGGTGTCGATTGTGCCGGTTTGGGGAAGGGAGCGGGCGCTCCAAGCCCATGGCGCGTCAGGCAAGAGTTCGTTCGGACCTGGTTCGACGCTGTAGAGCAAGAGCTGCGGCAATTGCTTGAGGCGGCTTGTGGCCTGTTCGAGCCGGGCGGCCCCTTCGCGAAAATTCACCGGCTGAGGACCGTGAATCCAGACGAGCGCTGCATTCGGTTTGGTTTCCAGCATCAGCAAGGCCGCGGCGAGTGCGGGCGCGTTGTCTTGCCCGCCGAAGAACGAGGCCTGGCGCAACAGTGCGGAAATCTGCGCGTGTTGATCGGCGGACCAGGGCGCGGGCGCCACGCTCCGCAATGGCGCCGATGCCAGGATGGCGCCGACCGGGAAGCCGTCCGGGATTGCTGCAAGAGCTTGGACGAGCCGCGTGCCAACGTTTGCGATCCGTGCCGACCCGTCTATGACCAGCATCAACGTGTCAGTGGCAGGCGCACTGCCGCGCACGATCTGCTGGACGATCGGTTCGTTCTCGCCCAGGCGTGCGACGACGCGGCTTACTGCGTTGTCGCGGTCGACCGAAATCATCTGGCGGGTGCGCGCAAGATCGCGGTCCGTGATGGCGCCTTCGATCCTAAACAGCCGAGGGTCGATGCGGCTCGCGGTGAGGCTCGGTGCCGACGCCTCGAGCCCCTGCTTGCTCTCGATCCAGATCTTGTGGCTCGAATCCGCTGCGAAAGAAAAATTTCGGTCCACGATGGCTGGTAGAGTCAAGTGCGCCTTCGAAGGACTTGCGATGTCGAGCGGCGCCGTGATGCCGAGCTTGAATTTGATGGTGCCGCCGTTGCGCGGCACCGGAAAGGCCTGCGCCAGGACGCGGTCCGCCCCCTTGGTGGTGACGAGGAGGGGATCGCGGCGCTGTTGCACCGCGACGCGCTGATAAGCGGCGCGGACTTCATTGCGGCCGCCATAGGCCGCTTCGCGCTCTTCGCCGTTCACCCAGAGGGTCGCGCGCGACACGACGCCGCCCGGAGGCAACGCGACTTGCATGCGCACTTCCCGCTCGACCGGTTCGGAATTGCGGAATTCGACGGTCCATTCGAGATAGGCGACCGCATCATCGCCGCTGATCGAGCCGTCCATACGCGAGGACACAAGGTGAAGCCCCCTGAGCCGGCCGCCGACTTGCGTGCCGCCAAGGTCGTCATCGAACTGGAAGCCGGCCAACAGTGACCGGCCGCGGTTCTGGACCGGCGGCGGCTTGATATTGAAAGGCACGCCGGAGACGCGGTAGTAGATTTCGCGCGCCTGGGCCTGGGAAACGACAGGCGTCTCCGGAGCGAACAAAGTGTCGCCGAAGATGACGATTGCGCTCAGGAGTCCGCTGGGTCTTCCGGCGTTGCTGTAACAGAGGCGTAGCAACAGATCGTCGTCGCCGAATGACCGCAGCAGGCTCAGGCCGCGTTCACGCCACGATGGTTCATCGCTCGCCGCCCATTGGACGCCAAGCCGCGTCGCGGTTGCGGGCACGTCGAGGGCGACCAAGACGACAAGGCCCGCCGATAGCCCCGCTACAAGCGGCCATGTTGAGGACGGTTTTTCCTGCCGCCGCGCAAGCGCGCGCCGCAGCAACAGTGCGCACCAAAGCGACACCATCGGAGCAATCGGCAGAACGCCGATTGCGAAAAAGATGCCGACGAGGGCGACCGGCAGCAACGGCAAGAAGAGCAGGGCATAGAGTGTCGCAATGGCAATCGCGGCGCCATTGACAAATGCCAGCCACTTGGCGTGGCGCATCTCGCTGTTCCGCAATCGGTACCAGACCAGAAGGTTGCTCGCGGGCACTGATGCGGCCGCCACGGCGTGCCAAAAAGTCGGTAGGGGGTCGAAGAACGTATCGGCGCAGAAATGCGTGGCGAGTTCGAAGGCGATGACAGCTGCCGGATAGATCACGCCGAGGGTGAGGATCCAATTGCCAGGTGTGGGCCCAAGGGAATCCGATGCGGGCGGGGATTTTGCGTCGGTCGCCTGCGGCTCTGTATCGGTCACTGCGCTACTCCGTGTTGGTTCCCGCACGATGGCCGGCGGATCGTGGCAGCCTCCGGCGCGTTGCTCAAAGGCCGTTACCGTCCATGATTATTGCCACGTGGAGGGGGCGATTTGATCCACGATTGATTCAAGAGAGTACTTTGTATCGCAAAGTACACTGGAATGCAAATTGAATCATAGTTCTTGCGCGATGCGAAAATGATCCTTGTGCGGTACCAAGGTGACCCACTGATTTCGGTATTTACAATTCATTAAGTCACTTCGTCGCCTTCGGCGTGAGCATCATCGATCCCTGGGCTGCGCCCGGGACACGCGATCGCTTCATCTATTCCCCCAGACGGGGCCCGAAGACCAAAATCAAGCACCTGTTAACCAGACTGCGGGCTAGACCCGCCGTCATTCCTTGGTGGCGGGGCACCCGCAATGGTTTGTTAGGCATGGACACGTAGGTCTTAACCCTGAGGGGTGGTATCGCGCCACAGATGCGGTGCCAAGGGACGTGTGTGTCATGCGTGCGTATGCAGCCATTACGGGCTCATTGATGCTTTTGTCGTCCGCCCAGTTGGCGTTGGCAGCGGATTGGTACACCGGAGCGTCCGCTCCGGTCCAGAAAGACGATTGGTTCGTTGCCATCGATACTTCCGTCTCATTTACCTCGACGGGCTCGGCGTTCGGGAGGATTGCTGCGACCGGTTCCGTCGCGAACCCACTCGCGTTGAGCGGGCCGCGTTATCGTATCGAAGGCGGCGGCGGTACGTTCACTTACACGAGCGGGGCCGGAGACCAAGTCAATGGAACTCAGATGTATGGTAGTTTTCTCGGCGGCTATGAAAGGGTCTGGAACCGCGGGAGTGTCGCTGGTTATCTCGGCGTCGATGCCAGAAATACCAACCTGTCTGTGGCCGATCCTGCCAATACGACGGCAGGAACCTCGGTCGGCATAAAGGCGGTCGCCGAGTTCTACATGAAGCCTTGGGACCACACGATGATATCCGGCATGATGTCGTATGCCACCAATCATAGCTCGTTCTTCCTCAACCTGCGGGGCGGGTACGAGGTATTTGGATTCGGCCACGTCGGGCCGGATCTTACGGTTCTCAGCGATGCCTCCTTCAAGCAAATGCGGGTGGGAGCATTCTATTCATCTCCGAAAATCTATGGAGTGCAATTCGGTGCAGCTACCGGCGTTCTCACCGATAGTCGAACGCAGGGCGGAGTTTACGGCACCTTGAGTGCGCGGTTCGGGTTCTAGGGCGGTTCTT
This sequence comes from Xanthobacteraceae bacterium, assembly GCA_035300505.1. GTDB lineage: Bacteria > Pseudomonadota > Alphaproteobacteria > Rhizobiales > Xanthobacteraceae > VAZQ01. The sequence goes on from DATGVJ010000010.1 coordinate 9,630, forward strand.
TGCATGTCGAAGAAAGGTGACCCGCCAAATCTACGAAACAACCGTCCGGCAATCGGATTGCTCGGCCGCGCCAATAGTCTATTGCAGGTCGTGCGTTGGACGCTGTGGGGTTTTTGCACGTTTGCGACTTTGACATTTCTTATGCAGCCCGTGAGCGTGACGGCTCAACTCCTCCTCAGCATTTCTGTCGTCGTCGCCATGCTGGTTACCTGGTCTCTCGGCCGCGGTCGGGTGTTTCGCTTTCTGTTCCTGGGCCTGGGCAGTGCCGTTGCGATCCGCTACCTGTATTGGCGGATTACAACGACCTTGCCGTCTTCGGATGAGCCGCTGGCGCTGTTCATTGGTCTCTTGTTGCTCGGCGCCGAACTCTATTGCGTGTTTATTCTTACGATCAGTGTGATCGTCAACGCCGATCCCCTGAAACGTCCGGATGCAAAGCGCGGGGATGAACGGGATCTGCCGACGGTGGATGTATTCATTCCCACCTACAACGAGGAATTTTCTGTTCTCGCCCTGACGGTTGCTTCGGCGAGATCGCTCGACTATCCGCCCGACAAGTTTACCGTCTGGCTCCTCGACGATGGGGGGAGCGACCAGAAGTGCAGCGACAAGGATGAAGCAAAAGCCGCCGCCGCCCGAGAGCGGCGCGCAATGCTTCAGGCCCTATGCCGTGATCTCGGCGCCCGATATTCCACGCGCGCACGTAACGAGCACGCCAAGGCGGGAAATCTCAATGCCGGGCTCGCCAAATCCACGGGCGAGATCGTCGTCGTGTTCGACGCCGATCATGCGCCGTTCCGGTCGTTCTTGCGAGAGACCGTCGGCGAGTTTGCCAAGGATCCGAAACTGTTTCTCGTGCAGACGCCGCACGTGTTCCTCAACCCGGATCCGATCGAGAGGAATCTGCAGACATTCGCCCGCATGCCGTCCGAGAACGAGATGTTCTACGCGGAAACACAGCGTGGTCTCGACAAATGGGACGGTTCGTTTTTTTGCGGCTCTGCGGCACTTCTGCGCCGGGCCGCACTCGAGGAGGCGGGGGGATTTTCCGGCGTCACCATCACCGAAGATTGCGAGACGGCGTTTGAATTGCACTCCAAAGGTTGGCACAGCGCCTATATCGACAAGCCCCTGATCGCCGGCCTGCAGCCCGATTCATTCATCGAATTCATCGGACAGCGCTCGCGCTGGTGCCAGGGAATGTTTCAGATTCTCATGCTGAAGAATCCGGCATTCAAGAAGGGCCTGAGTTTGGTGCAGCGGCTCGCCTACCTGTCGAGTATGGCGTTCTGGTTCTTCCCTATACCGCGGCTGATTTTCATGTTCGCGCCGCTGCTCCATATCTTTTTCGACATAAAAATCTTCGTCGCCAACATCGACGAAGCCATTGCGTTCACGCTCGGCTATATGGTCGTGAACATCATGCTTCAGAATTATCTCTATGGTAAAGTTCGATGGCCCTGGGTATCGGAACTCTACGAATACGCTCAAGGTGTGTACTTGGCGAAAGCGATCGTTTCCGTCGTGTGGTCACCAAGAAAGCCAACCTTCAATGTTACCGCGAAGGGGCAGGCCCTCGACAACAATCATCTGTCACCGATGGCCTGGCCGTTCATCGTTATTTTCCTTTTGTTGACGGCAGCCGTTGTAACCGCGGCTTATCGCTACGCGTTCGAACCCGGCGTCAGCAGCCTTATGTTGGTGGTCGGGCTATGGGCCATGTTCAACCTGGTCATCGCCGGGGTCGCACTTGGCGTTGTTGCCGAGCGCAGCCAACCCGACCGATTTCCGCGTCTCAAGATCAACCGCTCGGCGCACCTCGTGGTCGGTCGAAGCAAAGCCGAAGTCATCGTGACGAATGTATCGGCCGAAGCCTGCTCGGTCGCGCTCGATGCGGAAAGCTTCAAGAAGCTGAATCTAATGAACGGCGAAGCACAACTCATCGTGGATCAGGCGGATACGCGGCGTGAGTTTGTTCCGATCCCGTTGCGTTTGGCGCGTGAACCGGTGCGGCAAGGCGATTCGGTCGCCCTTGGCTTCCAATATAAGGATCCTTCGGCGCGCGCATTCTGGGCGATCGCGGACCTGATGTATGGCGATGCCACGCCCTTGTGGCGGTTCCTTCAAAGTCGTCGCAAGCATATGGATGTGTTTCGCGGCACATTCCAATTCCTGATTTGGAGTGTGATCGGGCCTGCCCGCGCTTTCGCTTATGGCTATATCCCTCTCTTGCAGGCAATTCGTACCGCCTTCAAGTTCAAGAACGCTGGGCAAGTGCCCGCCGAGCCTCACATTGCCGCCCAAGGGCTTGGCGCCACGAACCTACCCGCGCGTTCACGCCCGGCATTGGCCGCACCTGCTATTGATGCGGATGAATGGATCAGGGATCTCCTCGTCGTGGCGCGCGCTTACGCCGATGAAGCCGCGTCATTTGCAGCCGTACCGCAACGCGATTTGAGGTCAATTGCGCCGGCGCGCGGTCCCGGCAAGCGCGATTGGCTCGCTGCCATGCTTCAACGTGCCGCAACAAAGGTTTCGTCGTCCTTTGCATCGCACCGCAGCGGGACAGCGTGATTGTCATGGGCCGGGCAACTCGATACGTGATATTGCGGGTCGGTTTGGTGGCCTTGCTGTTGGGTGCGGTGAACGTTGCTCTCGCCCAATCGCCGCCGCGCAGTCCGTTGGCACCAAAAGGTCCGAGGCCGACTGCTCCCGTCGATCGGAGTCAACAGCCGCTCGTGGCGGCGCCGGTGCGAACGACCGTGCCGGAATATTTCGTTCGATTGCCGGCCACGATCCGGGGATGGACCGTCGACGGCGAACGCGGCCTTCTCGAATGGCCCATCTATTTGACGAGTGAACAGGCGCGGCAGCAGGTAGAACTTCGGATCGGTTACATATCGTCGATCCATGTTTTGCCGGATGCTTCACGGCTTTTGGTTTTGATCAACGGGAGCGAGGTTGCGGCCCGCGCGATGGGGGCCACGCCTGCCGAGCGCATGCTGAAAATCGAGGTTCCGGTTGGCCGATTGAATGCAGGCTTCAATTCCATCAGAATTGTCGTCGACCAGCGTCACCGCGTCGATTGTTCGGTCGCCGCGACCTTCGAACTTTGGACCTCGATCGATCCACTTGTTACGGGCCTCGTGTTCCGCGAGCCGCAGCGCATCAACACGATCACGGATTTGTCCACCTTGGGCCCGGATGCGGGCGGAACGCTGCCGATCCGCATCGTCTCGTCCAGCAAGGTCCCGGTCGAAGTCGTGGAGCGGCTCATTCAATTGACGCAGGCGCTTTCTCTCCTGTCGCGAACCCATAGTCCGGTTATCGATTTTGGTCCGGCCGCCAGCGGTCAAGGTGTCAACGTCATCGTGGCGGAAAAAGCAGAATTCGATCGGTTGGCCGCGTCGCTGCCAAATCCACAACTGATCGTGCCGGGGTTCCTGCTTGCTATTGCGGACGCCACAAGGCGCACGACGCTGCTGGTCGAAAGTTCGGTCGAAACAATCGATAGCGCCATCGAGCAACTCAACGCCGAATCGGTCCGGATGCCGGCTGTTCCGAGAATCCGTGCGTTAACGGATTTCGGCAACGAATCGATCGGTTTCAAGACGGCAGGCGCCGTCATGGAGTCCTTTTCCGGCCGCCGCCTCGTCGCCTCGCTTTTCCTGCGCCTGCCGGATGATTTTTTCGCTGCAGATTACGGCCGCGTCAGCCTGAAAGTCCGCGGCAGTCATGCCACTGATCCGGACGCAGATGCTCGGATGAATCTCTCGGTCAATGGCTTGCCGGCCGGCGAGCAGCCGCTCACACCCAAGAGCGCAACGTCTCTGCGTTATGACTTCGACTTTCCGACCGGGATGCTCCGGCCCGGCATAAATCGCTTCGATTTCAGCGCGCAGATCGGCCAGCGGTCGGATGGCGATTGTCTTCAAGGTGTGGAGAACTCCGGCGTTCGCTTCACGCTGTCGGAATCGAGTTCAATCGATATCCCATCGATCGGTCGCTTGCTGAGCAGTCCGGATCTCTCCGCGATGAGCGCTGGCGCCACCCCCTATGCGAATGGCAAGGCGCCGCGATTGATCGTGCCCTCACCAGATGCGCCCACACTGGCAGCAGCGTTGACCGTGTCGGCACAGTTGGCGGTGTCGGCCGGCCACCTTATTCCGTTCAGATTTTCGGTGGCGAAGCCGACGGATGATCCGCAATCGCCAACTCTCATTGTGGCGCCCGCACAGGCGCTAGATCCGGCTGTCTTGCGGATCGCAAACGTCAATCCGGATAGCCTCCGTCAAGCCTGGGAGCGCGTGCCGCCGCCACGGACCACATCGCCTATTTCGTCCACTGCCGAGACCGCGGTGAGCCGCAGCCGTACGCGGATTGGTATTTCGCCGGCCTGCGATCACGGCCAAAGCGTTGTAACGCCGCGGCCGGAATTGCCTGTGCGTTCATCAGCGCGTTCTGGTGTGGAAAACCCCGCCGCGACGACATCGCTCTGGCAGCGGCTTTGGACGTCGACATCGTTTCTTGATGATGGCGAAACCTTTTCCGGCATTGCTCTTACGGATCAGCTTTTGGTCGCGCAGGGAATACGACGTGGCCATGCCCCGTTCACGATCGTAACGGCGCCGACGGCTGAGCTATTGCAGCAATCGGTGGCGTGTCTGGTAGATCCGCAGGTCTGGAACGGCCTCAATGGGCAGATCGCATTGATGCGAAACAGCGCGCTCTACACCGTCGCCGCACAACGCGACCAGCTCGTGTTGCAGGTGACCCAGCCATATTCCTTTTCGAATTCCAGGTTGGTGCTGGCCGGCTGGCTGTCGCTCAACCCGTTTTATTTTACTGCTACCGGTCTTGGGCTTGCCTGTCTGCTGGCGATCTCGACCTGGTGGCTGGTGCGAAATGTTGGCCGGAGGCAACCATGATAAAACGGATTGCGTGCGCATTCCTGTTGTCGGCCATTGCATCCATGGCGCTTGCCAACGAAGCACTTGCCAATGAAGCTCCTGCCAACGAAGCTCATGCCAACGAAGCTCTTGCCAACAAAAGGGTGAAGGTCGCGGCTGCCGCGGAATCTTCGCGTGCCGCACCGGCTACGCCGAAACTAGCCGGCGTGTTGGTGCAAAATCCAATCTGGAAATCCTACAGGTCCCGTTTTGTAACGGAATCCGGCCGCGTCGTCGATACCGCGAACGCGCAGATCAGTCATAGCGAGGGGCAAGGCTATGGCATGCTGCTCGCGGTCGCCGCGATGGATCGCGATGCGTTCGAGCGCATCTGGGGGTGGACGCGTGCCAACCTGATGGTGCGCGACGATCAACTTGTCGCATGGGCCTGGGATCCTGCCACGCGGCCGGGTGTCGCCGACTTGAACAACGCAACAGACGGCGACATTCTCATCGCCTGGGCTCTCGTTGAAGCCGCGGAGGCTTGGAAAGACCGGGCCTACGCGGTCGCGGCGCGTCGCATTGCGGTTGAGGTCGGACGCAAGTTGATCATTCTGCAGTCGGACGAAGGCATGCTGCTGCTGCCGGGAGCTTCCGGTTATTCGGCAGAGGACCGGTCGGACGGACCGGTCGTAAACCTCAGCTATTACATTTTCCCGGCGTTTCAACGGCTTCATTTGGCCGCCCCGGAATTCAATTGGGCGAAACTATCGCAAGACGGCCTCAAATTGATCAATCGCGCGCGCTTCGGCAAAGTCGCATTGCCCGTCGAATGGACGGCATTGCGTGGTGGACAGCCGGCGGCAGCCGCGGGATTTCCCGCGGTGTTCGGTTACAACGCAATCCGCATTCCCCTCTACATGATCTGGGCCGGCATCGTGGGCGAGAACGTCATCGGCACATTGGTTGGTGCGTCCGGCGTAGACGGTTCACGTCCTTTGTCGGTCGTTGACGTGGCATCCGGCCGCCCGGTCGAGGCGCTCAGCAGCCCGGGCTATTCGGCCATTTCTGCGCTGCACGATTGCGCAGTCAATGGCAAACGATGGCCGGCCGCTCTCAACGACATAGCGCCCAGCGAACACTACTACCCCGCCACGCTTCAACTGCTGGCTTTGTCGGCATCGATATCGAGGTGGAACTCATGTGGACGCGGATGAAGACTCTCGCAATGTCGGTCGTAACGATTGCGATTGCGCTCGCTCCGGGAGTCGTGTTCTGCCAAGTTACAGTCGTTCCCCCGGTAAAGGGGAATAGCCAGTCGACCGGCGCCGTCGATGAATCGGCGCTGCGATACTATGCGGCGAAGAAGGACGCGGCGCGTGTCGAACTTGAAACGCGACGCCTGAAACGCCTGAACCCGAGATGGCAGCCACCGGTCGATCTTGGGAGCGCGGAAATCGGTGGTGGTGACGAAGATGACTTGTGGGATCTGTTTGCCGCCGACCGTCTCGATGAACTGCAGGCTACGATCGCGGCGCGCGTGGCGGCGCAACCCTCATGGAAGCCATCGCGCGACCTGATCGAAAAAATTAAACAAAAGCGGTTGCGAGATGAAATCCTGAAAGGCTCGAAGGCGGGGAATTGGTACGAAGTGTCCAGCCTCTCGGGCAGGCTCAATGTGCGCGCGAGCGCCCAGGATACCGAGTTGATGTGGACGGTAGCGGAGGGTTTCGCGCGCATCGGACAGTTTGACCAGGCGGGAGTTCTATTGGCAAGCGCGCTGGAAGGCGCCACTGACGGGCCGGTCCGCACTGCAGTCGTGTTGCGTGCGTTTGCGCTGCTGCCCTTCGTGGACGCCGAAAAGCTGCTTTCCCAGGCGCAACGGGGACCGAACGGAGAAAGCGAGTTCGACGCCATCGCCGACGACATCTCGCGGGCGCGCATCAGCGCCATTCTTCGCGACGAGGGCGGGGTTAGCCTTACTCCTGAGCAGCATGCGCGTCTTGGCGTGTTGGGACGGGAGTCGAAGGAACCAACTTATAGCGAATTGCTTGGCTGGTATGCGCTCAAGACCGAGACGACGGACGAAGCATTCGATTGGTTCAAGCTTTCGATCTCGCGCGGCGGCGAGGCCATGGTGGCCCATGGTCTGGCGCAATCGCTGCTGCGGCGTGGCCAATTGGTCGAAGCCGAAGATGTCGCGCACGCCTGGCGTAACCCAATCGCGAACAATTCGATTTTTTTCACCGACATCCTTGAGACAAAGCTGACCCTCGAAATCCCGCCCGAAATCCCGGGCGAGCGATTGACGCGCTATGCCAAGGAAACGGTAGAAACGCAATCGGGCGAAGGCGCGCAAGGTCTCGCCTGGTATTCCTACAATTCCTGCCAATACGACAAGGCGCTCGAATGGTTCGAACGCGCGGTCGCATGGCACCCAAAGGAAACGACGGTTTATGGATACGCGCTCGCGCTCCGGCGGCTCAAGCGCGCGCGCGAATTCATTGAGGTTGTCAACCGATATGACGGAGTTTTTCCAATGGTCGTCGGGCTTGTCATGGAAGAGCAGCAAACGAAACCGGGTCCATGTGATGCCGCCCAATCGCAGCAGCCAATTCGAGCGACCGCAAAGAATGCGAACCAACGCGAGGTTCGCGCGCCGGAGCCCACGCGCAGCATCCCGCGTCCGGAATTTGGCAATGCCGTCTCGGCTTCGGGCAATCCCTTTGTTCGACCTGGTTTTCCGGCTTCGGTCAATCCCGCCAATCCGTTGCGGTTTTCTTCGCGTGGAGCCGGCGTGGCCGCCGGTTCTGTTGCTGGGGCTGGCTGGCGCGCCGAGCGGCCCAACGTGAAATGGCCATTGGTCGCGCGCCGGGTTCGTGGCGCAATTGCGATGCCTTACGAACGGTTTGGCTATTCGCTGCTTCCCGGCATTGATGGGGTAGATCAGCCGGAGACGCGAACGGTTGCCGAAATTCCGGCCGCACTTGGAACACTGTGGTCGAGGAACAGCAAAATCAATGCCGCAAACGTAACGACGAATACGCCCGCAAATTCCGCAAACCTGACGTCGCCAAGATTGATGCGATCCTACAACACGCCCGCACGGTGAGGGCGTAGATCTTCGCTGGTTCCGTGATTTGAGTACCGCCATGAACAAGTGCGCATCTTCGATTGTCATCGCTCTCGTGTTGGGCGGATGCTCGAATTCGTCGCCCAATGCGTGGCGTATTGCCTCCTCGGAGTCCTCTTCGTCCCTCGATGCGCAATATCAACGCTCCTTGCAGACAAGTTCCTACCGGGCTGTCCTGCCGGCGGAGGCTGGGTCAACGATGCTCATTGGGACATACCGGCAGGGCCGATCAATCGTTCGCAAGGAATCGATCATCAGCGAGCAGGGCGCGAGGAACGAGAACATGATTTCGGTTGTGGCCGGTCCCACACATGAAACAAATCTCGGCAACCTGCAAAAGCCGAGCGAACAGGAAATCCAACGCGATCTGCGTCAGAAATTTTCCGGCGTCCCGATGCGTGTCATCCGCCAACCGCGTTCCAATCACTATGGCCTCTTTGGACTTGCGGTCGGATATTCCCAGGGCACCGGCCGTTGCATCTATACGTGGCAATGGATCGACGAATTCCTTCCAGGCTCGAGCGCGCAGGACCGCATGGCCGCCTCGGTCCGTATGCACCTTTGTCGGCATGATGCCTCGCTTGAGCAATTGGCGTCATATTTCGAACAGATCAGGATCGTTGAAACGTTTGACGATCAGCCGCCGGTAGTGGTCGCCGAACGTGTTCAGCCCGCTGTCCGGTCCAAATCCGCGGCGAGCCGTTCCGAACAACCCGTTGCCGACTCTTCCCGGCAACGCATCCAGCCATTTGTCGCGCGCGACGGCCGCGTCTATCTGGCTCTGCCTGAGGGCGCAGCGCCGCGTCCCGACCCCGCCACAACCGAGTCGACGAACCTGGCGGCACAACGTCAGCCGGACAGGCCCTTCACAAGGCCGGAAAACAGCCTTCCGCCGGAAGCCTATCGAGGACCAAAATCATGAACGGTTCCATGGCGGCAATCGCGTTTCATTTTCCGTCCGGGCAATAGGACTAAATCCGATGACGCAAATATTGGTGATCGATGACGATCCGGTTTTCCGGGACACGATCGGCCTTCTTCTCAAGTCGGCTGGGCATCAGGTCGATCCTGCGAGTGATGGATTTGCCGCGATCCTTCGCGTCAAGGAAAGAAGCTACGACGTCATACTGGTCGACTATCAGTTACCCGATATGGACGGCTACGCCTTGGCGCGACTGTTGACGGATACCGCCGTTGCGACGAAGAAGAAACCGATCCTGGTCGCCCTTACGGGGTATGGTGACAATCTTGTGTTGCGCCAAGGCGCGGATCGGTTGTTCCATTCGATACTGTCCAAAGGGGTCGCGCCGCAGCAATTGCTGGCGCACATTGCCGGCCTTTTTGAGAGTGGAGGAACCAGGGACGGTCGAGACGTTGCCGTGCGACAATTCATTGAAAACCCGTCGACCCGTTCGGCGAGAGCAGCGGCTGACGAGATTTGGCGCGCCAACGGTCTGGCCCGGCGGCCAAGAGCCGCAGTATCGCGGACGATGAGCGCGAATGAGCAAGATGCGATCACGATGTGTTTCGAGGTTGTGGACGAATATGAGGCGGAACTCTACCTCGCCCTCGATTCCTCAGCGGGTCTCGACGCAAACGAGCAAATGGGGCAATCAGGTTCTCGCATTCCGTTAATTGGCCTTGACCCAGGCGACGACACTTGCGATGCGGTCTTTGTGGTGGGCGACAAAGCCTCCTGGCGCGATGTTGCCAGGAAAGTGACGGAATTTTCGAAGCGTCGGGTTGAGCAGGATCGAACTTCCCCACCGTTGCCCGACCGTCTACCGCAGCGGTCAGCGCCACCGCTGGTGCCGGAGTTGTCAGTCGGAACCCAAAAGCCCGCCAATCCAATCCCTCTGCGGGCACGCTTGGCCGCGGCGGAGTTGCCGCCGACTGGGCTCAAGCCGGTCGCATTTGTGCCCGAAACTCATAGATCTGCTGCGCATCATGGTGGCACGCAAGCCGTCGGTTCACACGCAGCAGGCGCGAGCCCGCCTGAGGCGACAAAACGCATTGTCACGAAGGAACGCATCGTCACGAAGGGGAGTGCGACGACGCGTGTCTTGGTGGCTGAAACGAGAAATATTACGCGCCAGGTGGCGGGTGATTGCCTGCGGCAAGCTGGGTTCGACGTCGCCGTTGCGGCGGACTTCGAACAAGCGCTCCGGTATATCGATAACGAGAATTTCGATGTGCTGGTGGTTGACGAAGCAATGTCCAGTCGTTGTGGACAGTCGGCGGCTTTGGAGTTGCGCTGTGCGGTTGTCGATGGCGAAGCCGTTGCAATCGTCGGCTTGGCTGAAAAGGCCCGCGTCTCATCGGAAGCGGATTGGCGTTCACGTGGTTACGACGCGATGTTGACGCATCCGTTTCGACCCGAGGAATTGGTCGCTCGTGTGCGGGCCCAATTGGCACGATCGAACCCGGCGCCCACGGTCAATCCTGGCCGGTCGGCGATTGATCAACTCGTGACAAATGTTGGCGAGACGGAAATCCAGCATCTGTGCCGGACTTTTCTGGACCTCCTGCAAAGCGCAACCTTCGACCAAGGCAGTTATAACCGGGCGCCGGCAAAATGCCGGGTCCTTGCAAACAAACTTGTCGCCACATCGGATCAACTTGGTTTTGCCAATTTGTCCCGCCTTTGCCAGGAACTTGCGAACCACAACGGCAATCCGGCCGATCTTGCGAAAATATTGTCGGCGCTATCGCGCGAATGCGCGGCCGCGGTCGCCACGGTCAGCAAGTGGGACCACGTCGCGGCTTGAATGTCGCGGCTTGAATTCGGCTACGGGAGCGAGACGTTTCATCATCGACCCGATCGCGGCCTGAAGCTGCGCGCTTCAGTGTCGCCCATTTCCGCTCATTGCGTCCCGCACAGCCGAGGCGGCCTGCACCTTTTCGATGATATGCAACGAAGTTCCGACGGTCTGTTGCGCGAGTATTTCTGCTTCCCGGCCCGTAAGCGCGACAATATCGAGGTTGGCTTTCTCGGCCTCGGCGCGGAATGCCGGGTCGTGAATCAGTTCATCGAAAGCGCGACGCAGTGCATTCAAGCGCATGTGCGGAATCAGCGGCGGGGCTGCAAAGGGTTGTCCGAGTGCGTCGGGCGCTCCCACGAAGGTGAACATTTGCCGCTGCTCCTCATTCATCGCGTAGTCGGTCAGGAGAGCGACATCAGGCAGTTCGGGGTCCCGCTTCAATCCGATCTGGACGACCGGAACGATCTTGCGATCACGAACCCATTCCGGCCGTGTCGCCTTCCAGCTCGACCATCGGCTGCTGCCATCGCCCGCAACCTCACCGCGTTCGATTGCCAAAGTGACGGCATTGCCGCCCTCGTAACCGGTGACGATCTTGAATCTGGTGCCGAGCGTGTTGTTGATAAGGGTCGGATAGGACGCCTTGGTGCCGGAGGCGCCGGTCGCACCCAGAATGACCTCGATGCGCCGAGCGTCATCAATGGTGCGTACGCCGCTCGTGTGCCAGACCGCGATGACAGAGGCGGGTTGGGCGAGGCTGCCGATCCAGGATAGATCCTCTGACTTGTATCGGACGCCTGGTTGTCCGACGGCTTGATAATCATGATCAGGGCGGCGCCTAGGGCTCGTTTCATGAAATCGATTTCCTTCAGGGCATGTAGTACTGATATCTTGAATCGCGGTTTGTCGATACGGGTGGGCCATGGGGAATGGGGATTAATGCATGGCTAGTGACACGAACAGCCTTCGCTATCTGATCGATTCCTATCGGGACTGGATGGCACGCGAGGGCATACCGATCGTCGAGGGGATCGCGGTTGATCTTAACGGCGTCGAGACCGCGCCATGGCGGCGGCTCGGTACCGGCGTGCGCGGGGCCTTCGTGGAATTGCGCGGCCGCGGCGATTTTGTCGGCCTGCACGTAATCGACATTCCGCCCGGTGGCGCGACCGATTGGGCGCATCGCCTTTTTGACGAAGTGTTCTACGTCTTGTCCGGACATGGCAGCGCCATCGTGGATGCGGGCGAGGGCCAGCGCCATGGTTTCGAATGGGGCGCACGCGCGCTGTTCTCTCCGCCGCTCAATACGCCATACCGCCTGTTCAACACGTCGGGGACCGAAACCGTGCGGATCGTATCGGCGAATGATCTTCCCTTCATGCTCAACGTCTATCGCAACGAGCATTTTCTGTTCGACAACAAGTTTCCATTTCCGGAGCGCCTTGGACGCAAAGGCTATTTCGCCGGCGAAGGTGATTTCCTCCCCGTTCGCCCCGGCAAGCATATGTGGGAAACGAATTTCGTCCCCGACCTCGGATTGCTCTCGCTGCCCGAATGGGAGGCGCGCGGCGCCGGCAGCCGCAACATCAAGTTCATTCTGTCCGACAGTTCGATGCATGCCCACACGTCTGAAATGCCGGTCGGCGCCTACAAGAAAGGCCATCGGCACGGGCCGGGCGCGCATGTATTCGCTGTCACGGGCTCGGGCTATACGCTGATGTGGAACCAGGGCGACACCGAATTCGAGCGTCACGAATGGCGGCATGGTTTCGTCTTCGCTCCGCCCGAGGGCGTGTTCCACCAGCATTTCAATACGGGGCCGGAGCCCGCGCGCTATCTCGCGGTTTCGATGGGCAGCAATCGTTATCCGGTTCTCGCCCACAAGATGAAGCTCAAGCAGGCGCCCGATGCTTCGATCCAGGAGGGCGGCGCGCAGATCAATTACGAGGATCAGGATCCGCGCATTCACAGTATCTGGCTCAGCGAACTTGCCAAGACCGGCATTACCTCCCGTATGGGCAAACATTTTGATGAAGAGCGCATCCGTGAGGGACGCTCATGACGGCGGAACCGAAATATCTGGTCGATCCCTATCTCGACTGGAGCAAGCGGGAGGGCATTCCGATTCACGAGGATTTCGGCGTCGACATGCTCACCGCTGAGACCGCGCCCTGGCCGCGCCTGGGCGACGGCTGCAAGGGCGCGTTCGCGCATCTTAAGGGTCGCGGCGACTGGATGACGGTGTTCCTGCTCGAAATTCCGCCTGGCGGACAGTCGGCACCGCAGCAACACATGTTCGATGAAATGTTCTACGTGCTCTCCGGCACCGGCAGCGTCGTGGTCGAGATGCCGGGCGGCGGCAGTCATTCGTTCGAATGGGGGCCGCGCAGCCTGTTCGCGCCGCCGCTCAACGCGCGCTACCGGATATTCAACGCGTCGGGGCGCGAGCCGGTGCGTCTGGCGTCGTCGAACTCGCTGCGCATCCTCATGAACATCATCCACAATGAAGCGTTCTTCTTCGACAATCCTTACCCATTTCCGGAACGCGAAGGATTGCCCGGCTACTATAACGGGGAAGGCGAAATGACCTCGATCCGGCCGGGCCGCCACTTGTGGGAGACGAATTTTGTTCCCGATCTCGGCGCTTTTGAATTGAAACCCTGGGAGGCGCGTGGCGCCGGTTCATCCAACATTCAATTGCTCATCAGCGAAGGCTCGATGGGCGCACATGTCTCCGAAATGCCGATCGGCACCTACAAGAAGGGCCATCGGCACGGCCCCGGCCTGCACATCTTTTTCATCCACGGCTCCGGCTATACGCTGCTCTGGTAC
>DATGVJ010000011.1:0-2561 GCA_035300505.1 Xanthobacteraceae bacterium
CACCGGCAAGACCCAAGTGTTCGATGGGCAACCGCCATTCGCGCTCTTGAAGACCCTCGACACCGGTCCGATCACCAACCACGTCAATATCGTGCGTAATGCCAACGGCATGTTTGCCTACGTCACGGTCGGCGGGCTCAACGAGATTAAAGTGTTTCGCACCGACAATTTCGCGCAGGTCGCGACCATTCCGGTCGGCAAGTTACCGCACGGCGTCTGGCCATCTGGGGACGGCACGCGAGTCTATGTCGGTCTTGAGAATGACGACAAAGTAGCCGCAATTGATACACTGAAGAACGAAGTCATCGCGACTAGCCCGATCGGCCAAGCTCCGCAAGCCCTCGTGTACGTGCCCGATGCCGTACCCGCGGCGAGTGGCGCCATCAACTCGGCAATGACCAGAATGATGGTCGTCCCCGAAGGCCTCGGAACCAGCAACTTGCAGCCGCTCGGCGTGGCTGGCCAGTCGGCGCAGCTGTGGCTCGCGCCGCCGGGAGCAAAGAAAGAGAAGAAAGCGCCCACCAGCGTTTCGCTGTCGGATCAGGGCTTGGTGCAAGTATTACAGGCCGCGGTCACTGGGCTCGAGCCAGGGAAGCCTTATCTGCTTGCGCTTGCGACTGAGCCGTCGGGCACTGGCGTTCTCGAACCACTGCAAGGCTTCATGACCAACCCTGCGGGGGCAGCCATCGTTAATGCAATCGGACCAATCCGCCAGTTAGTTCGTGGCGAGGAGGAGGCCCCGCGTCGCTACCTCGTGATCCTTCCTGGCACCCCCGAGACCCACGGAGCCCCCGTTCAAGTCCAAAGGGAATGAAAGGATCCTGCGCAGCACGATGAAATGATTTTGCTGCTGCAGTGCATGAGTCCGTTAATGGCCCGACTCGGAAGCCAACCTTGCCAGTCAGCGCGTCCGGTTATTGAGGAGCACCTGCCGCGCCGGTCACGAAGGTTGGCGGCTCTTCGTGCGTTCTTACACAGCCTGGACCCTCAACCGACATGCCGCTCTTTTGGATGACGTTGGCGAGCTGGCGTTAGTTCACGAAGTTCATTTTGGCCCAAGGCGGCGCCTCCGAATATCCGCCGCTTCTGACGGGAGCTATCCTGCGTCGCGAAATCGGCTGGCGAGATGCCGTTACGGCCAAATCTTTTGCGGTAGGCCCCCGGCGCCAACCCTACTGACTTGCGAAAAACGCGCGCAAATGAGGCCACATCCTTGTAGCCGAGGGATTGGGCAATCTGCTTCTGCGAGGTGTCCCCGCCCTCCAGGAGCTCGCGCGCGCGGGCAACGCGAACAGCCCGACAATACTCGATCGGGGTCATGCCTGTTGCAGTGGCGAACCGCCGCAACAGCGTGCGCCGTTCCAGTCCCGCAACCGCCGCCATGGCGGCAAGAGAAACGCGTCGTCCGTCCCGCATGTGGACCCACTCCTGCGCCTTCAGCACGGCTCTATCTCGGTGCGTCTGCGGAGGCGCGAAGCCTGTAAAATAGCGCGCCTCACCCGCGGCTGGATCGGAAAGAACAAACCGCGCCGTCTGCACCCTCATGGCCGGACCAAGAATCCTGTCAACGAGAAACAGGCCAACGTCGACCCATGCCAAGAATCCGCCGGCCGTGATGATGTCGCCATAATCAATGATGCGCCGATTCGTATCGACGACGATTTGCGGAAACCGCATCGCCAGCGCCTCTGCGCAAATCTGATGTGTGGCAACCGACCGCCCGTCGACGAGCCCCGTTTCGGCAAGGATAAACGCGCCCGAGCACAGGGAAACCAATGTGGCACCGGCAGCATGGCGATTACGGACCCACGACACCACCCCGACCGGGACGTCAGGATCCGGAAGATTCACCATGGTCGGTGGGATGACCAGGGTCCGCGGCTGCGGGCTGCCGCGCGGTGCGCTGTCATAGACGCATGAAAGATTGGCGTCGCGCCCATCGATCGGCCGCCAGTGCGTAACGCGAAGCGGCCGCTGATCGAGCGCAATCCTGGAAGCGACGCCGAACAAATCGGTGAGGCCCAGGATGCTTGCCACCTGCGCGCCAGGGTAATTTACAATGCCAATTTCGTGTGCGGTTTTTTTGAACATCCGATTGTCCCTCCCGATCAACACTTTGACCCTTTCGGCAATTGAAGCTGCCGAGGGAGCGGACACAGATTACCAATTCTACGGGTGCTGTCAGCGGGCTCGATTGGGACCCTGATTGCTGGCTCGTGGACGCTTGGCTGGCATGCCCGCGCCGTTGTCGCCTCGCCTCAACTGGTCAAGGCAGGAATGGGAGAAACAGAATGACCAAGGCTTCGAACGTAATCCTGGTTCACGGAGCATGGGCAGACGGCTCGTCATGGTCAAAAGTGATACCTCTCCTGCTCGCCCGCGGCTTGCGCGTAACCGCCGTGCAGCTGCCTCTTACGTCGATGAAGGACGACGTGGCAACTGTGAAGCGGGCACTGGCCCTGGAGGATGGGCCGACCGTTCTTGTCGGTCACTCATACGGCGGTGTCGTCATCACCGAGGCCGGTAATGATCCCAAGGTGTCCGCACTCGTATACATCACC
>DATGVJ010000012.1:0-28665 GCA_035300505.1 Xanthobacteraceae bacterium
GTCGAGAGGCGGCAAGTCGTTCATTTGCCTCTCCTCCACCTATGACAAGCGCGGGGCCCGCCGCAGCCGGATTGTGTTGAGCCTCACTCACGGCAACGTCGTGACCACGCCGCGCACCGACGTGATGTATGTCGTCACGGAATACGGCCTCGTCAATCTCAAGGGAAAATCCGTCGCCGAACGTGCCAAAGCGCTGATCGGCATCGCGCATCCGGACTTCCGCGAAGAACTCGAGCGTCAGGCCTATGAGCATCGATTGATACCGCGCGGCGTTTCATTCTGAAGAACCGATCGGAACATCGTTCGTGACCGGATCAGTTAACTCGCTATGCTGCCGCAACACTGAGAGGGACCGCTATGAACGATCGGCTCCGTCAATTCTTGTGTCTGGCATTGGTGGTTGGCGCTTTCAGTGTTCTTTCCGCTGGATTGTTCGACCACAGCGCCTGGCCGCAGATGGCGCGCACCATCAGGATCATCGTTCCGTTCCCACCGGGCGGGACGGCCGACCTGCTCGTCCGTTTGCTGGCGGAACAAATCGACCGTTCGCAAATCGCTTCCGCGGTGGTGGACAATCGCCCCGGGGCAGACGCCGGCACGGACGCCACCGCACGCGCCGCGCCGACCGGGAATACAGTCCTGCTCTATTCAAATGAATCCGTCATCGATCCCCATCTGCGCAAGGTCAACTACGACCCGCTGACGAGCTTCGAGCCAATTTGCCGTCTCGTCCGGTCGCCAGTGATTTATTCCGTCAACAGCGCCGCGCCCTACCGCACGCTTCCTGAACTCATCGAGGCGGCCCGTGCCAAGTCTGGCACCCTGACGCTCGCCGCCGCCGGCCCGGCATCGGCGTTCCAGATCGGGTTCGAGGTTCTCAAGCGCGCAGCCAATGTTGGCATGACCTTCGCACCGTTTCCCAGCGATGCTGCCGCCATCCGCGCGCTGTTGGGCGGGCATGTGACGTCGGCACTCACCACATTTTCGGCGGCGGCCGATCAGGTGAAGGTCGGCAAGTTGCGCGTGCTTGCCGTCGCCTCACCAATGCGGCTTGAAGAATTACCGGATGTCCCGACGCTCGATGAACTGGGCTACGGAGACCGTGAGTTGGACATCTGGTACGGGTTGGTGGCACCGGCGCGAACGCCAAACCGGACCATCTCCCTGCTGGCCGATTGGTTCGCTACGCCGCTGCAATCTCCCGAGGTGCGCGCCAAGCTCGCAGTCCAGGGGTTGAAGCCGGCCGCAATATGTGGCGCCGAATTCGGCGTGCTCCTGCGCAAGCAATATGATGACTACGGCCGCATCATTCGCGAGGCGAATATCAAGGCGGAGTGAACGGCCGCTGCGGCCTGCGACCCGCCAGGGTCACGCGCCGAAATGCTTACGTACGAGGTCCCTATGCCCGACTTTCCAATCAAGATCCTCTCTCCTGACGAAATTGAATCTCTTGAGCGTGAAATTATCGAAGAAGCGCAGGCAGGGTCGAAGGAGGTTGCATGGCATAAGGCGCAGCCGCTGCGAAAGGCTCAGCATCACCAGCGCGAAGCGGCAATTTCGTTGCTGCGAATCCTCGATCATCAATGCCTCCCGATAGAGGGGGCTGTCGATGTTCTTTTGGAGATTGCACGGGCTCACGATCAAGACGTCCGTATTCTGGCGGCGCTCGGCGGAACTCTCGATGTCGTCCGCGACATCAATGATCTCAATGCATCACCGCCGCCAGCCGATACGGTATTCTATACTGTTGTTGAAAGGCTCGCCGCGCTTGCAAAGAAACACGCTGGCCTCCCCGAAGAGGAATTTATACTGCACGGGCTGGGCACATCAGCGCGGATGCTGGCGCGTCAAAGCGATGAAATTGCCGAGATGAGCTACAGAAAGCTAATCGAGATCAACCCACGAAAGAGCGCAAACCACTACAATCTGGGTCTGTTTTACAAGACACGCGGCAGGTTCGAAGAAGGCATGAAATCAAACCAGACCGCGGCGAGCCTGACCGATGGGCAAGATGAAAGTACTGAATGGAATCTTGGAATCTGCGCCACTGGCGCTGGAAACGGCGCTGTTGCGTTGGACGTCTGGAAACGAATGGGACAGAAGATTGAGATGGGTCGATTTGGGTTACCCGAAGGTTCCTATTCCACATGCAAGGTCAAGCTTGCCGAGCGGCCCCTCGCGCAACGTACCGCGGACGTCGATGATCCGGGATTGGAAGAGACGGTATGGATCGAACGGCTAAGTCCATGTCACGGGATCATCCGGAGCGTGCTATATGAATCCCTGGGTGTCGACTACGGCGATATCATCCTTATAGATGGCGCACCCATTACGCATCACACCTACGGTGACACCAAGGTTCCGGTCTTTCCTCACTTGGCAACCCTCATTCGGCGGAATTACCGGTTTTTCGATTTCGCGGGCACGCAGGACAAGGGGGGCCAATTGTCCGATGCGAGTATCGACCTGGACGAGGACACCGTCATCTATCCACATTCCGAATATCTTCGGATTCTGTGCGCGACATGTTGGCGCGATCCCGATATCGATCATGAAAATCATGAGAGCGAGGAGAAGCATGTCGTGATCGGGCGGATTGCTGCTCCGGGGAATGTCGACCCCGTTCACCTTCTGGGTCGGATCGACAACGCGCTGGCAAAGCGAGGCCGGTGTCAGCTCTATGCGCCCGACCTCTGTGCGGCGGCAGGACTCGAAACTCGCGCGCTCGTTGACAAACGAAGGTTTGAATTGCTGACGGGCAACACACTTTTGCCCTGACTCGCAAACCAGGGACGGACCCCGATTTCGACCAACCCCGCCGGAAATCGACAGCAACGAGATCGACGGAACGCAACCAATCCTTGCTGGCATTCGGACCGCAAGATAGTTTTACCTCTCGACAGGGGTGATTCGCCCACGGCGAAGGGGGGCCCATGCACTGCCGAAAACGATACTTCATACGATGCATACAGATATGCGGCGTGCTCTGCGCTGGCATCTTGTTGTCCATCCAGGCGCTCTACGCCCAGCCCTTGCGCATTCAATTTCTGCGGTCCCATCAGGCTCAATTCGCAGGATTTTATGTTGCGAACGTATTGGGCATGTACGAGCAGGAAGGATTGGAGGTCGAATTCCTCGAAGGCGGTGCCACGCGATCCGATGGACGGGTGATTGACACGCTGGAGGTGCTGGACGCCGGGCATGCGGACCTGGCGATCGCCTGGATGTCGAATGCCATTGCGGCCCGGCAGGCGGGCGCCAAGATCCAGAATATTGCACAGCTCTTCAGGCATCCGGGCACAACGCTGGTCTGCCGGCGTGATGCCGGGATCCACAAGCCTTCGGATATTATCGGGAAAAATGTCGGCGTATGGAGTCTCGGAGACCAGTTGGCCGTTCAATACTGGTTCGAACAAAACGGACTGGAGAGCCGCGGAGCCAATCTTGCGTCGCAGCGCCCCGATGGCCTTGATCTGATAGAAGGCCATGTCGCATGCGCGACAGCCATGTCCTACAATGAAAAGTGGCGGTTCCTGGACGCCGGTTTGGCGCCAACCGATCTCTACAATGTCCAATTCGCAACTCACGGCGTCGCCTTCCTCGAAGACGGTCTCTACGCCCGCTCGAGTTCTCTCGCAGATCCGCTTGAGCGTGCACGCATCGTTCGATTCATAAGAGCGACGATCAAGGGCTGGCGCTTTGCGCGTGAGCATCCGGAAGAAGCTCTCTCTGCGGTTCTCCGCCGGATGTCTCACCCCGAGCGGGATCATCAACGGCGGATGCTGGAATCAGTCATCTTTCTGGCCGAACCCACCAACAACTTCGGCCTTTTAGATCTTGCCGCCTTTGAAAGAAGCCTTGGAATTATCGCCATGGAGACGCCAATCTCCATGGCCGACGCGGGCGACGTCTGGACCCATTCGATTTGGCGAGAAGCAATGGCTGGCGAACGAGGGAGCACAGCTCTTTCGCCCGCAACGATCTATTATGCTAATATCCTCGCATCATCACCCAGTTTCATGGTCATATTGTATTTTGGAGTCTTCTTTTATATTCTGTACGGAGTCCTGGAAGCATCTCGGCATGGATTTACGATCTGGGGGCAGATGGTCATCGGCTTCGTCTGCGCGCTGGGCGGCGGCATGTTGCGGGATGTGATCATCGCAGGCGATCGCCTGCCCTTTGGCTTTGTCAAAGATGCGACGGCCTTGATCGGTATCGTGGTTGTCACCATCGTCACGGCCGCATTGTTGCGGCTCTTCCCTGGCTTCTTCTCCGGTGAGACCTACCGGCGAATGGAGCGTACATCGGAATCGATCGGATTCGGCACCCTCACGGTCTACGGCGCGATCGTGGCATTGAAGAGCGGCATGCCTTGGTACTGGCTCCCCTTGTGCGCCGCCATCACTTGTTCGGGTGGCGGCCTGATGATGAGCATCATCATGGGGGTCAAATCCAACCAGTTTCGCGGAGCCATCTACGAGGAAGTCGCCATACTCGGCGCTTTGGTTTTCGTCGCGGGTCTTTTCATCCAGGATGCCCTGGAGCATTCGCCCTGGATTCTCGGGGTGAGCGCTTTGCTGGCGGGAGTCGGCTCCGGCCTTCTGCGATATTGGATCGACACACGGGGCATCCGTTATTCGAGCTGGCTTGTCGGGCAGCCACGGCCCGCGTGATTGAGTGCATGTCGCCGCCTGCCTGGGAGCAGCGAAACTCGACTCTCAACGCGGCGGCTTCAAGAAGACCTTCCGCGATGTGCGCTACCGGGGCACGGCCATGGGCCAGGCCGATCCCGCCGCCGCAGCGCGGACTTCGCGGAGATCGCTGCTTACGACCGTCCCTTCGTGAAAATGGGGCAGACCCGATTTCGGGAATATGCTTGATTGAACTATGCTGGCACCTCGGGACCGTGATGGGAACCCGCAAAGCTGCTTCCATTCGCTGAAGGGGAGAGACATGATGCTCAACAGGAAATATCTGGTCGAAGCTAGCCGCATCAAGTACCTGCGCAGCAGGCGCCTGCGCATCGCGTTCCTAGGCATCGCGTTGCTGGTGATGGGGATTATCGCGCCAACAGGCACGCTGTCCGCCCAGGAGCCGGTGAAACATCTCAACCCGGTCATTGAGAAGCTCGCCGCCGGCAAGCCGTTCATTGGATTCCAGACCGGCGATTTG
Organism: Xanthobacteraceae bacterium; assembly: GCA_035300505.1. Classification (GTDB taxonomy): domain Bacteria; phylum Pseudomonadota; class Alphaproteobacteria; order Rhizobiales; family Xanthobacteraceae; genus VAZQ01. The sequence goes on from DATGVJ010000012.1 coordinate 5,176, forward strand.
TCTTTTCAGAACGCCCGCACGATGGCCCGGGCCGAGGCCGACTATGTGTACGTGGAGATGGAGCATGCTCCGATGGATTTTGGGGCGCTGCACCAGTTCTCGCTCGGCATGATCGACAAGGCCACCGTTCTCAAGAAGGGCAACGCCCAGCCGAACATGGCGCTGTTCGCGCGCTTTGCGCCTTATGGCCGGGAGCAGGCGCAGTGGGTGGCGAAGCAGGCGCTCGACATTGGCCTGATGGGCGTCATTTTCAACGGCATAGACAACGCCGAGCAAGCGCTCCTGGCCGTACGCAACATGCGCTACCCGCAAAAGAGGACATCGAAGTACCAGAACCCGCCCGGATTGCGTGGCTGGTCGCCGACACTTGCTGTGTGGTCATGGGGTATTTCATCCGAAGAATACGAACGCCGCGCGGATGTGTGGCCGCTCAACCCTGACGGCGATCTGCTCGCCATCATGATGGTCGAAACGACCGAGGGATTGAAGAACGTCGATGCCATTGCGGCGGTGCCGGGCGTTGGCGCGATCTTCGTAGGTGCAGGGAGCGACCTTCGCCAGTCGCTGGGGGTCGAGAGCAACTCGCCGGAAGTGGAACAGGCCTTCCAGACTATCCTGAAGGCATGCCTCGCTCATAACGTAGCATGTGGGATAACTGCGCTCAGCGCGCAGGCTATTGCGAGACGGCTTGCCGAAGGATGGAAAATGATCCGCACGACCAACGGGGCCTTGACCCAGTGGCGCGCGTCTGCACCAGCACGACCTTGATCTGGAAGAGCGGGATATCTCTGCGGTGATCCGAAGGTAACAAGGATGCAGCACACCATGCACACGCTGAAGGTCCAGGCGGTCGCCATCGCAACAGCATTGCTGGGCAGCGTTGCCTTGCTTGCGCAAGCCCAAGCCCAGACGCCAGCAGAGGCCCAAACTTGGCCGCAGCGGCCGGTAAAATTCATCGTACCGTTCGGCCCGGGCGCGGGGGCGGATATTGGGGCACGGCTCCTGGCCGAGCGCCTGCCGGCGCGCTGGGGTAAACCGGTCGTGATCGAGAACCGTCCGGGTGGCGACAGTCTGGTGGCAATCCAGGCCTTCCTGAGCGCCAACGACGACCATGTCCTGCTGTTCGCGCCGAGCGGCAATTTCACGGTGCATCCGTTCCAGTTCGCGAAGTTGCCCTATACGCCCGCCGACCTGGTACCGATCGCGCGCGTATCCAATACGATCATCGCGGTTGGCGTGCCGGGGTCTGATAAGATCAACACCGTCTCGGAATTCGTCGACGCCGCTCGCGCCGCACCCGGAATATTCAACGCCACCGCGGTTCAGGGATTCACCGAATTCGTGTTCGACTATTTCGTGAAGATTGCAGGATTGAGCCTGCAGAAGGTTCCCTATCGCGACACCGTGCAGGCCGCCACCGATCTCGGGGAGGCCCGTCTGAAGATCTATATGTCGTCCTACGCAATCCTGCGGCCACAGACCGAAGCCGGCAGGATCAAACTGATTGCAGTGAACGGGCGCGAGCGCGTTGCGTCATTGCCGAATGTGCCGACCGTCTTTGAGGCAGGGTATCCGAGTTTGGAATATGAAGGGCTCGTGGGCCTCTTTGGACTCAAGAGCATGTCCAAGCAATTGAATGAGAAGATCGCGGTCGACATCGTAGCTGCCACCAGGGATCCCGTGGTCTCGGAGCGACTGGCCGCAACCGCGCAGGTCGCCAATCCGGGCGGGCCCATGGAATTCGCCCAATCGGTCGATCGTCAGCGCGCGTCGATCGCCCAGATCGCGCGGGAACTGGATATCAAGCCGACGCGGTAATGCGGTTTCTGTTCCTACGTCGTGTGAGTCGATGACCGGTCGGCACACTCGGTCTGCTCCCTCTCCCCTCCGGGGAAAGGGAGTCACTCCGAATTGGCTTCAAGGGATCCAATCACATCAGCACAGAGCCGTTAGTCACGCAGCTGGCCTCAAGTAACAGTGTCCGGAAACGTCTCGTCCTCAAATACGCTCACCACCGGCGGCGTTCCGCCGAGGCCAAGCTCCTGCCAGCGGCTCACGACATTCTCGTAGGCGGCCTTCGACAGTTTGGTTCGCTTCGAGAATGACTTGATGAACTTGTATTCCATGCAGGCGTTGATCAGGGCCTTCGATCCCCACGGACGGATTTCCGGCGGATTGAGGCTGGGATCCAGAAAAGTGCTCCAGGTCTCGCGCAGGATATCGATCGATTGCGATGGCCGCGAGCGCGTCGCCATCGCCCACAACACCTGACCGACGTTGGTCGGATCGATGTCGTCATCCACCGCGATCACATATTTGCCGAAATAGGCGCCGGCGGTGCATTGCGCCGCCAGCGCCATCACCTGGGGGGCGTGGCCAGCATACATCTGCCTGATCGAGACGACGGTAATGCCCCAGCCGGCGGCCTCGGGGATCGACCACACGCCCTGGATTCCCGGAATTCCGAGCTTTTCGAGGTCCGCCCAGATGCCGGCGGAGCGTAACGCCGCCCAGAACAGACCACATTCGTTGGAAGGACCGTCGGCCATCAGGGCGCAGGTCAGCGTCGGATTATCCCTGAAGCGGACGCGCTCGACCCGCATAAAGGGCGTGGCGCCGCTTGGGCGGCCGTAATAGCCGGTGAACTCGCCGAACGGCCCCTCTGCAAAAGTCTCGTCCGGATAGACGTGTCCTTCCAGGACGATTTCGGCACGCGCCGGCAACGGCAGCCCGGTAACGTCGCTGATGAATACCTCGATCGGCGCGCCGTTGATACCGGAATAGTAATCGTACTCGCATTCGGTCTTGGGCAGGCTGGTGGCGGCGACCAGGAACAACAGCGGGTCGATCCCGAAGCACGCCGCGATCGGCATCGGTTTGCCCATCTTCCACCATTTCTCACGATCGAGCGTCGCGTCCTTGCCGGGCGACGTATAGACGCCGATTTCGCGCGGCCCCTTGATCATCATCCGGTAGGTGCCAACGTTGATACGGCCGCTCTCCGGATCCTTGGTCACGACGGCATCGCCAGTTCCGAGGTATTTTCCGCCGTCAAGCGGCCACATGCGTTGCGCCGGAAATTTCCGAATGTCGATCTGGTCGCCCTCGACGATGTTCTGATTGCAGATCGCCACGCTGGCGGGAACTTCCCGAGGCGCCATCTTGCGTCCGAGCTTGCGTTGCAGCGCCTGCACCGCCTTGAGCGGATGATCGAGTGGTTCCTCGCCGATCATCAGACAGAAGCGTGACAGATTGCAGCCGATCATATTGTAGAGCGCCTTGTGCCCGGGATGGCCCTTGATGTTCTCGAACAGCAAGGCCGGGCTCTTTTCCAGGCCGACCAGATAGGTGATCGTCGCGGCTTCGAGATCGGGATCGACCTCGGCGACGATGCGCTTGAGTTCGCCCATCGCCTCGACTTTTTCCAGCCAGGCATCGAGATCGCTCGAATTGGCGCCCCGGGCTGGTATTCCGGCATCCGTATTACTGGATTTTTGATCGCCGCTGTTCGAACTGATTGTCACGCTCATGTCCATTACAAGTGTCCTTTGCCAAATCGACGCCGATGTTCCAGACTCGCCACGTTGTGGAAGTTTAGCGGAGCGCCACGTCTCCCGCCACGAGGCGATTGGTCATTACTGCTCGATGTGTAGCTACCGCACGATCGGCCCGATCCATGATACCGTCCTGTTCCAATCCACGCCGGCGCGCGATAGGCTGTTAAAACCGCGTCCATTGAGCGACCCTTGGTCGCGAAGGAGATACATGCAACGGAACTGTCTTGGCCTTGCGTCTTTCAGCCTGATTGCGAGTTTGGGGCTACCCGCTTCTGTCGGACATAGCTTCGCGCAGCCGCAAAGCGACCCGGCAGACGACCCTGTTCGATCCCTTGTCCGGCGCCTCGATCTTGAGAGCTACAAGGCCACGATCAAGGGCCTCACTCAATTCGGAGACCGCGAGAAGGGCACCGACAGAAACCGCGCTGCGGTCGACTGGATCGAAGCGCAGCTCAAGAGCTACGGCTGCAGCAATATCGAGCGCATCAAATACGTCGTCGCGCCCGCGCCAGTTGCGCAGCAACCGCCAGCTCAAACTGGCGCGAGAACCCCGCCCGCCCGGGCGATCGCCAGCGGCGAGATCCGTTCCGGCGCGGGCGGTGCGCGCATGCGTGGAATTGCGCTACCCGTGGCCCCCAATAACGATCCAGCTGCGCAACCCAATCCCACACTGCGTGCACTCAACGCGCAAGCATCGGCGCCGGGTCCTCGCGAACAGGTCTATTGCACAAAAATCGGAACCACGCGGCCCGACGAAATGTATATCGTCGGCGCCCACATGGATGGGCGCGGCTTCGGCGAGGCGGCCGATGACGATGGCTCAGGCACCGCGCTCGTAATGGAGCTTGTGCGTGCATTCAGCGGCAAAGATGTGAAGACGGAACGGTCAATCCGGTTCGTCCTCTTTAATGATGAGGAATCCGGCCACTATGGCTCGACCGCTTATGTCAAACAGCGGGTGGCGCTACAAAGCAAGGAGAATCCCCCGGGATCAGGCAGGTATCCAGAACCGAAGTGGCTCGGCATGATACAGCACGACATGATGCTGTGGGACCATGGCATGCCGCGCTCCGACGGCACCGTAAATCCGGAGCAGCGCCCCGAAGCGGACGTCAATATCGAATTCCAATCCAGGTCGAAGCTTGCGGACCAGTCCATGAAACTGGCGTTTTTCTTTCGTGACGCCAACGAGAAATACGCCACCGATTATCCGGCTGCGGTCGGCAACCACATGAGCAACACCGATTCGACGGAATTCCAGGATCTCGTCCCGTCGATCAGCCTGCGCGAAAACGAAAGAGGGATGCAGATTGGAGCTGGATGGAATCCACATTATCATCAGGCGACGGATCTTTACTCGACCTATTCCGACAAGGACTTTCGCCTCGGCCTCAACGCGGCGCAGACAACGCTGGCAGCGGTCGCCCAGTTGGCGGGCGCGAAACTGGACAAGTGACGTTTAATTCATGGATTTGGTGCAGTGCAGCTACTTGTCCCACACAACAGCGAGAGGCTCCCCAATTGGCCTGCGCTTATGCGTTATGCGGGCAATGCGCAATGTGTAGCGATGCGTTGCAACAATAGACTGAATGACCGCGATCCCGTGCCTGGCCTCCGCGAGCGTGAGCAAGTTGGAAATATTCCATAATCATTCCGTTGCGCGACACCGCCGGTCTGATGGCCGCTAACGGGTCATTCGCGTCGCTCAAGGCTGCGTACGCGTGCGCAGCGCCTCGAAAGCGTAATCGCATTCAAGGATATTTGCTGCACCGCACAAGCCGCCTCTTGCGGGCAACACGCGGCCGTGATTGAATCAATCGACGCGAGTTCATCACTCTTTTCGCCGGCGTGGCAATTGTGTTGCCCATTCGCCGCGCGCGCATCGGCCGGCGGTTTGGTCGCGCAACATCTCTGCAGATTTGTTTCGCCGAACATCAGTGCGACGCAAAAGGAGGAAGGGCGATCATGACAAAATGCGCAAGCTCGATTCGCTATGTGCTACTCGCAGGCGGCGTGATGATGGCTGGACCAGCGCTCGCCGCCGAGGTCACGCCCGACCGGCTCGTCAATGCCGATAAGGAGCCGCAGAACTGGCTCATGAACCATCGCACCTTTGACGGCCAGCGCTTCTCGCCGCTCGGGCGCATCAACAAGGCCAACGTCAAGAACCTCAAGCTTGCCTATGCGGTCCCGCTCGGCGGGACGGCCGGCGGCGAATGGAACGAGGCGACGCCGCTTGCCGAAAACGGCTTCCTCTACATCACCGACTCGTGGGGGGTGCTGTACAAGATCGACGGCACCTCGGGCGAGGCCGGGCGGATCGTCTGGCGGATGGAACCCAAGCAGGACAAGCAAGCCAACAACCGCGGTGCGGCATTGTGGGGCAATCTCGTTATTTCGCCTGCCAACTGGCCGGCGCGGATCGTTGCCACCGACAAGGAGACCGGCAAAGTCGTGTGGGAAACCAACATGGTGTTCGGCCAGGCCGAAACACGGATCACCGCCGCGCCGCTTGCGATCAAGGACAGGATCATCGTTGGAGCATCGGGCGGCGACAGCGGCGTGCGCGATTGGGTGGCCGCGCTCGACGCCGCGACCGGAAAGGTTCTGTGGCGCAAATTCACCATACCGGCGCCCGGCGAACCCGGCAGCGAAACCTGGAAAGGCACCAACAATTCATGGCAGACCGGGGGCGCCGCCGTGTGGGTCACCGGGACCTACGATCCCGACACCAACCAGACCATCTGGGGCACCGGCAATCCGGTGCCGATGTTCGATCCACACTACCGGCCGGGTGACAATCTCTACACCAACAGTGCGATTTCGTATGATCCCGCCACCGGCAACATGAACTGGTACTTCCAGTATACGCCCGGCGACATGTGGGACTATGACGAAGTTGGCACCCATATCCTGATCGATAGCGACGTTGCGGGGCAGCCGCGCAAGCTGATCACGCATTCCGCTCGCAACGGTCATCTCTATACGATGGACCGCCATAATGGACAGATCATCGGCGCCAAGCCATACACGGATGTCAACTGGACGCGCGGCATCGACCAGAAGACCGGCAAGCCGATCGACTACGATCCTGGCAAGGACATCCAGGTCTATGCCGGCATGGGCAATTTCAATCCCAATGAACCGCTCAAGAAGGTCTGCCCGTCGCACTTGGGCGGCAACAACTACTGGCCGAGTGCGTATAGTCCAAGGACCAAACTCATCTATATCGCGGCGCTGTCGAACTGCGCGACCGTGACGATCGACCCGGAGAGGCACAACAAGGAGCGAGGCTGGCAGGGCGGCGTCTCGACCATCGCCGATCGATGGGAGAGCAACCTCACCGCCGTCGATCCGGTGACCCAGGAGATCAAGAAGAGCATCCACCTGAAATACCCGAACTCTTCAGGCACGCTTTCGACCGGCGGCAATCTCGTTTTCACCGCTCTGCTCGACGGAATGGTCGCGGCCTACGACGACACCACGCTGGAAGAATTGTGGAAGATAAACTTGAGCACGCCCTTCAAGGCGCCGCCCATGACGTTCGAAGTCAACGGCCGCCAATATGTCGCGATCACGTCCGGAGGCGGCGAGTCAGCCATGCGCAGGATCGCCAACACGCCGGAACTCAGGGACCAGCGTAACGCCATGGTGCTGTTCGTGTTCGGGTTGTAATCCTTTCGCCTAGCAGGGCCGTTGCGCAGACGGCCCGGGAGATCGTCGGGACCTGGACGAACGTCTCGAATATCAACATCCGCCCGGATGGCACCCGGATCAATTCATTTGGCCCAAAGGGAACCGGCATCGTCATTTTCGAGACTAATGGTCGTTACGCGATCATCAATATCAATACCGACGTTCCCAAATTTGCATCCAGCAACCGTGCACAGGGAAACGGCGGCGGAAAACAAGGCCGCCATGGAAGGAGGCATCGGGCATTACGGCACGTATACGTTTGATCCAGCGACGAAAGTCATCAGTCTCAAGGTCGAGGGCAGCACCTACCGCGGCGGGATATCCGCACGCTCGCATCACACAAGGAGGCAATCATGAATCGACGTAACATGCTGGCTATGTCTGCAATCACAGTTTTCGGCTTGGCCTTGCTGGCAGAGGGCGCAATCGGCGCGCCGAAGGCAAAGATCAAGAAAGGCCAGCTCGTCGGCGACTGGGCGCTGGCCGGCAACAACGCACCGAACGCCGCCATCCAGAATGGTCCTGACGACGGCTATCTCGTGTTCGAACGCAATGGCCGGTTTTCGTTCGCGCTCCTGAACGCCAAAGTACCGAAATTCGCATCCAACAACCGCAATACCGGCACAGCGGACGAAAACAAGGCGGCCGTGCAAGGAAACATCGCCTATTTCGGAACCTACTCGGTGAACGAGGCCGACGGTACGCTGACGTTTCACATCACGCGCTCCTCGTACCCGAACTGGACCGGCACCGATCAGCTGCGGCTGGTTACGGCGCTGACCGCGCAGGAACTGAAATACACGAATCCGAGTGCTTCGTTCGGCGGCACCGCCGAGCTGGTGTGGAAACGCGTGAAGTAGGCGCGCCGCGATTGCGCCGGCGTACGGGCGCATAACAATCAAAGTTCAGGGAGGATCACAATGAATCGACGCAGTATTCTCAGCATCTCTGCCATCACGGCGTTGGGGCTTACGGTGCTGCCCGGCAGCGCCGTCGCCCAGCAGAAGACTCTTAAAGAGCAACTCGTCGGAACCTGGTCGCTCGCCTCTTGGGAACAGGTAATGCCGGATGGCAGCAAGGTGCATAACTATGGCACCAATCCGAAGGGCGTCGTCGTGTTCGACGCGAACGGCCGTTTATTTGTCATGTTCGCCCGTCCGGACCTTCCGAAAATCGCGTCCAATGCCCCGCGGACCGCGTCCGCGGAGGAAGCCAAAGCGCTGGTGGCCGGATCGCTTGCCTACTTCGGCACATACACTGTCAACGATGCGGACAAGGCCATGAGCTTTCGTCTCGATGCCAGTTCGTTCCCGAATCAGGTCGGAAGCGATCAGAGACGAACGATCACGTCTCTCACGGCGGACGAACTGAAGTACGACACAATTGCGTTGGCTGGCGGCAAAATCAGTGTCGGCCTGAAGCGCGCCAAGTAGGTGCCGCGCCGGTTACGAGTTGCGCGCTTAACACCGGCACATAGGTGCCGGACGGCGCATGCGAAACGCCGTCCGGAGAACGTCAATCAGACCGTCAAAGGAGGACATCATGAATCGTCGTAGCATTCTCGGTATCTCCGCAGTCACGGCGTTGGGACTTACCGTGCTGCCCGGCAGCGCCGTCGCCCAGCAGAAGTCGATCAAGGAACAAATTGTTGGAACCTGGACCTTTGTCTCTGCGCTTGACGTACATCCGGATGGCCGCAAGGTCGACCGCTGGGGCCCCAATCCAAAGGGCACATTCATGTTCGACGGGAACGGTCGTTTTGCGCAATTTATCACGCGGTCCGACCTTCCGAAATTCGCAGCCAAGACGGTGGACCAGGGGACAGCCGCCGAAAACAAAGCCGTCTTGGCTGGATTTGTCGGCAGTTTCGGCACGTACACCGTTACCGAGGCCGACAAGACCATCATAACGCGTGTTGAAGGCAGTGTTTTCCCAAATCTTGTCGGAGTCGAACAGAAACGATCAATCGTATCGCTCACTGCGGACGAGCTGAAGTACACCAACCCCGCTACATCTACGGGGTTTACGGCTGAAGCCACATGGAGGCGAGCCAAGTAGGCAGATTTAGTTCAAGCCCCCAACTCGATCAGGATGAAGGAGGAATACCATGAAACGACGTGACACGCTTGCAACGACTGCCGTGACACTGCTTGCCTTGGCAGGGGTTGTCCTACCTGCCGGCACGGCCGCGGCTCAAACCGCGCGGGACCTCGTCGGCACCTGGATGAATGTCTCGAACATCAACATCCGAGCCGATGGCAGCAGGGTCGACACCTTCGGTTCAAACTCGAAAGGAATGATCGTCTTCGGCAACGATGGACGCTATTCGACCATCACACTGAGCGCCAACCTTCCCAAGTTCGCATCGGGCAACCGCAACACCGGTACGGCGGAAGAAAACAAGGCCATCGTGCAAGGCAGTATAGCCCACTTCGGCACCTATTCGGTCGCGGACAAGGTCATCACCCTGAAAGTCGAGGGCAGCACTTGGCCGGCCTGGACCGGGACCGATCAGAAACGACCGATCATCTCGTTCACGGGAGACGACATCAAGTGGGGTGTCGCTGCGTCAATTGGCGGGACAACAGAGGTCGGCTGGAAACGCGTCAAGTAGGACATGCGTACACTCGCTTGCATACCTTGAAAATTCAAAGATCACCGGAGGAACATCATGAAAAATCGTAACGTCGTTATTTGTTCAGCAGCAGCCGTGCTTGGCTTGGCTCTGCTTCCAGGAAACGCCATCGGTCAGCAAAAGCCGCTTAAAGAGCAAATCGTCGGCACGTGGACCTATGCCGTAAACGAAACTATTCGGCCCGATGGCAGCAGGGTTAAAACCTTTGGCGACAATCAATCGGGCCTCGTCATATTCGGAGCTGACGGACGCTATGTTTCCCTGGTTGGACGAAGCGGCCTCCCCAAATTCGCGTCCAACAGCCGAGCAGCGGGCAGCCCGGACGAAAATAAGGCTGTGGTGCAGGGCAGCATCGGCACCTTTGGAAGATACTCCATCAACGAGGGGGACCGGACGCTGACGCTGAATATCGAGTACAGTACGTTTCCTAACTGGACTGGCACTGAGCAAAAGCGACCGCTTACAATTACAGGAGACGAACTGAAGTACATCGTTGCCGCCGCATCGGCCGGCGATGGGCGCGCCGAGGTAACGCTCCGGCGAGCCAAGTAGCGTCTCCGTCAACCGGGAGGGATTTGCGAATTGACGCCCGCACCGTGAGCTTCACCGTATCAAGGCCTGGAAAGCAATCCAAGCCGGACTGATCGTTATTTCCGGAGACGGCAAGATCATGACGATTACCACTGCAGGCACTGCTGCAAGTGGAAGGCAGATCAACAATGTTGCGGTCTACGATAAGCTGTAGACCGTTCAAGCCAGGAAGCTGGTCTCCTCGTCGCGTCGGGACAACGGCGCCGCAACCAAAATCCAAAGCGAGTCCGCGCGGCTTCGGCTGCGCGGACTTCACCGTTCGGGAGAGAACCGATGCAGCTTCCCCGCCGCACATTCTTGCATCTGGGAACGGGTGCTGCCGCGCTTCCGGCCATGTCGCGCTTCGCTTGGGCGCAAACCTATCCGATACGGCCTGTGCGCATCATCGTCGGCTTTGCCGCCGGAAGCACGAGCGACATCATTGCCCGGCTTATGGGCCAATGGTTGTCGGAACGCCTCGGCCAACAATTCATTGTCGAAAATCGGTCGGGTGCTGGTAGCAATATCGCGACCGAGGCCGTCGTGAAGGCGCTCCCGGACGGCTATACGACACTTTTGATCACGCCATCTAATGCAATCAATGCAACGCTCTACGAAAAGCTCACTTACAATTTCGTCCGCGACATCGCGCTCGTTGCGAGTCTCTATCGCGTGGCACAAGTCATGGAGGTGACCCCGTCGGTGCCCGCCAGGACCGTTCCCGAATTCATCACCTATGCGAAGAGCAATCCGGGCAAAATCAACTTCGCGTCAGGCGGTAACGGAACTGTGACCCATGTTTCCGGCGAATTGTTCAAGATGATGAGCGGCGCCAACATGGTTCACGTGCCGTATCGGGGTGCGGGGCCGGCGCTTACCGATCTCATTGGCGGGCAGATTCAGGTCATGTTCGACGCCATACCTTCGTCGATTGAACACATCAGGGCCGGCAAGTTGAGGCCACTCGCAGTGACCTCGGCGTCACGTACGGAGACGCTACCAGACATCCCGACCCTAAACGATTTCGTGCCGGGCTACGAGGCCAGTTCGTGGTATGGATTAGGCGTACCTACGAACACGCCGCTGGAAATCATCGATACGCTCAATAAGGAGATCAATGCCGGCCTCTCCGCACCCCGGATGATGACGCGGTTGGCCGGCCTCGGCGGCGCGGTGATTGCGGGCTCTCCCAGCGACTTCAGCAAGTTTCTCGCCGACGAAACCGAACGGTGGGGTAAGGTGGTCAGGTTCTCCGGTGCAAAGCCGGATGGGTAAGTGGACCATGATGGAAATGAAACGCCCCCGCAGACAATTTCTTCGCTTGGCAGCGGGTGTCGCCGCACTACCAGCCATGTGGCGGATTGCCTCGGCCCAGCCGTATCCATCGCGGCCGATCACGATCATAGTTCCGTTCGCCGCCGGAGGGACAAGCGACGTCATTGTCCGCATCGTCGGCGAGCACATAGCGCGCACGCTCGGGCAGCAGGTTGTCGTCGAAAACATCGTCGGGGCCGGCGGGACCACAGCCTCCATACGGACAATGCGCGCCAGCCCAGAGGGCTACACGATCCAACTGGGTAACATGGGGACGCATGCCGCCTCGGTGGCGTTCTATGCGAACCTCGCCTACCGTCCGGACGTGGACTTCGAGCCGATCGGCATGGTCGCAGGCGTGGCGGCCGTGATCGTGGGGAAGAAGGACTTCCCGCCGAAAGCACTGGACGAATTCATCATCCATGTTAAGGCGAACGCCGAGAAGCTGAATATGGCGCACACAGGCGTCGGCTCGATTACGCACGTAAGTTGCCTGTTGCTCAACTCGATTCTCGGCGTGAAGCCAACCCAAGTGCCCTTCACCGGCGGCGCTCCCGCCATCAATGCATTGATCGGGGGCCAAGTTGATTACATGTGCAACACTATTCCGGATGTCATTGCGCAGGTTCAGGGCGGTACGATCAAAGTCTATGCGATCAGTTCTGCTGATCGCAATCCGACCCTGCCGAATGTCCCGACAGCAAAAGAGGCCGGACTGCCGGAGTTCCAGGTTTCGGCCTGGAATGCGTTGTTCGCACCCAAAGGAACTCCGAAGCCGGTCCTCGACAAGCTTAGCGACGCCCTCGACAAGGCGCTCGACGACACGAGCGTGCGCAAACGCCTGCTCGACCTCGGCTGCGACATTCCGGACAAGGCAACCCGCGGACAGCAGCCGCTCGCCGCCATTGTGAAAAGCGAAATTGCCCGTTGGACGCCAATCATCAAGGCGGCGAACATCAAGGGCGAGTGATGCAGAGGCCGACGTTCGCCGTCGTGATCTAGCAAAGACTTTGATCCACACAGTCTTCGTATGCCGGCATTCGGGCAATGAATCCTCCCGACAGCAGGCTTTCGGCAAGGCGCGCGAATCCTTGCGGCGAAACCCGGGGAGTGCGCGCCCAGATTTCGTCTTGGGCGTAGCGCCGGAACGAACTTACCAGGATGTCGCGCGCAGTATCCGGAAAGTATGATGCGGTAATTTCCGCGAGTTCCTCGGCGGAATGTTCCGCCAGCCAGGCCTGCGTGTGCGCAATAGCGCGCGCCATGGCTTTGAAGGCAGCGCGGTGGCGCTCGATGCCGGCACGCGTCGCGATGAACGTCGTATAGACGGTCGGCCCGCGCGTGTTGGCGGCATAGAGGATAGCGGCACCTTCCCGCAAAGCCATGGTTGGATATGGTTCGAACATCTGCACGACATCGACTTGGCCGTTGCGCAGCGCTTCGAAATTCTCGAGCATCGATTGATCGGCCGCGCGATTGAGCCTGGCCAAATCGACCCCTTGCTCGCGCAAGTCGTGTTGCAGGCACATCCAAGGCGTCGGGACTTCGGAAACCGCGGCAAATCTCAGTGATGGCAGGTCCGCCAATTCGAAGCCGGGACGATCAATTCTGCCGACCAGATAGAATGGGTCACGCGCAACGGCTTCGCAAAAGCACACGAGCGGGGAATCCGCGTGCTGGTCGTGGGCCTTCATGACGCGCATCGGTCCGCCCCACGTGATGTCGACCGTGCCGTCGAGTAGAGCTGACACGCCAAACCCGGGCGAGGATGAACTAATCAATTCGACCTCGACACCCTCACGGGCGTAAAATCCCAGCGCGTGTGTGGCGTAGAATGGTACATAAAACAGCGCTCGAAAATTTTCTGCAAGTCTGATCGGAGCCACGGCGTTTCCATCGGCAGAGCGCCGGATCCGTCCGGTGCGTTTTCGACGCTATATCAGTTGACGGTAGTGTTGCAATCCTTGCGGCAGGCGAGTTCAATCAGGTCTGCGCAACATCACGACCATTGGCGCCGGCGGCAGACCGGAATGATTTGAAATTGCGGAGCTTAAGCGATGCCCCACCTCACCACGGACGACGGCGTCAAGCTCTATTACGAGGAGGTTGGAGCGCACATTCCGATCGTCTTCGTCCACGAATTTGCCGGCGACATCCGGTCTTGGGAACCGCAGATGCGTCATTTTTGCCGCCGGTACCGCTGCATCGCTTTCAATGCGCGCGGCTATCCGCCCTCCGACGTGCCCGACGACGGCGAAAAATACTCGCAAGCGCGCGCGTGTGACGACATCAAGGCGGTCCTCGACGCCCTTTCGATCGACAAGGCGCATGTTGTCGGTCTCTCGATGGGCGGTTTTGCCGCGCTGCAGTTCGGCTTCACTTATCCGGATCGGGCGCGCTCGTTGGTGGTCGCCGGCTGCGGTTACGGCGCCGCGCCCGACAAACGGGCACAATTCGCCGCGGAGACCGACGCCACCGCGCAACGCATCGAGCAGATCGGCATCGCCGAAGTCGCCACCGGCTATGCGCTGGGGCCCACACGCGTTCAATTTCAAAACAATGACCCGCGTGGCTGGCGCGAATTCGTGGATCAGTTCGCCCAGCATTCGACCCGCGGCGCGGCCCTGACCATGCGCGGCGTGCAACGTCGTCGGCCCTCCTTGTACGATCTTGTCGACCGGATGAAAACGATCACGACGCCGACGCTGATCATGACAGGGGATGAAGACTGGCCCTGCCTCGAGCCGGCATTGCTGATGAAGCAGGCGATCTCCAGCGCCGGCCTGGTCGTGATTCCAAACGCCGGCCATGCTATCAATCTGGAAGAGCCGGCGGCATTCAATGCGCACCTCGACAATTTTTTTCATTCGGTCGAAAGCGGCCGGTGGCCAATGCGCGATCCCCGCGCAATGGCGTCAACGATCCTTGGCACAGGCAGATAGGAGGAGGACAAGATGATTCTTCCTCGCCGCGAATTTTTAGGCCTAGCCGCGGTCGCCGCCGCCCAGCCGGCTCTAGCGCGAATTGCCTGGGCGCAAACCTATCCGAACCGTCCCGTGCGCATCATTGTCGGATTTGCTCCCGGCGGCGGCACTGACATTCTTGCCCGCCTGATCGGGCAAGCGCTCTCCGAACGCATCGGGCAATCATTCATCGTCGAAAACAGACCTGGGGCGAGCACAAACATTGCCACCGAGGCGGTCGTTCGGGCACCGACCGACGGCTACAATCTCCTTCTGGTCGATGGCTCAGCGGCGATCAACGCGACACTCTACGATAACCTCAATTTTCGTTTCATCCGCGACATCGCACCGGTGGCCGGTATTGCGCAGGTGCCCAACGTGATGGTCGTGCATCCATCATTCCCGACCAAGACCGTTCCGGAATTCATCGCATATGCCAAAGCCAATCCCGGCAGGCTCAATACGGCGTCGGGCGGCAAGGGAGACCCGCCACATGTATCCGGCGAGCTATTCAAGATGATGACCGGTGTCGACATCGTTTACATTCCATATCGCGGACTGGCCCCTGCCCTTGCAGACCTGATCGGCGAACGTGTGCAGGTGATCTTCTCGACCATGCCCTCTGCAATCGAATATGTCAGAGCCGGGACCCTGCGCGCGCTTGCAGTGACCACAACGACGCGCTCGGCACAACTACCTGACGTACCAACCTTGGCCGAGTTCCTGCCTGGCTACGAGGCGAGCCAGTGGTATGGCATCGGCGCGCCGAAAAATACTCCCCTGGAAATCATCGAGAAGCTTAATTCGGAAATCAATGCCATCCTCGGCGACTCCAAATTCAGAACACGGCTGGCTGACCTGGGAGCGACCGCGCTTGCCGGCCCTCCTGCCGATTTTGCAAGACACATCGCACAAGAAACCGAAAAGTGGGCCAAGGTCGTGAGGTTCTCGGGTGCGAAGCCCGACTGATCGCGCGAACGACGGCCCGGCACACAAGCAAAGGGAGATCATCATGCGCATCCGCTCGTCAGGCTCGATCGTAACGCTCGCTATTGCGGTGGCCGCTCTCAGTGCCGCCATTTCATTGTCCTTCACCCAGACCTCGGCGCAGGCTCCGGAACCTTCCAGCACAGCGTCGAAAGAGTCGCCATTGAAAACATCTCCGCTAAAAACGGCGTGGGGCGAACCCGACCTGCAGGGAATTTGGACCGACGAGTTTGATACGCCGTTTCAACGCCCCGCCAGGTACGGTACCCAGGAGTTCCTCACCCAGGCGCAGCGGGAAGAAATGGACAAGCAGCGCACGGCCCATTTCGGTGACGACCCCCGTCAAACACGTGGGAGCTCGGTTGACGTGGGCGGCGCCTACAACACGACATTCCTGACCGTAAAGCGCACCGGTCCGCGCACATCGATGATTACCGATCCGCCCAGTGGCCGGGTCCCGCCGCAGACCCGAGAGGCTCAGCAGGCGCAAGCGGCCGATCGGGCGTTTCGCGTCGCTTTGTTGCAATCGACAGAGGCGTGCAAAGACCAGACGCCGGCGTGCGCTGGCGGCAAGTACGATCCCTCACCCTCGCCGCGATTTGCAGAAACGGCTCCCCGCTATCACACGGGAAACTTTGCGCGCCTCAATCGCAGCAATGGTCCGGAAGACGACGGCTTGGCGGACCGCTGCCTGCACAGCGGCATGCCCGAGTTTGGAACCCCGTTCGGCGGCAGTTTTCGCCGCATCGTGCAAACACCCGGCGGCGTCGCGATTTTCTACGACATGAGCCAAGGCCAGGGGTGGCAGCGCAACATCGTCATGGACGGGAACCCACACCTGCCGGCCAGCATCCGCCAGTGGAATGGCGATTCGCGCGGCCATTGGGAGGGCGACACACTCGTGGTCGACGTCACTAACTTCAGTCCAAAGACCGATTTCCTGGGCTCGCGCGAGAACTTGCACATGATCGAGCGCTGGACCCGCACCGGACCAAAGACCCTCGAATACGTGGTCACGATCGAGGATCCGACAGTGTGGACACAGCCCTGGACCGTCAAGCAGGAATTCGCCAAACAGAGCGACGAGGAAAACAGAGTTTACTACGAGCCGCGCTGCATCGAAGGAAACTACGGCTTGCCGGGACTGTTGAGTGGGAGGCGCGCGGAAGAGCGCGCCTTTGCGGAAGGACGCGGTCCAGATCCGAGAACCATGGACAACGTCGGTGGTGTGTTGTCCACTCAACAGGATCCATTGCAGTAGCGATCAGAGCAAACTCAAAAGGTACCACCACGCCGGCAGCGTCAGGAATGAAACCGGAATGCCCACGCCAACCAGGAGCGTGACGAGCGGCGGGTCAAGTTCGTGATCCATGGCGACGATGCTCGCACCGATCATGGGCCCCATCGCGGCCTCGAACACCGTTACGCTCAACACCTGCCAGTCGCTCCATAGCGGCACGCCGAATAGCAGGAGGATCAGCGCGGGGCCCGCGACGAGCTTGAAGGCGAGCCCAAGGGTCAGCGCAAAGGCCTTGCCCCGTACGTAACTGAGCTGAAGCTGGTAGCCGACCGAGACGAGCGCGATGGGAACCAGCGTTGCGCCCAGCCGCTTGAGCAGGTCGTCGACCCAGGTCGGGAATTCAAACGGCATGAGCAGCAAGGCCAGGACAAATGCCTGGAACGGCACGAACAGGGCGATCTTTCGCACCACAGCCTTCGCGTTGACGCTGCGGCCCAGACTGTCGTGCGAGTAGAGTGTGGCCACCAGGATGCCCACCGTCGAGAGCACGAAATATGACCCCAGTTGGTCGATCAATATTCCGATCCCAAGAAACTCCCGGCCGTAAAACGTCTCGATCATCGGCAGGCCGACAAACGACGTGTTTGCCAGACCGCCTGTGAGCGTGAGGGCACCGGTCGTGCTGCGTGAGAGGCCAGCCGCCTTCCCGACCATCCAGAAGAAGCCGCATCCGATGCCGAACATGAGCCAGGGCATCAAGGCGGGCAGGATCAGGTTCATTGTCGTGGCTTTGCCGCACCGAAGTAAGTCGGGTCCGGCGCCGGCTGGTCCTTGCGGGCGGGCATTAATTTGCCGTCGGCGCTGAACATGTAGTTGTGCCCCTCGATCACCACGTGGGCCTGGCTCTCGGCGCAGACCGCTTCGCGCCAGTTCGGGCGCTGACCCTGCACGCGGCTGTATTGCTTGGTCACGGTCCACGGTCGTGTGAAGGCGTTGTCGTAAGTCGTCATCTCATTGTTGAGGACGTTGGGCATGACCTTGTCGCGAAAGATGCGTTCCTTCACGACCGTCTGGTTGTCCTTGTGCAGCGGGAGGCCGGTGGCGTCGAGCGCGCGCGGGCCCTTCATGAAGCGGGTCTCGACCTCCAGGACGTCGAACTTGCCGTCGCCGTCCTCGTCAATCCACTTGCCGATCGAATAGCCCGCGAAGGTAGACTCGAAATCGGTCGGCCAGTCGCGGCCGTCGGAATAGATGCGGCGCGAGTCGCGGATGTATTCGATCAGGATGTGGGTGGTCTCGGCGGCGACGACGATCTCCATTGGATCATAGAGATTCATCAGCCGCGGCATGCCGGGCGGGATGCACAGATAGGTCGGGTCGTTGCCCTGCCCGCCGGCCTTCTGGTCGGCGATACTCGCTTCGTGGATGGCGCGATATTCCGGCGTGAGCGGCGCCTGCTGGGCATAGCCCTCGCTCTTGGTCGGATCGTAGGACGGCTGGCCGACCACGCCCGGCACGCGCGACCGCAGCCACTGGCCCTTCATGTCGGGATATTTCGACTCATCATGGGCGAATGTTGCGGTCGTGAGCGGTGTCGCCAGCATCATCGCGCCGGCAGAAATTCCGCGCAGCATGTTCGTCCTCCCTATAACGCCCGGCACGCGGCCGGGTCGCTGTCATGTATTTGTCGGAAAGCTTGTTTTGAGCGCGTTGGACGCATATTCGCGCCTTTGTGGGCAGGATACACAGCCTGAGCTGCACATGGAACGGTGCCGGGGTGAGGCAACAATTCGCAGTAGAGGACGAAAGAGCCATCAAGATGAATTCCAATGAATTCGGCGCCGATGAGATAGGCAAGCGGGACGGCATCGTAAAAGAAAAGGCATGTGAAGCCGGACTGAACTTCGGCATTCGCCACAAGTTCGCCAACATGGCAGGGCATGCACAGACTGGGTACGGGTTTACCGCGCAATTTTCACATGGGTCAAAACCTCTTGGGTGAGAACCTCTTGGGTCAAAACCGCATGTCCAATACGTCCCTTGCCAAATTGCCCAACAGAGCGCCCAGTGAAAACAAACGTGATCCAGCTCGCCCGAAACCGTCCCGCAAAAACGTCCCGCGAAGCGGTGAGTTGGGGAAGTCTCTGTTTTCTTTTGCAGGCAGTGTTGGTACGCTCAACAGTAACAGCGAAAACCTAAATGCAGCAGCCGGGATGTCATTTTGCATCCGCGACGCTATGGAGACTGTCTCATGGTACACCGTCCAATGGTAGCCTGCCCAATGGTAGGCCTAGTCCCTATCGCGTCCGTATTGGCCATCGCTCTCTTCACCATTGGGACCGAGGCTTCGGCGCGCGCACCGCAGCCGCTGGTCCCCACCGCCTTGGTGGAAGATGTCACCAGCACGACGGTGGAAGTTGAGTTCATGGACTATGTCGGAAGTGGCCAGGTGATCAAGCTCGCCCCCCGCGACGTCCTCGTTCTGAGTTATCTGAAGTCCTGCGAACACGAGACCATCACTGGCGGTTCGGTGGTGGTCGGCACGGAGCGCAGCGAAGTGCAAGGCGGAAAGGTCGTGCGGGCCAAGGTTCCCTGTGACGGCGGCAAGATGAAATTGAGTTCCCAGCAGGCGGCCTCCAGCGGCGCCAGCGCGTTTCGGCTCCAGTCGGCAAACATCAGCCCAACTCTCTATGCCCAAACCCCGCTGGTCCAGCTCCCCAAGGTCCTGGCCAGCGGCGAGCGCACACTCGTCATCGAGCGAATAGACCGGCGCGGCTCACGTCAGGAGGTCAAGCTTGCCGACGGCGTTGCGGGTGGAGAGTTCTACGATCTCGCCAACTCTAAAGTACGGCTTGCAACAGGTGGGGTGTACAAAGCGACCCTTGGCGATCACGAGATGACGTTTCGAATCGATGCGAAGGCCAAGGCCGGCAAGACACCGGTGGTCAGCCGCCTGCTGCGCTTCCAGTAGAATCGGTCCCGCCTCTATACCAGCATGGGACCGCACCGCCTGCACGCAGCGGCTGCGGCCCTTCTCATTGTCGTCGTCTGCGCTCTTGTAGCCGCCTCGCCCGCCCTTGATGGGCTTCGCGGCCTGTCGATCGACGCCTTGACAGCGCTTCGCTGGCGCGTGTTCGGCAACAAGCCCGCTCCATCGGCCGCCGTCGTGGTTGCGCTCGATGAGGAAACCTTCAGAACCCCGCCGTTCGAAGGCACGCCCAGCGTCACCTGGACGCGCGAGATCGGCAGGGTGCTGACCGCGATCCTCGATGGCGGAGCCAAGGTGGTGGGGTTCGACGTCGTGTTCCCGACTTCGATCGAACAGTCGGCTGTGCCGTTTGGCGATGAAACATTGGGTGCCCGCGTCCGCGGTTTCGACCGCGACTATCTACGAGCGCTCGCGCTCGGTGCGCGCGCCGGCAAGGTTGTCCTTGGCCAGGTCCAGCATCAGGACAACCCCGTGTTGCCCTCGCCCGGCCAGCGGGCCGCTGTCGGGTTCGGCCGCAATATCCGGGCGTTGAACGTGCACAATGATTCCGATGACGTGATCCGGCGCCTGCCGATCACATTTATCGTCGATGGCGAGCCGGTGCCCTCGATGGCAGCCGAGCTTGCCTCACGCTTAGCCGGCGCCCCGCCGTCGGCAAGGGTCGCCACCGCCGGCGCAGTCCCCAACACGATCACACTTAATTTCGCGGGCGGTGCCGACGACATTCCGACTTACTCGCTGGTCGACTTGCACGCTTGCCTCGAGAAGGATGACAAGGATTTTTTCCGCCGCCAATTCGACGGCAAGATCGTGATCATCGGCACGCTGCTCGACGTCGAGGATCGCAAGACAACTTCCAAGCGCCTTGCCACTGGGCCCGAAGGTTCGCACGCGCCGCGTTGTGCGCTGCCCGCCCCGGTGACGGAACAGAAATTCACGCGTGATTCGATAGCGGGCGTGTACATCCACGCCACGGCGGTCAACAACCTGCTGCGCAGCGACCCGCTCACCGAATTCGGCCGCATCGGCATTTTTATCATTTCGTTCGTGCTGGCCGGATTGGCAGCCACGACTGCGCTGACCTTCGGGCCGACGGCAACCGCGCTGGCCTTTCTCGGACTCGTGGCCGCTTGGGCTGCGGCTGCAACCGCCGCGTTCCAGACGGCGCTGTCGCTGCCGCTGGTCGAGCCGCTGCTGGCCGCACTCGCTGCGCTCGGTACCACCTTTTGCTATCGCTTCGTCGTCGCCGACCGCAGCCGGCGGCTGCTGCGTCAGAGTTTCGCGCTCTATCTGGCTCCTTCCGTGATCGAGAAGATGCTGGAATCGAACAAGCCGCCCGTACTCGGCGGGGAGTTGCGCATTGCCACCGTATACTTCTCGGACATGGCGGATTTCTCCGCGGCCTCGGAGAAAATCGGGCCGACTGAACTGGTGGCGGCGATGAACGAATATCTCTCAGCCATGACCGACATCATCGAGGCGCATGGCGGCTTTGTCGACAAGTACATCGGCGATGCCGTCGTGGCCGTATTCGGCGCGCCGCACGACGATCCCGATCACGCCACCAACGCCGTGCGCGCCGCGTTGCTATGCGCCGCGCGGCTTCCCGAACTCGATCGCGTCGCGGCGGCGTTCCAGGGCCGAACGTTGAAACAACGCATCGGCCTCAATTCGGGCGAGGCGATCGTCGGCAATATCGGTTCGCGCCGGCGATTCAATTACACCGTGCTGGGCGACACGGTGAACCTTGCCTCGCGGCTCGAGGGGGCCAACAAATTTTATGCCACCACCATCATGGCATCGGAGGCGACCAAAGCACTCACCGGCTCGACGTTTGCCTGGCGCGAGATCGATACCATCCGGGTCAAGGGCCGTGTCGACGCAGGCAGGGTATTCGAGCCGCTCGGCGACGCAGACACGATCAAGCCGGATCAGGCCGCGCACGCCAAAGCCTATGCGGACGGGCTGGCGCGCTTCCGCGCCCGCGATTTCGCCGGCGCCGCGGAAGCATTCGCGACCGCGGCCAAAGACGACTTGCCTTCGGCGCTGTTCCTGGCACGCACCAAAGCGCTCGCCCGGGTCCCGCCTGGCCCCGACTGGGACCCGATCAATACGTTGGAGGAGAAGTAACGAGGGGCGCGCATTTGGAGTTCTTCCTTCAGGCTGCTCCAGGTTTGGAGTATTGCCTTTACGGCGGCTTCGCCGCGGGCGGCCCTTTCTTGGAAGTCCCGCCTAAAGAAAGACCGCCTAAAGGCGGGACTCCAAACACTCGCTGTCGGAGTTCCGATCTCAGGTGACCCAAGGTTTGGAGTTCCGCATTCAAGCGGCTCTTTCTTCGAAGCCCTACCCCTACAACGCCAAATCCCAGTGCTCGCTGACGACATTCTGGCCGAAACTGCGCCGCGTCTCGCTTGATGTCAGGCGAAAACCGGCACGCTCGTAAACGTGCCGCGCCGTGGTGAGCACCTTATGCGTCCAGAGCGTAATACTTTCATAGCGACATTGTCGGGCAAACTGAATGCACTCCTTCGTCAGCCGGGTGCCAAGGCCGCGCCCGCGCGCAGGCGGATCGACCAACAGGAGGCGCAGGCGGGCGACCTTGTTGGAATCCTTGATCAGAAACACACATCCGACATTCTGGTCACCCATTTCGGCAATCCAGCAGCGTTCGCATTTCGGGTCGTACTTGCTGACAAAGTCTGCAATGATTTGCGCGCACAGCCCCTCGAAGTTTTCTGCCCAGCCATATTCCCGTGCGTAAAGCTCCGCGTGCCGGGCGACCACCCAGCCGAGATCGCCGGGCCGCGGTTGGCGAAGGATGATCTCGCTCTCCGCTTTCGGTTCTGACGCAATCAATGTCTCGATCGCGCGCATCGCCGAGACGAGATGGTCCTGCTCGTGCTCGGTCAACCGGCCGAGCACTGTACCAACCTGCCGTTCAGTCCGCGTTTCAAGCGGCTCAAAGGTCCTGCATCCGCGCGCGGTCATCGACAAGAGGCTTTGTCGGCCATCGTCAGGCGAAACGTCTTTGCGGATCAGCCCACTTTTCTGAAACCGGCGCAGGATGCGACTGAGGTACCCGGCATCGAGGCCGAGATCGCGCACGATGTCGCTCGCCGTCGCGCGCTCGCGCTGCTTGATCTCATACAGCACGCGCGCTTCAGTCAAGGAGAACGGAGTGTCGAGCCACCCGCGCTGCAGCACACCGAGCTTCTGAGTGTAGAAACGGTTGAAGCGGCGCACCGCGGCGACGCGCCGCGCGTCGTGAGAAACAGTAGCTTCCATGCCACTAGCATAGGGAAATTACTTGACGGAGTCAAGTATATGCTTGTCGCACCTTCGATTGCAGCTCGCCGCGAGCTCGCGCTGATTGGCAATTGGCCAATGCCGCTGAACGACGCCTCATCGCTTTGCGAGAGCACATTGAAGCGGTAATCTTGCCAATCATTCGAAACCGGCCTTGTGATACATTTGGCATCGGCCCTTCCCGAATTGAGGAGCAACGACGATGTCTCTTCGTGACATTTCCAAACGAGCCT
>DATGVJ010000013.1:0-33343 GCA_035300505.1 Xanthobacteraceae bacterium
TCGACGACGACGTAGCGACTTACGTCGCCGGGCTCGCCGGTACCGAGTACGGCAAGACGCCGATTCGCGCGCTGTTGCACATGTCATCGGGCGTCGACTTCAAGGTAAGCTCTAACTATGATGGGCAGGACGATATCGGGCGCCCCGGGCGCGATCTGGTCAGCGGCAAGGACCCCGTCCTCAGCGTCGCGCAGTTCAACACCCGCGTTGCGCCGCCCGGCACGCGATTTCACTATGCCAGTGTCGAGACCGAGATCCTCGGGCTCATCCTGCGCACCGTAACCGGCAAGCCGGTCGCCGACTATCTGAGCGAGAAGATTTGATCCCGCCGCCGCAGAGACCGTTGCACTATGGAACGCAGCGGTGGATCAACTCGGCCGCAACGGACGATAGGCGCGCCTGTCTCGCAGCAACTCCTCCCCGCGCCACTCCAAGCAAGCTGCCTAACTCCGTATCGCCCCCGATTAGGGGCCGCCAAGGATCGAGGGCAAGATGACGTGATTTGCACAAGACCCGTCATTCCTCCCTCTTTCGGGTCGCGAGAGTAAGGTAGCCTAGTGGGCGAACGACCAAACCGGGAGGTGCCGAAGTCCCATTCTCAGCGTCCGCGATGATGCCGCCGACGGGCGAACACTTTCTCGCGGCGGCGATCGGCGCCTCTGCGCTAAACTCATTCCACAGGGCGTATGTCCCAACAGGGAGGAAATCCATGGTGCGCAAATTTATGATGGCTGCGGTATCGGTTGCAGCCCTGACGCTGTCGGCGACGGCTATTGCTCAGGCTCAGACATTCACCGCGCACGCCTCGACCCAGGAACCCAACCGTCTCGTGACGCTGGAGACACTCAAGAAGTGGGAGAAAGAACTGTCGAACTGGGGCCGATGGGGCAAGGAAGATCAACGGGGGCTCTTGAATCTCATCACGCCGGAAAAGACCAAACAGGCACTCGCACTCGTCAAGGAAGCCAAGACTGTCACGCTGCAGATCAATCCGTTCAAGAAGACCGGCATGGACACGGGTGGCTTCGGCGAGAATGTGCACCGCATGGCGCGAATTGATCCGGAAACCGGCGAGGTTCGTGGCGCCCTCGACATCATCCAGTTATCGATCCACGACGGCTTGAATTCGCACCTCGATGCGCTGTGCCACTATCAGGGGCCGATCGGGCGCAAGCCCGGCGAACCGGCGGTAAGCTATAACGGCTTTCCCTTCACCCTCACGCCCGCGGGGTGCCGGGAATCCGCTACCGACAGAATGGGTCCGGGCTACATAACCCGCGCCATTCTCGTCGACATGCCGCTGCTCAAGAAGGTCAAATGGCTCGAGCCCACAACGCCCATCTATGTCGAAGATCTCGAGGCCTGGGAGAAGTTCGCCGGGATTCGCATTGGCGCTGGAGACGCCCTGTTGGTTCGAAGCGGCCGCTGGGCGAAGCGGGCGGCCGAAGGCGCGTGGGCTTACGGCACGGGTGGCGCCGGCCTGCATGCGTCGGTGCTGCCGTGGCTGCGTACGCGGGATGTGTCGCTGTTGGGGAGTGATGCCGTCAACGACGTACAACCCTCCGGGGTCCAGGGCATTAACCGGCCGATCCATCAGCTGACGCAGGTGAATATGGGCCTGCCGATCGCCGACAACGTCTACCTCGAAGATGCCGCACGAGAAGCAGAGCGCCTCCAACGCTGGGAGTTCATGTTCACGTTGCATATCTACCAGATTAAAGGCGGGACCGCCTCGCCATTCAACGGCCTCGGGACTTTCTGACCCGGATGGCAGGTCCGTCGACGCCCGGCATCAACGGAGATTTGCCCCCGCGGAATTTGCGGGGGCGGGGGCGTCGCCACTGAACGAGAAGTGGGGTCGTTCTCCAGCGCCAATCCAGAAGTGTCCGCGACGGAAAGCGGTTCGCAACCGCGGCGTCCACGCTATTTAATTATTTCCTTGGCTTTCTCCGCCACAGCCTTAGGTGCATCGAGAACCCTCGTCACCAGTTCCTGCGCGGCCTCTCCCGGAACCAGGCTGACGTCCATGTTGCGCTGTTGGGCTAATTCAAGAAACCCTTTGTCCTGCACCGCAGCCGCAAATGCTTTCTGCAATATCGCAAGCCGTTCTTTGGGAACCTGCCCCGACACGACATATGGCCTGCCGAGATCCATTGCGGTCGTCAGGAGGCGCAGCACGTCGAGATCCTGGGGGGCCTTCAGGTAATCGCCCGCCCATGGCACGCCTTCCAGCATATCATCCGTATTTGCCTGCAGCATGCGAATGACGATATTGATCTTCCTGTCGCGAATCCAATTTTCTGGCATGCCCTCCTTGGATCCGCATTCGCCGTCGAGTTCGCCGCGCTCGATCGACAGGTGCACCTCCGAACGGCCCGGATAGCCGAGGATCGGACGCACATTGCCCTTCATCAGGTTTTTCAGGATGGCGATGTCGTTATAGGCGCCGCTATTGACGCCAATCGCACCCATCGTGGCCTGCTTGCCGCGGTTGAGATCGTCCCATGTCTTGATTGCGGTGCCATGCCAGAAATAGCAAAAGCGGACTGAGCGATTTGCGCTCCCAAGCCACCCCAGGCTCCGAAAGTCGACCTTGGCCTTGTCCTGGGACGTGAACGCATCCGAAAGCACACCGGAATTGAACGTCGTCACAACAATTCCGTCCTTGGGTGCGCTTGCGTCGAGATAGAGAACCGACGTCAGGCCCCCTCCCCCCGGCATGTTCTGAACGATCACGGTCGGCTTTCCCGGAAGATGTGCGCTCAGGAATGGTGCGATCGCCCGCGCATAGAGATCGTATCCGCCTCCTGCGCTTGCTCCGACCACAAGTCTGATCGTCTTGCCGGCGTAAAAATCGGATTGGGCATAAGCAGGTGGCGCCCACCCGACAAACGATGTCGCAATGAGCGCAGCCGCGGCGAGCGTCTCCGTCGACCAAGGGAAAGCCCATTCAAGATCATGCCGGACCAGCGAGGGATGGCCTGCAAAATCCTGCCCGAGGGCGCCACTTTGGATCTTCATCTCGTCCATCCTAGACTTGGTGTTTCTGATAGCGTCAGCGTCGTTTGTTGTCATTTGGCGCGCACGCCCGCCGCACGGGCTGCCTCGCGCCAATCGGAGATATTCTGTTCCAGAAAAGCCCTGAACTCCCCTGGCGAACTCGACTGTGGCCTATAGCTCCCGGCCTTGAGCACCGCCTCGTATCTCGGGACCTCGGTCGCGCGACGCAGCGCAGCGTTTAATATGGAGATGGTGATATCCGGTGTTTTCGCCGGAGCCAATATGCCGGACCACGGCTCTGCGATACGAAACCCAGGCGCGGCGTTTGAGACCGGCGGCACCATTGGCAGGTCCGGGAAAGGTTCCGATCCGGCATAACCGATGGCTCTCAGTTCTCCGCTTTGGAGCAGTCCCATGACCGCCGGTGGCGTCGAGAACACAAAGGTCACTTCGCCCCGGACAGTCGCCAGCACCGCCTCCGCCACACCCGGATAGGGAACGTGTTTGAAAGTGGCACCCGCCTTTTCCGCAAACAGCCCCGCAATGAGATGCAGCGTATTCCCAAGGCCCGGCGATCCGTAGAACACCTCGGATTTCTTGGACCCCGCAATGAGGTCGGCCATGCTGGCGATGGGCGACTTGGCGTTGACGACCAGGAGATAGCCTGCGCTTCGCGCCGTGAGACTGACCGGTGTAAAATCCTTGAGAGGATCAAAGCCAAGTTGTGATGTCGTGATTTCGATCGTCGAGAACCCGGTGCTCGCGCCGAGCAACGTGTAGCCATCGGGCGCCGCAGTCGCGACCGCTCGCGTGCCGATGATGCTGTTCGCACCAGGACGATTCTCCACGCGAACAGACTGCATGATTGTTTCCTGGAGTTCCGGTTGCAATGCGCGTATCGCGAAGTCGGGACCACCCGCCGGCCCAAACGGAACGACGATACGGATAGGCTCGGAGGGATAGCTGCGCACCGCCTGCGCAAGGGCGCCTATGGTAGAGCACAACAGCACGATGAGTAAAACAAACGCCGGCATGATGGAAGCAGCAGGGAAACTTCCGCGCGATCGCGCCGGCATCGGACGCAAGATCAAGATCATACGGCGTCTCCTCTTCACCGGAACACGACGCGTCGCCATCGCGCCAAGCAACATCTGGTATCACGAGGACGCCGGAGATGAATGGCCGGCGAGCATCCTTGCCTCGCGTCGAAACGGCGTCGAAAGCACGTTACCTGCTATCGGGATGTCCCATATTTCCGCCTGCGTTCCGGTCAGGTGATCCTGAAACAAAGCATCGATTTGTCCAATGTCGGAAATCGTCGCACCCCTTAAGTCAAAACCTCGCGCGATCTTGGCAAAGTTCGGACGCCCAAACTGCACTTCTCGATCGGACAACCCGTCCGCCCGCAGCTTATGCACCTCCGAGCCATAGGCGCCGTCATTCAAGACGACGACCAGCATTTGCAGACCATGCCGCGCGATGGTTTCCAATTCCTGGACATGCATGATCAAACTGCCATCGCCGTCAATGAGCAAGATCTTGCGGCTCTTCCGCGCAACCGCGATGCCGATGGCGTGCGAGAGTCCGGAACCGATCGCGCCAAAGTGACGGACGCTCGCATATAAATCCGGCGGGCGACCCTGCGTGTTGGTCGCGGTGAAATACGCACAGTGCCCGCTGCCGCCGACAAGGAACCAGTCCTTCGGCACAACCCGATTGACTTCCCGTACCGCGTGGCGCGGATCAATCGTTCCCTCCGGGGCTTGCGGTTCGAAGTCCACCGCAGGCGCCTTGATCCGGTCGGCGACGGCCTGCGTCCGGTATCCTGACTTGTATCCTGACTTGGCGCTAATCGCCAGCGCCAGGATTTTATTGATCGTTGCGACACCTAACTTTGCGTCACAGCGCAGATGATGATGTGCGACCACCCGATTGTGCCGCACGGCTTTTGGGTTGGCGTCGATCTGGACAACGCGCGCCTTCGGGTAGAGCCTGCCGGAATGGGTCGTGAAACCGGAAAGGCTCGCCCCTATGGCGATCACGAGATCCGATTCGGCGAACAACTCCATGGCAACGTCGCTCGACCAACCGCCCCCGATTCCTATCGCATACGGATCGTCTTGAAACAGGCCACGCGCGGGCAGGGTTGTCGACAGCAAGGCCCCGCTGCGCTCAGCCAGCTCCACCACGTCCGCTTTCGCGCCGGCCTCCAACACGCCTCTGCCTGCCAAGATTATGGGCCGCTTCGCAGACGCAATCACGTCGGCAATCATGCTCGCTGCTTCGGGATCGGGAGCAGCGGGAGGATTTCGCGGCAGGAAGACGCAAGACGGCACGTATTCCCGGACCTTCGAGACGGGCATTCGCTGCAGATCGTCCGATACACCCAGCACCACCGGCCGGCGCTCGTATTGAGCGATACAGAATGCCTCGCGTACACGATCGAGCGCATGGTTGACGCTCTGAATCTGGACGTACTCCGCGCCGCATGCGCGAGCGAACGGAGCGTGATCGATATGCTGAATGGTCCAGGCAGCGGTCGTGGGCGCCTCGCCGACGAACAACACAAGCGGAATGTCTCCTCGGGCCGCCGTCGTGAGGGCCGTCATGGTCTGTGTCAGTCCAGGGCCGTGGGTTACGGACGCAATACCAACGCGTCCGGTCACTTGTGCGAACGCACTCGCCATTGCGCATGCGCAATGTTCATGACGCGCGTGTATAGTGCGCACGCCATGCCGTTCGGCCAGCACGGTCGCCCAATGCATATTGCCGTCACCGAGCAAAGTGAAATGCGTATCGACACCTTCTGCCGCAAAGGCATCAGCGAGCATGTCGTAAAGGCGGTAGTCGGTCATGTTGCTTTCCGCCCTGGTCAAACGCACGGCCGTCAGTCGTTGCTGGCGACACCTACAGGGTGTGCGTAAGGCGCACATCTGTATTGCTTGCCTCTTGCGTGACTATCCGTGGCTGTTAGCGAGTGTCAAGTCGAGCCCCTGATGTGCGCAAAACGAACAAACGCCCGCGAGCTTAATTGACCCATTAACGCTCTGCTCGTACAATCGCCAAAACAAGTGCGTCATATAGCGCACGGAACACAAGTTCGAAGGAGCGCGCCGATGCGAATTCTCAATTGCCATGTTCATTGGTTTCCGCGGTCGGTGTTCGAGGATCTGTGCGAGCGAAAGGGCAGCTATCCCCGCGCGGAACGAAACGGCGTTGGCGGCTATGACCTTTACGCAACCTATGGACGCGTCGGCGTCGTCGGCTACAGGCGCAAAACCTGGTTCGACCTTGAAGATCACTTCCGGCATATGGATTCCACCGGCCACGACATCGATATTGTATGTTCGCTTGGGCCGTTTTCGACATTCTTTTCTGAAATTCCGCTGGCTGATGGGGTGCGCTATGCGCGCATGTACAATGACGAGATGGCTGAGGCTCAACGTCGCTATCCTGGGCGCGTCTGGGCGACCGGCGTGGTGCCGCTGCAGGACACGCAGGCTGCCATCGATGAACTCGATCGCATGGTGCAGAAGCTCGGTCTTATCGGCGTCAACATTCCGAGCACGATCGGACGCGACAATCATATCGATCATTCCCGCCTCGAGCCCCTCTATGACCGCATCGAGCAGCTTGGCGTCCCACTGCTGATCCACCCGACCGACAACGCCTTCATCGACATTCTCGATGGATATAACGGCGCGCTGCACCTGGCGCTCGGGCGCACCTTCGATGTCAGCCTCACGGCCGCCCGCCTCATCTTCTCGGGGATCATGGAGCGGCATCCGAAGTTGAAGGTCTATATGTCACACACGGGCGGTGCGCTGCCGTATCAGGCAGGCCGAATGGACAAGAGCGCCGGCCCTGCAAAGCTTCCACGAGATCCGAGCGTGTATCTCAAGACCTTCTACACGGATACCGTCTCGCCGCATGCAATCGGAGTGAAGTTCGCGATCGAGTACTTCGGCGTCGATCACATCATGTTTGGCGATGACCATCCGTGCTGGTCCACGCAGACCGCCTTGAAAATCCTGGATGAAGTTGGCCTGTCCAAGACCGACAAGGAAAAGATCCTCGGCCTCAACGCGCGCCGATTCTTCGGCCTCGCCGAGCGCGTCCAATCCAAGCCAAAGGAAGCAGCTTTGGTGTAGGGTGGGCAAAGGCGCATGGCACAATGGTCGATTGTGCAACGTCGCTTTGTGGCGCCTTTGCCCACGCGTCGGCGGCGCCACAAACAAAGCTTGCGAGTTTGGCACGCCGCAATCGCGTGGGCAAAGACGCGCTTCCGCGCGACGGAGTATGTTGAGATTTCACAGCTTGCGCGACTTTACCCACCCTACGCCGCTGAACGCGTCCCTACTCCCGTGCCCCATGGATGAGTTGCCAAATCCGTTCCGGGGTTGCCGGCATCGGCACGTCCGTGACCCGGTATGACGACAGCGCGTCGACGATCGCATTGATGATCGCAGCCGGTGCGCCGACATTTCCCGGTTCGCTCCCGCCCTTTGCACCCAGCGGATTAAGCTTGGTCGGAACGGGGCGAATGGAACTCACGATGGCGGGCATGTTGTCCGCGCGCGGCATCGCATAATCTTGGAACGATCCTGTTATCAATTGTCCGGATCCGCGCTGATAGACCACTTGCTCCAGCAGCGTCTCGCCCAGACCCTGGGCGGTCGAACCGTGCAACTGTCCCTCCAGAGTCAGCGGATTGACCACCGTCCCCACATCATCGACGGCAGAAAGTCTGACCACCGCGACCGTGCCGGTATCGGTATCGACCTCCACCTCGCAAATCATGCAGCCGTTCGGAAAGGTGAATGGACCGGGGTGCGTGCCCGCGCCATCGAGACCGATGCCGAATTCGGCGGGCAGGCCCATCCCCTGATACGATTTCTTTGCGACCTCCTTGAACGCCACGGTGCGGTCAGTTCCTCGCACGAGGAACACACCGCTCTTGAAATCGATATCTTCCTCCGAGGCCTCAAGGATCAAGCCGGCAAGACGCTTCCCTTTGGCAATAACAATGTCCGCGGCTGCCTGCAGCGCGGAACCGCCGGTGCTCATGCTGCGTTGAGAAAATGTACCGCGACCGAACAGGACCTTGTCGGTATCGCCCTGAAACAATGTCACCTGGTCGGGCTCAACGCCGAGCCATTCGTTGATCATCTGTGCAAAAGCCGTCTCGTGGCTCTGCCCGTGGGAATGCGTGCCAACGTGCAAGGCGACAGAGCCGTTCGGCGCGACCCGTATTTCCATTCGCTCGGATTGATTGCCCGCACGCTGGCAATGCAGTGCCAGGCCGATGCCGCGGCGCAATCCGCGTCGCTCGCTTTCAGTGCGCCGTTTCGCAAATCCGGTCCAGTCTGCGAGTTCAAGCGCAGAATCGAGCACTTTTTCGAATTCGCCGCAGTCATAGACCAGGCCGCCGGCCGTTTTGTGCGGCATCGCCGTCGGCGGAATGAGATTACGCCGCCGCATGTCCACCGGATCGATGCCCAATTCCCGCGCGGCCTTGTCGACAAGGCGCTCCATCACAAAGCTGGCTTCGGGTTTTGCGGTGCCGCGATAGGAGGCCATCATTGCAGTATTGGTGAACACCGCTTTGACGACGACGTGCATCAGCGGAACCACATAGGTGCCGGTCAGGCTGTTCGTGGCATTGTTCGGCGCACTGGCCGCGGTCACGCTGAGGTACGCGCCAAGGTCGATCGAAACGGAGGAGCGCACCGCCAGGATCCGGGCATTGGCATCCAGTGCCAGTTCTGCTTCGACGATCTGATGTCGACCATGAGCGTCCGACGCTATGGCGTCGCTGCGTTCCACAACCAACTTTACCGGCCGATCAAGCTTTCTCGCCGCCCAGAGGACGAGGATTTCCTCCGGGTACACTTGGCTCTTCATGCCAAAGCCACCGCCCACGTCCGGGGACACAACTCTCAAGTCGAGTTCCGGCATTCGCAGGATATCCGACGCGACCTCGCGCAAGCGATACGGCGTCTGCGTGGTCGAGCGCAGCGTGAAGCGCTGCCCCGCCTCTCTATAGGCCACAACCGAACGAGGCTCGATCGTATTTGCAGTGACGCGCGGGTAGTGCAACGAAAGCCTGGTGACATGGGAAGCCTGGGCAAACGCTTGATCGACAGTTCGGCGTTCGCCCCGCTCCAGCTGGAAGCTCACATTGCTCGGCGCGTCCTGCCAGACCTTGGGAGCGCCTTGCGCAAGCGCATCCTCGAGTGTGACGGCAGGCAGCACTTCGTAATCCACCGCGAGCAGTTCAGCCGCATCATTCGCCTGGTGGAGAGTTTGCGCAATGATCAACGCAACGCCGTCACCCACGTGACGCACGAAATCCGAAGCCAGAACGGGTCGCAATGGACGGTAATAACGTGATCCAACAGGCTGAACTGGGAAACCCGGACACGGCAATCCCTTGATATTTTCGGCAACAACGTCGTGGCCCGTGAGGACGCCGAATACGCCCGGGACGGCGCAAGCTGGCCCCTTGTCGATGCGAACGATCCTGGCGTGGGCGTGAGGTGATCGCACCACATAGGCGACAGCCATCTGCGGCAGAGCAAAGTCGTCGACGAAATCCCCCTTGCCGGTGACGAAGCGCCGATCCTCGACGCGCTGCATCGGCGCGCCTATGCCGGTGCCTGTGAACTTGTTCAAAGCTTCCATTGTTCCGGCACCATACAAGGTACGCTGTTCAGGCACGAGGCCCCTTGATATAGACTGCCCGGAATTTCCAAACAGCGAGGTCTGCATGACGCGTTCAGGAGTGCCTGTGAGTTTGCCGCCGGACCCCAATACTCGGACGCCAAGCTGGACTCTTCCAAAGGGCGCTTGCGACACGCACGCCCATATATTCGGCCCGCCCAATATTTTTCCCTATTACGAAAAGCGCCGATATACGCCGCCGGCCGCGCCGATCGAACATTACCTCAATATGCAGAGGATCACGGGCCTCAGCCGAGCCGTTTTTGTCACCCCGACCGCCCATGGATATGACAACCGCGTCATTCTGGACGCTATTGCCAAGTTAGGAGATTCGGCGCGCGGCATCGCCAACATAAACTCCTCGTCCGAGACCATGTCGCCGGAGGCCTTGGCTGAGGCTGGAATACGCGGCGCGCGCTTCCATCTCATGAAGGACCGGCCGGGTAGCGTGGACTATCTCAGCGAACATCTACCGCTGCTGCAGAGGCACGGTTGGGTTCTCGATCTTCACGTCGATCCCATGGATCTCATTGAACATGAGAAATTCATCCGCGCCCTCCCGACGGTGACCATCATCGACCACATGGCGCGGGTTCGAGGTGCAGATGGTCTTGGCCAACCGACGTTCCGGATCCTGCTCGACATGCTCAAGGACGACCGCTTCTGGGTGAAACTGTGCAGCTTTGACAAGATCAGTGCCGTCCCCCAAGCCCACGTCAAGGGAAGCCTGCCTTACATGGACATGGTGCCCTTCGCCCAGGCGGTTATCGAAGCCGCGCCCGATCGCGTGATCTGGGGTACCGATTGGCCGCACGGAAATACGTTCATCCCGGGCCGCACGCCCAACGAAGGCGATCTCCTCGATCTCCTGGCCGTGATCGCTCCTGATCAACGGCTCAGGGAACGCATTCTCGTTGACAATCCGGCCCGCCTGTTTGGCTTCGCGCGCGAGTAGGTACGTTGTGGGATCGAAGTGCTTGGCGTATTTGATGTGCTGATCGAACAGGTCGCATGCACCGCAGCCCGCAGGATGCATTTCTCGCTTTCATCTTCCTATCGACAGGCTTCGGACCGTGAAGATATCGGCGATGGGCAGATTGTCCTGGGCCCTTTGCAAGCAATACCAATGGCTGAGGATTTCATCGTTCCGCCGAAATTGGAGCAAGTTGGCAATCACACGCTCGCCGGGGTCGATATTGCGACGGTAGATGATGTCGCGTCGACGTGTCGCGGGAAAGGGCCCGTCCGGGCGGAAGAAGGACCACTCGGCCCGATCGACGAAAGCTTGGAAGCTCGCGAAATAGAGGAAGTCCGCGCCGTTGAAATCCTGCGCCGGGCAGGGATCGAATTCGAACCGATCGATAACAGTCGCTGCGTCGCGTTTGAAACCGAGATGAGCGTCCCAACGGTTTGAACGCAGGTTCACCGATTCTGTTATGAATTCCATCACGTGCGGCGCAGCGCCAACCGGCGGCAAACCGGAAACCTCGGCACGCGCGATCGTATGATTGCGGCCCTTCTGCGCACGCCGCACGAATGTCGAGGTCATCGCGACCTCGCCGATCGTCCTCGCACGAACGGAAAGCCGGTGGATGCTCGTGAACCGGCTGCGTGACGTGCGTGTCAGGTCCGACGAGATGGCGAGTTCGTTGTGTTCTCGCACCGTCTCGAATGCAGCATCACGGACCGAGACCGCGAGGAAGGCCGCGTAGATCGGTTCGCCGGCGTCATCGTGGAATTCCGGTCTGTCCAAACCCGCGAGTTCCGCGAGTTGGAACCAATGGCGGTGACCACATTCCTTGAGCAGCCAAGTCTCCGAAAGCCCGCCCAGGCACAGGTGCGGCATTCCCAGCACGATGCTGGCCGGTATCGCGGCAGCGCCGGCACGCAGCAGACGCTTTATGTCGATGGGTCGAATAAGACTGTTCATGCCTGTCTCAGGACCCGATCGCGGCTTCGTTGAGGGCGGCCTTCCTCTCGGCCGGCGCCAATCGGGCACGCGCCTTTATGTGCTCCGCCAAATATTCCGCGTCCCGTGCCACGCCGGAAAATCGGCCCGAGCCCCAGGTATAAAGCCAGGGCAACCCGAGGAAATAGACGCCGGGCACCGGCGTCACACCGCGCACGTGGGTGGGCTGGCCGCGTCCGTTGAAGACCGGCAAGTCGATCCAGCCGTAATCGGTGCGAAAGCCAATGCACCAGACGATGGAGGTGATACCGGCCGCGCGATAGTTGAGTTTCGGCCGTTCTTTGGGGGGGACCCAGACGGGGCGATAGCGCGGTTCCTCGGGCGCCGTTACTCCCGCCTTGCTGATGAAACCGTCGATGCTGGTCTTGATGCTTTCCGAGACTTGGTCGGCTTGGTCCAGGCACTGCGCAAGATCGTCGTCGAGCAGCAGGCAATCGCCCTTGACGTCCAGCAAGCGCCCGTAGAGTTCCATCCCCTCCCGCGCATGCTGGCGCAGATCGATGTCGCGCCCGCCATCGCGACCGGTGACATAATGATTGGTCTTGTCGCGCACGCCCTCACGCAACGGGTGCTGATGCACAGGCAGATCGTAGTATCCCATGAGGTGCAGCCACTCGACCACATCCTTCCCGCGATAACGCCGCGCCACACGTGGTGCATCGCCGACGCACAGATAGACCTTGCGGCCTGCCAGGTGCAGGTCCTCCGCGATCTGGCAGCCGGATTGTCCGCTGCCCACTACGAGCACCGCACCCTCGGGCAGTCCCGCGGGATTGCGGTAGACCGAGGAATGCAATTGAACGATGTCGCTGCCCAACCGTTCGGCACAGCGCGGAACGATCGGAATTTGATAGCCGCCTGCCGCAATCACCACTTGGTCGGCGACAAACAGGCCCTCCGTAGTATCGAGCGCAAAGCCGTGTTCCGGGCTGCTGCGCAGGCTGCGCACCGTAACGCCCTCGCGCAAGGGAGGATCGAAGGAGGAAATGAAGCCCTCCAGGTATGCGATGATCTCATCGCGGAGCATGAAGCCGTGCGGGTCGGATCCCTGGTAGGGAAAGCCCGGCAATTGGCACTGCCAGTTCGGCGTCACCAGGCAGAACGTGTCCCAGCGTTCGGCCCGCCAGGCATGCCCGGCACGCTGCTTCTCGATGACCACATGATCGATGCCGCTGTGCGCAAGATGCCAACTGATCGAAAGGCCGGCTTGGCCGGCGCCGACCACGGCGACTGAATAGCGTGCGACAGGAGTTGCTTGATTCATGGGACCCCTCGCGTCTCATTCCTCGAATGCATCGACGCTCACGCGTGCGTCCGGAAGATGCGAAAACGTGCGGGCCGCGGTCTCGATCCGCGCCAACTGGTCCATCGCGCTGGAACAGGCGAAGCCGTATTTGGCCTTCACTCGTTCGCTCGCGATGTTGAGCGCGGTTCGGCTGCGTTCGACGAAGTCGGAGACCGGGTAGGTTTCGCCCGGCACAAAGAAGTCCTTGATCACGAGCGAGGGCGAATAGCAGCTTTCGGCCTCGCCGTCCGGCCACCGGATGAGAAAACGCATCTCAGGCATGGATCGGCTCCCTCAGCTTGTCATAGATCTTGATGTGGGCGTGCGCCGTCGCCGTCCAATCATGGCGCGCCGCGATCCCGCGCCCGCCTGTGATGAGGCACTCTCGGCGCCGGACATCGAACGATGCGGCCATGGCGGCGGAGATCGAGGCCGGTTCGAACGGGTTGCACCAGAGCGCATCTCCGTCACCGAGATATTCGGTGAAGGGCGCCATGCAGGACGTCACGACCGGCACACCGCTCGCCATCGCTTCGAGCACTACGAGGCCGAAGCCTTCCTTGGTGGACGGAAAGACCAGCGCATGCGCGGCGCGATAAAGCGCGGGCATCAAGTCCTGCGGCAACGTGCCCGTGCAAATCACGGCACCGTCCGGCAGGCCGCTCTGCGCCAGCGCCAGCGCAAAACGAGCCTGGTAGCGATTATGATCGAGCAACGAGGCACCACCCGCGATCACCAGGCAGGAGGAAGGATGTTGCGCATGAAGAATGCGGAACGCGGCGAGCAGCCGGATCGTATTCTTGCGCTCCTCGACCCCTCCGACGGCGAGAAACATGGACGCGCCGTCTGGCAAATTCAGTCGCGCGCGCAACTCGGCGTCCGTCGCATCCGGCACCGATGAAAACCGGTTCGTGTCGACGCCATTGCCGACCAGATGCGCCTCTCGTCCGAACTCGCGGACGAGCCAATCCCGCCACATGCGGCTGACTGCAAATCGACAATCAGCGGCGGCAATCGATCGCGTTTGCAGGGCCGCAAGGCGTGCATCGTCGAACATGTCGACATGGTGCACGGTGCGTGCGAATGCCGGGATGAGGCCACGTGCCTTGAGCGTCGCCAGGGCATTTCCCGAAATCCCGTCCTGGGCGTGCCAAACGTCGAAGCGCCGGTTTTGCGGTCGCTCAAAATAGCGGATGTAGTCGACGATACGGGTCTCCACCATTGCGGTCACGTCGCGCCCGACTGGTGAGGCCGGGACGCACGATGTGCCGCAGAGCGTTGTCCGAAAGAAACCTGTTCCCTTCGCATCCGGGGCGTGCACCGTCGCCTGGTGACCAAGGCGCGTCAGCGCATCACCGAGTTCGAGCGCGTGCACGACCCCGCCGCGGGGATTCGTCGAATGCGCCAATATCGCAATGCGGAGCGCGTTCCTCATGCAAAGGCCTCCACCCGCTTGCAACCGATGAGCGGCTCTTTGGTGAAATCCCATATGGTTTCAACAGCGCGATCGTCGGCGATCTTGACGCGGCGCTCCGCGGTGATTTTTCCGATATCGGCCGCCGCGATGCCGCGCGCATGGAAACGCGCGAGCAAGGCGGAGACGTTTGCGGGCGGGACTGCCAGGAGATATCCGAAACTCGGGAAGGTCTGCAGCCAGCGGTCAAGCGGCACGCCTTCGGGCTTTGGCACCGATGCGATCTCGATCACAGCGCCGACGCCGGAGCATTCCGCGAGCATCAGCGTGGTTCCGACGAGTCCGCCCTGGGAAATGTCCTTGGCCGCCAATGCCAGGCCGGACTCAGCAATCGCCGGCAGCACTTCGAGATCCGCGCGCAGCCGCGCGGGCGGCGCATCGGTTGCGGTCTCCCAATTCGAAAATGGTTCGCGGTAGCGGCCGCGCAGGTCGATGGCCGTGACAAGGCAGTCGCCAGGCTGCGCGTCAAACGAAGTCAGCAGGCGTCGCGCACGGCCGAGAATCGCAACCGACAACTGGCCGCGATCGGTGTGTGTATTGGTGTGTCCACCGACGATCGGCACGCCGAAAGCAACAGACGCTTCGCGCATGCCGGCGAGGACCGGTTGCGCATCGGCTTCGCTTGCCGCCCACACCGCATCGACTACCGCGATCGGCCGGCCGCCCATGGCGGCAACATCCGAGATGTTCACCATGACGCCGCACCAGCCGGCGAACCATGGATCGCAGGCCACGAATTCATTCATGAATCCCTCGATTGCGAACAGCAGGTAGCCGTCGCCGTCCGCGATCGCCGCGCAGTCGTCGCCTACCGGAACAACTGACTCGGCCGACACGCCCAATCGCATTGCGACACCCGCGATATCGCGCTTGGCCGCAATGCCGCGCCCCGCGCGGAGCGTTGCAGCAAGCCGGTCAAGCGCGAGCGAGCCGATCATCACGCGGCCTTTTTCGGCAATGACAGAAATCCGGTCTCGGCATCCGCAAAAGGCGGATAGTGGGCGAGGTCGGCCTGCATGAAATGATGCGGACGTCCATGAATCTCGATTTCCTCGATCGTGTACCAGTGAAGCCGCCGAAAGAGCGATGCGTTCTGGCTTTGGACATGGGCGAAGAAGCGCCGGCAGCCGCGTGCATGCGCCGACGACACCGCGAGGCGGATGAGCGCCGTGCCGAGCGCGCCGATTCTGCGATAGTCCGCAGCGACGGCGAGGCGCGATCCCCACCATGTTCCGGGCTCGCTCTCGTGGATGCGGACAGTGCCAACCACTTCATGGGCAACGACGCCAAGCGACGAGATGGCCACGATGGGGACCGCGATTTCGTCGATCTTGTCGCGGTCGTCGTTGGCAAAGACGCGCTGCTCGACACAGAACACCTGGCGCCGGAGCGCTGCCGCTTCACGAAATTCCCAGGCCTGCGTCGCAAACTTCACGCGATATTCCGACGGCAGGAATGCGGGGAAAGGATCGAAGATCATGCCACCGCCCCGCGTTCGTAGGTCGCGAGCGCCGAGCAGGCGCCGCATCGCCCGCAGCCGGCCTTGATGTCGGTGGATCTAAGTCCGCTGTCGCGCAGCATCAGCGCAAGCGGCCCCAGAATCTCGTGCATGAAGGCCGGTGATGGCGCCGGATGGCTTTCAAGCGGTGTCCCCGAGATCGGCACAAACGGGACTACAAAAGGATAGACACCGAGCGCAACCAGCTTCTCGCAAGTGTCGAGGATCGCCTCCCTGGTGTCACCGAGCCCGGCAAGAATATAGGTCGACACCTGCCCGCGTCCAAAGACGGGAACCGCGGATGCAAAGGCCTCGAAATAATGCTCGAGCGAGATCTGCGCCTTGCCCGGCATGACTCTGGCGCGCACCTGCGGGCTCACCGCCTCGATATGCATGCCGAGGGCATCGATGCCCGATTCCTTCATGCGCCTGAACCAATGTTTGCCGTCGGGCGGCTCGCACTGCGCCTGGATCGGAAGACCGACTGCTGCCTTCACGGCGGCGGCACTGTCAGCCAGCATCTCTGCGCCGCGGTCGCGGCCTGGCGGCGTGCCTGTCGTCATGACCATGTGCCGCACGTCATCGAGCTCCACGGCAGCTTTGGCGACCTCGGCGAGTTGATCCGGTGTCTTGCGTTCGATCGTGCGGCCTGCCGCCAGCGACTGCCCGATCGCGCAGAACGCACAGGTCTTGGTCCGGCTTTGATAACGGATGCAGCTCTGCAGCACGGTGGTTGCGAGCACGTCGCGACCGTGCAGCACGGCGATCTTCCAATACGGAACACCGTCCGCCGTGGCGAGGTCGTAGAAACGCGGACGCGTCGGAAAGCTGACATCGCCGAGTTTCACGCCGTCCCGGCTGATCTGGCTGCGGCCGAATGCATCCGGCCTTTCGACCACATAGGGGCTCTCGAAGGCCGGCGCGGTGTGCACCGGCACCATCACGGTCATCCCGTCGATCGTCATCGCCTTGTGGTCTGACGGGCCCGCGCCGCCACGGCGGCTCTCGTGGCCCACCTTCGGATCAACGAGCCGAACCCCGCAAGACTGTAACTCGTTGATCAACTGTTCCGTCGGCATGGCTTGCGGCATCGTCGGCATCATGAGACGCGCTCCCATTCAATGATTCGAAAGCAAGACTTGATCCCGCCTCAGTCTCAATCTCCATCGGCCGCGTCGGACGATTGTCGAGCACAAGCCTGAGCAGTTCGGGGCGGGCGTAATGGCCGACCGAGTCCATCATCCGCTTGCGCTTGACGATGAGACCCATGTCGAGATCGGCGATGAGGATTCCCTCACCTTGCGTGAGCGGCGGAACGACGTGCGCGCCCTCCGGCGACACGATGGCAGTCATGCAGCCGCCACGCAGCGCCTTGCGCAACTTGTCGTCGGGCGCAATTTTTCCGATCTGCTCCTCGGTGAGCCAACCGGTCGCGTTTACCACGAAGCACCCGCTTTCGAGCGCATGATGACGGATCGTCACCTCGATCTGTTCGGCGAAAATCGGCCCGACCATCGATCCCGGAAACTGCGCCACATGGATTTCCTCATGCTGCGCCATGAGGGCGTAGCGGGCGAGCGGATTGTAGTGTTCCCAGCACGCCAGCGCCCCGATGCGCCCGGCGGCCGTGTTGACCACTTTTAGACCGGAGCCATCCCCCTGCCCCCAGATCATGCGCTCGTGGAACGTCGGCGTGATCTTGCGGCGCTTGAGGACGAGCCGGCCGTCCGCATCGAAGACAAGCTGCGTGTTGTAGAGAGAGCCGTGGTCACGCTCGTTGATGCCGAGCACGACCACCATTTCGCGCCGCTTCGCAACCGCCGAAACCGCTTCTGTCACCGGTCCCGGAACAGCGACTGCATTGTCATAAAGGCGGATGTGCTCCGCACCGGTGAGCACCGGCGGAAGGACGAAGGAGAAGTAGGGGTACCAAGGGATGAACGTCTCCGGAAAGACGACCAGTCGTGCCCCTTTATCAGCAGCCTCGGCGAGCGCGGCCAGGACCTTCGACAGGGTCCCGCCGGAAGTGTCGAGGTCGGGCGCGATCTGTACCGCCGCGACGCGAAGCAATACTTGTTGCGCCATGCCGCTCTCCTCCACCGTTCATTGCGCGGGGGAACTTGCCTCACACCGTCCAGGTGTGGATCATAAAGGCGTCGTCGCGGCGATGCAGGAGGATGAGATCAAGCACGTCGAGCGGACTGATCGGCCTGATGCCTGGGATGAGTGAGGGCTCGCCGTGACCATAGAGCATCTGAAGCGCGAAGCGGCAGGCATAGATTTCGCCGCCCTCGGTCATAAACTTGGCGAGTTGATTGTTGAAGTTCTGCGCGCCCGGAAACGGCTCGTCGCCAAGTTTTGGGAATCCACGCTGCACGCCGAGCGTTACGCCGGGACCGTAAAGAAGAACCGTGGTCTTGAAGCCCTTCCGCTGAAGTCGCAGAGCCTGGAGAATGTTCACAAGGCCGATGGAACCTTCGAATGCGACGGTATGAAACGTGACGAGCGCCTTTTCACCCGGTTTCGCTTTGACATCCTCGAATACCTTCTCTTCGTAATCGACCAGGAAGTCGCCCTTCTTGTGGGCAGGCATTGTGACGGCTGGCATGACTTACTCCCTTGCTAGCGCGTGCCGGCGCCCATGCGCAGGGCCGTCACATCGCGTCATCAGCGAGACTCGCAACAGCGAAACACTCAACAACGAGACTCGAACAAGACTCGGTGCAAGCTACGTGCCAATTGAAGGGGTGCACATCCATTCATCAAAAGCAGTCAAATACAATCAATTAAACATTCAATCCTGCCTCTCAATCGCGCAATGCAATTCGTGTCTGACTTTCCAGAGTCAACAAAACAAGCAACGTTCTGCTGAAATTTCATGCATCATCGTATTGCAATCGCCGTGTTCGATCGCGGTGTGCAATTTACAAATTGATTTCTGATCAAGCGATTTGTCGTGCATCTGGCGTCGCGACGCGCAACAATGTACAGTCAATGTAAGGAGCGTCGGAACCGGCGCTGATCGCGATATGTTTGATTGGACACCCGACCTCTCCGGATTGGACAAGCCGCGCTACCTTGCGATCGCGGACGCCATCGAATCCGACATTCAGAATGGCCGGCTTTCACCTTCCGATCGTCTGCCACCCCAGCGCAAGCTTGCCCGCCGGCTGGATATCGATTTCACCACCGTGGCCCGCGGCTATGTGGAGGCGCAGAAGCGCGGCCTGATCGAGTCGCGCGTCGGACACGGCACTTTCGTGCGCGCCTCGGCCAGGCGCCGTCACGGCCCGATGGCCCGCCATCCCGAGATCGTTGATTTATCAATGAACCTCCCGCCGGAGCCGGACGATCCCGAATTGCTCGATCGCATGCAGGACGGATTGGAGGCGCTGGGCCGCGACCTCGTCTATCTGATGCGTTATCAGGGCTTCGGCGGCGTGCAGGTCGACAAGGATGCGGCGTCGAACTGG
Organism: Xanthobacteraceae bacterium; assembly: GCA_035300505.1. Classification (GTDB taxonomy): domain Bacteria; phylum Pseudomonadota; class Alphaproteobacteria; order Rhizobiales; family Xanthobacteraceae; genus VAZQ01. The sequence continues at coordinate 19,423 of DATGVJ010000013.1, forward strand.
TTGAGCCGCCGCGCTCTGGTTCCGCCGCAGGACCGGCTGTTCATTACGCCGGGTGCCCACGCTGCTTTGCTTGGCATCCTGGGAATTGTTGCAAAAGCCGGCGATGTCATCCTTTCAGAATCGCTGACCTATCCGGGCACGCGTTCGATCGCGGCGCAATTGGGATTGCGGCTGGTTGGCCTGCCGATGGACGACGAGGGCCTGGACGCGGATGCCTTTGCGGACGCCTGCAAACGGCTCAAGCCCCGGGCGCTTTATCTCAATCCGACCCTGCTTAATCCCACGACGCACACGATTTCCAAACCGAGGCGGATCGCCATCGTAGCGATCGCGCGTCGTTTTGGCGTTCCCATCGTCGAGGACGACCCGTATGGATTCCTGCCCACCGCCGGGCCTCCGCCGTTCGGGGCACTCGCGCCCGATCTCACCTGGCACGTGGCAGGCCTCGCCAAATGTCTCGGCGCCGGACTGCGGGTCGCCTATGTGGTGGTGCCGGACGCGCGGTCTGGCTGGCTATTTGCGACGTCAGTGCGGACCGCGACCGTGATGGCATCGCCCATAACGATCGCGCTTGCGACACGATGGATTGCGGACGGCACCGCGGATGCGCTCCTTGCGGCCGTACGCAAGGAGTCGATCGAGCGCCAGCAACTGGCAGACGCGATCCTGCCGGCGGGCACATTCAGGGCGGATCCGGTCGGGTTCCATCTGTGGGTGTCGCTGCCGCAATCCTGGACGCGTTCAGCCTTTGTCGGCCATATGCGCTCGACCGGCATCGGTGTCGTCGCGAGCGATGCCTTCACCACACAAGGCGTTCCTCCCGAAGCCGTGCGGGTCTGTCTCGGCGGCCCCGCCGACCGGACCGCCGTCGGCGGCGCTCTCGAATTCATGGCACATGCGCTGACCGAATCGCCGACGATCGCATCCACTTTTCTCTGAGGAGTCCTACCATGAGCCGCCCGCCGCTTCCTCCCTTCACTGCCGAAACTGCCGCGCAGAAAGCGCGCATGGCTGAAGATGCCTGGAATTCCCGCGATCCGGCACGGGTCGCGCTCGCCTATACGATCGACAGCCGCTGGCGCAACCGCGCCGAGTTCGTGCAGGGCCGCGAGGCGATCGAGGCATTCCTGACGCGCAAATGGAATCGCGAACTGGACTATCGCCTGATCAAGGAAGTCTGGGCCTTTCGCGACAACCGCATCGCCGTGCGCTTTGCCTATGAGTGGCACGACGACAGCGGACAATGGTTTCGCAGCTACGGCAACGAGAACTGGGAGTTCGACGAAATGGGCCTGATGCGTCTGCGCATCGCCAGCATCAATGATCTTCCGATCAAGGAGAACGAGCGCAAATATCATTGGCCGCTCGGCCGCCGCCCCGACGACCATCCGTCGCTGGGCGATCTCGGCCTCTAAGGCCGTGATAGCTCCGGACAAACGGCTCAGGCATCCTCGTTGACAATCCGGCGCGGCTGTTTGGCTTTCCACGCGAGTAGGTACGTTGTGGGATCGAAACGCTTGGAGTGTTTGATACGCTTAACGATTTGATTTCGTTCATTTGGGTGTTGCTCTCCATGGACGAATGTTCACAGGGAGGACGCAATCTCCTGCCAATCTTGGAGCGGGGAAAATCGCCACCCGAGCCCTTTGTTGCGGGCACACATAACGGAAGGCAGATCATGAAGAAAACGAGTTTGCTCATGCGACACCGCGAATTTGCGTTGCGCGGATTGCTCGCAACAACAGCGGCACTCGTGTTTGCGTGCAGCGTCCGCGCCGACGAGCTTTCGCTCACCCGCGTCGTGCTCTCGACTTCCGGAGTAGCGCAGTTCACTCACTCCGGACTGGCGTCGTCACGTTCGGCGGTCGATCTCGCGGTGCGGCTCGATCAAGTCGACGATATTTTGAAGAGCCTGACAGTGTTCGACAGGGAGGGGGCCGTCGGAGCTGTCAGTCTGCCCGGCAAGGCGCCATTGGCGGAACTGTTTCGCGATTTGCCGTTCGGGCCCGACGCCCTTGATTCGCCGCGCGCGCTGCTCAATGCGCTGGTCGGCAGCGAGGTCGAAATCGCAGGCCAGGTTACGGCCAGAGGTCGCGTGTTCCGTGTCGAGGATGAGGAGGTTGCGCTGCCGGACAAGGGCGGCGTCACCACGCGACATCGCCTGACGCTGATGACCGACCGCGGCCTGGTCCAGGCCATTCTGGAAGAAGTGACCGCGTTGCGCTTCACGGATCCGAAAGCCCAAGCGCAGATCGAACGGGCACTGGCGGGATTGACCGAGAACCGCGCGAAGGAACGGCGTCAGCTGTCGATCGGTTTTCTGGGCGAAGGCTCCCGCAATGTCGCCATCAGCTACATGGTGGCCGCCCCGATCTGGAAGACAGCCTACCGCCTCGTTCTCCCCAGGGACGGCGGCAATGCCCGCCTGCAAGGCTGGGCCGTAGTTGAAAATCTGACCGGCGGAGACTGGAAGGACATTGATCTTGTCCTCGTGTCCGGCAATCCGGTGGCGCTTCACCAACAGCTCTACACGGCGTTCTTTGCCGATCGGGTGGAAATTCCCGTGACGACGTCGACCCGCATCGTGCCGCGCACGGACGACCAGGATGAGCAGCTCACCGCGCTCCGCCGGCGAGAACCGGCTGCACCGAAAGCGCCCGCCCCGCCTCCCTCGCCGCGCGCCAATGCACCGCAGGCGGCGCAATTGCTGCGCCCAGGCCAGGCCGCGCCCGGCGGCGGAGCGCCGCCTGTGCCACCTGCCTCGATCCTCGGGACTTCCGCAAATGCGGCCGAGGCCGAGGAGGTATCCACCCAGCTTCTCTATCGTTTCCCGGCCAAGATATCTCTTGCGACCGGACACACCATGATGGTTCCATTCATCGATCGCGAGGTTCCCGCCGCCCGCACTTGGGTTTATCAGCCCGAAACATCGGCGCGCCGCCCGCTCGCGGCCGTGCGCGTGCGCAACGACGGCGACAGCGGGCTGCCGCCCGGCATCGTCACCGCTTATGAGGTCGGCAACGACAGCAGTGTCAATTTCGTCGGCGATGCCGAGCTGCCGCTGCTGCCGAAAGGCACGTTCAAGTTCGTAACGTTCGCGCTCGATTCGAAAACCGATATCAGGCGCGAGGACCGCGGCGTGGTCCAAACCCAGCTCGGCAAGGCCGTCAATGGCACACTGACGCTGACGACGCGTTCGCGGCATGCGATCAACTACGAAATCACCGCGCCCGCGGACGAGGATCGCCAGATCGTCATTGAGGAAGCACGCGGCGAAGGCTGGAAACCGGCAAGTGAAACGAGCGGTATCGAGGAAACCCCGACCCGGTTCCGTTACGCGGTGACCGCCCCCAAGGGGCAGATGACCAAAGCAACGCTCGCGCTGGAACGTATTGATAGTCAGACGCTGGTTCTGACCACGCTTGCCGCCGAGGATATGCTGGCGCGCATTCGCGGCCTGCAGAACGAAAGCGCGGCGCTGCGAGACACCGTGACCCGGCTCTCCGCCATTGTGAACGACATCACCAGGGCGCGATCACGCCGCACCCAGCTGGAGGCGGAGCGCAAGAAGATCGTCGACGACCAGGCCCGCATCCGGCAAAACCTCCAGTCGGTCGGCGCAGGGTCCGACCTCGGCCGCCGCTATCTCGACACGCTGAAGACCCAGGAAGATCGCCTCGTCGAAATCGATGGTACCGACAAAACGATCGAAGGCGAAATCGCAGCAAGACGACAGTCGGCAGAAGAGCTGGCGCGGCGACTGACGTTGTAGGTCGAGGCGTGGGCAAGTGCCAGCCAAGCTACTGGCGCTGGTAGGTCACCGAGTTGATCTTGAGGACTCCGTCTCTCGGTGGCTCGGTGACGATGTCCGGCAGTTGATCCTGCATGCGGATGATAAGCCTGCCGCTGTCGATCGTGTAACGCCCCGAATTCGAGCGGTCGCTCTGCTCCGCAGCATCGAAATCGAACAACGCAACGTTCGCAGCCACGACCGGAGGGTAATCATATCTGCGATAGACGTGGCCGTCCGCGGAAAACAGATAATAATGGAGCGCGGGCTTGTTATAGAGACCGCCGCCGATCGTGTTCACCGTGACCTTCATTGCCATACCCTGGTAGAGTCCGGTGACCGCGCGACCGCCCGCGACCGTCAGGGCGGCGGGTGCGCGCGCCGCGTCAACGCGCAGGGAATCGCCCAGTGTGCCAAGGTATTGAGACAACGCCGCGAAGCTCTGTTGCGTGCCGGCCGATGAGTCAATGATAGCGGCATGATTGCCGGCGACAATCAGCACGCGACGTCGCCAGCGAGCGTAGCCGGTCTCCAGAAAAGTCGCGACGAGCGTCAGATCGGCGCCAGGAACGGACGCGGCCACGAATTGCGGCGCGCCGAGGTTCTGTTCCTGGTACTGGGGCGAGATCCAATGGCGCAGCAGGTTGGTCTGAAAAGCCTGCTGGATGTTTCCAGTGAATGGCCTGAACGGATAGATTTGCACCGACCCGTTAAAGCCGCTGAAGCTGTAGTCGTCCGGCAGGCCCGTGCCGATCTGAATCGCGTTCGTGGGTGGGGTATAACGCAGCACCGGCACGGTCGACTGGGCAGCCGCATGGGGCACGGCGAGCACCTGGAGCACGAAAATCGCAAGAAATGCGTTGCGCATAGCAGCTGTGATAACTCCTGATTGTGAGCGAGAACAAAGCAAATCTACAGCTCGCGAAACATGAACAACCCTACTGAACGCTTCCCCAAGGCGCCCGACCTTCGCATGTTTATTGTTTGGCTCAATTGTTCCAAAATTGTGGCAGACGATTCGCAGCAACCACTGATGCCGAAAACAAGGGATTGGCACAAATCCCCCAAGGTCCCATGGCGATCTTGTGACGCCCGCGCATCATCATCCGCCAACCCTGTCGTCGAATTTCATTGACTCAAACCAGCCACTGCTCGTTCGATCTGCCTGCGAATTTCGGTGTTGGTGTTCACAAAATTTTCCAATTGCGTTCCGATAATTCCAAGCGCAGTCGTGCCATACATCTTGGGGGCGCAGCTCCAGGCGTCGCCGGCCTTCTGACAACGCAATTCAAGCGAAGAGCTGAACTCCGATGTATTCATGCCGGGAACAGACAAGCGGCAGGTTGCCGTCATCGCCGGAACTTCAACGATGCCTTTTTGAATCCATCGATCGTAAATATCCTTTTTAGGGAACCGTAAAGGCAGCAAACATGCGAGCCTTCTGAGCACCGGACGCAGGATGGCCGGGACGGACTCCAAGGTCCCATTCCCGCCTTGCGCATTAATGGTGCAATCAATATCGAGCCGGAGCACGCTTTGAGCTGCGCCTCGCAGGCTCCATAGTCGACCGTGACATCTTCCCATACGGCCACCTGCGCGGGTGCTGCTCCGCCGAAGACAAGCCATACCGCGGCAATTGCCGAAATATGCCTGCGCATGGATCACCCCTTGGGTCGGCAAACGACGGAGATGTGGCGGGCTGCTTCCGTCCGCACTTTGTTGGTGAGATCGAAATTGGCGGTGAGAAACCGAACGATCTCGCGCACAATCTCGTCTCGCGATTCGGGTTCGATCTTGAAGGCCGTGATTGTGCATGTCTGATTGTCGACGGTCATGTCGAGTTGGAAAGTCGCCGACGCCGAGAGGTGAACCACTGAATCCGACGACGATTCGCAACGCACGAAGACATTTGCTTTGAGGCGCGAGTCGCGCTCGCCGGGGCAGTATTGGAACGACCGCAAACGGACCTCGCTGGTCTTGTCGATGGCCAGCCGAATTTTTCCAAAACCGACATTCACTTCCTGCCGGAGCCCGCGGCACAGCGGCGCCTTCTCCAGAAGCGGGCGCACGGCCTCGGCAATTATGGTGCTGAGCACATCGGAACACTGTTGGGCCTCGGCCGGTGCGACCTGCGCGGTGAATGCCGCCACCATAAGTGAAACCACGAGGTTGGAAATTCTCGGCACGCGGTCCTCCATCGCTCTAGAGGAAGTATTTCTTGGCAGTAAGTTCACTGTGTGCTTGAAGCTTGCCGCGCAATCTCTTTTGCGTCAATAGCGAGGAAGCTTGCAGGAGCAACATGTGGCCGCGCGGAGCGGGCCCCTCACGCATGGCCAATGCGCACTTGGCGGCAATCCGGGAGGACATGAGACGAGAATATTGCAAGGCTCAGTTCTCCATGTTCCCGCTCTCTCCTTGGCACGCCATGGCAAATACATGCGCAAGCCCTGGAGACACGATGCGACAGGCGCCGATCATCTCGATCTGCAAACGCCAAAGTCATCCGTCACAATTTTCAACAGAATACGACATCGAAGATGCATCAATGGAAATGCTGATCATAGGTCTTAGGAATGTCCGGATATATCGCGATCTGTTCTGGAACCTCGCGATGATCGGCCCATTCGTCGTTGTCGGTGTGTTCGTGTTGATGGCCGCGCGTCCTAGAATGGCCACCATGTGCTTCCTGGTCAGCACAAGCAGTGCTGTCTTGGTGACCTATGTGTTTCACCACAACTACGCGCTTGCGATTTGGAGCGGACACGAAAGTGCTATTCAATATCTCGATGAGAGCGCTTTTTTTGCCGGATTTGCTGCATCAGCCCTGGCGTTCGTCTTTGCCAGATTGGGTTTCGCAATAACAATGAGATATTGGCGTCGCGCATAGCCACGGCCGGAATTGAACTTGCCCTCACGGCGCGAACTGGACTCGCTCCATGCTTGGGGGCAACCCAATACGCCGGCATGACGCCGCCGATAAGGCCCGTTTTTTACGGAACGAAGCCAACGAGGGATTCGTGTGATGAATCAAAAGAGTAAGGACGTCGTCGCGAAGGCGCGATAGTCATAGGGTTTGACCTCATACGCGCTGGGTCATAGGTCAAGTGCGCGGCCCCCGAAGGTAGAGCCGGGAAAATCGCGTCTTCAAACGGGATTTTCCGGGCGAAACCCATCATCTTCCCTCGCCACAGATTGATGGGTTTCGCCAATAGCGCGTAACAAATGTTTACGCCCCAATCGGAGGCTATGGGAACGCGCTATTGGCACTACCCATACATTCTTGGGCGACATCCACAGCCCCCGAAATGCGCTTTCGCTCCCCGCCGCAAACGACTAAAACTCAAGCCATGCCTACGCTCCTCGTCTCGCACCAGGCCTGCCTCGAACATCTCACGCCCGCCGGCCATCCGGAGCGGCCAGACCGGTTGCGCGCCGTCGAGGCGGTGCTTGGAGCCGACCGCTTCGGTTCGCTGGTTCGGGTCGAAGCCCCGGTGGCCGATTTCGACACCATCGCGCTGTGCCACCCCATGGAATATGTGACCGCGATCCGCGATGCGACGCCGCGCGAAGGCATTGTACATCTCGATGCCGATACCTCCATGTCGCCCGGCAGCTTCGAAGCCGCATTGCGCGCCGCCGGCGGCGCCGTGCATGCGGTCGACGAAGTCATGAGCGGCCGGATCAACAATGCTTTCGTTTCGGCACGGCCGCCCGGCCATCACACCGAGACGGAACGGCCGATGGGATTCTGCCTGTTCAACAATGCGGCAATCGCGGCGCGCCACGCGCAGTCGCACCACGGCGCCGAGCGCGTCGCGGTCGTGGATTTCGATGTCCACCATGGCAACGGCACGCAGGAAATATTCTGGGCCGACAAGACCGTGATGTACTGCTCCACTCACCAGATGCCGCTCTTTCCGGGCACCGGAGCGGTGGGCGAGCGCGGCGAGTTCAACACCGTCGTCAATGCGCCGTTGCGCGCGGGCGATGGGGGCCAGGAATTCCAGGAGGCGCTGAACTCCGTCATCCTGCCACGGATGCGCGCCTTCCGGCCCGACCTGATCATCATTTCGGCTGGGTTCGACGCGCATCAGCGCGATCCGCTTGCCAACCTCAACCTGCTCGAAGCCGACTTCGACTGGGCAACGCGCAAGCTCATGGAGATCGCCGACGAATCCGCTAAAGGTCGTGTGGTGTCGCTGCTCGAAGGCGGGTATGACCTCCAGGGCCTCGCCAATTCCGCTGCCGCCCACGTCGGCGCCTTGATGCAAAGTTGAATTGCCCGTCGACCGCGCGCACTTCGGGCGTACCCTATCCGTCAGAACCGGACTTTTGATCATGGCCGCCAATTCCGACATCAAGCAACTGACATTCGAGAAGGCGATCGAAGAACTCGAATCGATCGTCGCCCGGCTTGAGGGCGGCAAGGTGCCGCTTGAAGAATCGGTCGCGATCTACGAGCGCGGTGAAACACTCAAGCGCCGTTGCGAGGAGTTGTTGCGCCAGGCGGAATCCCGCATCGAGAAGATCACGCTCGACGCTTCCGGCCAGCCGACCGGAACGGTGCCATTGGATGTGAAGTGATCCTGGTGGGCCGCTTTATTCAAATTAAGGAGAAAGCGTGCTTTGCGTAGACGCGCGTGAACGGGCTTATGTTGCCCGCCCGCCTCTCCGCGGATGTGGAACGCCGGGCGGGCACAGCGGCGCAAGCCGCCGAAGACCCGCCCCTACGAAGACTTCGAGCCGCCGAGCCCGGAACACACGCACATCACGTCTTCTGATACACCCACAGCGTCTTGAAGTCCTCCAGCCGCTTGACCGGCGCCTCGCGTTCCCAGGCCTCGATGATGGGCCTCGTCACATGGAAATCCTTGGAATACATGTAAAAGATGATGTATCCGCCGGACTTGGTCTTGGTAGTGAACAGATCGAGCAGTTGCCGATCCGTCAGTCCGCCATATTCCGGGCTCGCCGTGTTTGGATGGGAAAATTCGCACAGGTGCACCATCGTCACGACGTCGAAGTCCGGCAGCAGCTTTGCATTGGTCAGATAGATATCGCCGAAATAGGCAACATATGATTTCGCGACGCGCGCATTCTCGGTGACGAGGTCGACATAGGCCTGATACTCTTCCTTCGAGGCCGTGATCGCCAGCACGGAATTTCCGAGTTTAGACTGACCTTTGCCGACTATATGGTGCGTCCCGGTGCCGAAATGATAGATCGTCTTGCCGGTAAGTTTGCTGGCTTCCGCCCATTCGTTGATGTGCACGTCGCACGGACACATGTCGACGTGCAGATCCCACTTTTCGCCCCAATAATTCATTTTCGCCATAAGTCCCTCCCAATCCTGGGTTCCTCCCGATCATGGTATATCGATTAGGCCTAGACGGGAGCAAGCACAGCCGCGCGACGGGCGCGATCGGCCAGCGAATTGCCCGTCATGGCGATGGTTCGGTGCGCCTCCGCGCCGAGCGCCGCAGCAGCGCCAATCGAAATCACGATGGTGCCGGGAAGCTTGTCCTTCAGCATGCAATAGAGATCGCGCGCCTCGGCCTCTTCCAGCGTCGACACCGCCTCATCGAGCAACAGGATCGTCGGCCGGTTGATGAGGGCGCGCGCGAAACCGCCGCGCTGCTGCTCGCCGCCGGAGAGCACCGTGCTCCAATCGCCCTCCTCCGAAAGGTGGTCGGCCAGATGGATTAAGCCCGCCGCCGCCATGGCATCGCGCACGGCGCCGTCGTCGACCTCCTGCGCGGTCATCGGGTAACACAGTGCCTGTTTGAGCGAGCCGAGCGGGAAATAGGGCCGTTGCGGCAGCGCCAGCACACGCGCCCCTGGCGGAATGCGGATATCGCCCTCGCCGAGCGGCCACACGCCTGCGAGCGCGCGGAACATGCTCGACTTGCCGGCACCCGACGGTCCGTCCACGAGCAACCGCTCGCCCGGAACGAGACTGAAATCCGGCACCCTGGCGATGGCTTCACCGGTCGCGAGATGAAGCGCGAGGCCGCTCACCGAGAATGCGTCGCCGGCCGCGGTCGAAAATTTTGGGCCTCCTTGCGCGTGCTCGTCCATATGCAGCATCGCGGCTTCGAATTGCGACACTCGATCCAGGAGCGCCTTCCACTCCGCAATTTTGGCATAGGAAGTACAGAACGCAAATGCGCTTTCGACTTTGCGAAATGCTTCCGACCCTTGAATCAGAACGCCGAGCGGGATGGCGCCGACCAGGAAAGCCGGCGTCAGGATCAACAGCGGCAGAACGGTCGAGACGTGAAAGTAGCCAAACACGAAGCCGTTGAGCTTGGTCTGGCGGTACACCAAGGCCAGCCAATTGAGCACCAATGCGTCGAAGCGGCGATTGAGTTCGCCACGTTCTACCGGCTCCCCACGCATCAGCGCCACCGGATCGGCCTGGTCGGTGACGCGTGCGATCGCAAAGCGAAAATCCGCCTCGCGGCGCTGCTGCTTGAAATTGAGTGGAATGAGTCTCCGCCCGATGAAATGCGCCGCCACCATGCCAAGCGACGCATAGGCGAGCGCCCCGAAAATCAGGTAGCCCGGGAAAGACAGGTCATAACCGAACAGCGGCAACGGCGCGGCCGCGGAAAATCCCCACAGGATGTAGGAGAACGACGCCAGCGATACGAAGCTCGACAAAAGCCCGACGCCGATCTCGAGCGTGCGCTGGATGAACAGCATGACGTCGCTCGCAATTCGCAGATGGATGTTGTCGATACTCGGATCGATCGAACGAATCCGATAGTGCCGTGCATCCGCCATCCATATTCCGACATAGCGTCGCGTCAGCCATTCCCTCCACCTTATGAGAAGCATCTGGCCGAAAAAAAACTGCAACATGCCTGTGACCACGGCGCCAATCGCCAGCAATACGAAAACAACGAGCTGCGACCGCATGGCATTCCAATCACGCGCCTCAAGCGCGTTGAAAAAGTCCGCCTGCCAATAGCTGACCGCAACTGCAAGATATACAACGCTGAGTTCAGCCCCGACCACGCCGGCCAGGAGGCCACGCGCGCGCCAGCGCTCTTCCGAATTGAAGTAGGGCAGCGCCACCCAAAAGAACGTGCGCAGCGCAACAATAATCTTGCTCATGACGTTACACTCACGACTTTATCTCTCGGGGTAGACTCTTGGCGTAGGCGCACCATATTCGAGGGTGACCAGATAGTCGTGCGATTAGGATTACCGATGAGCTTTTTCCCCGGCAAGGACCCCGCCCCCGGAGATGCGCCCGCAAGCGACGCCATCGCGGATATGATCGTGCCACGCAGCGTCGATCTCGGCGATTTCGAAGTTCGTCGCGCCATCCCGCACGCGAAACGCCGGATGGTCGGCCCCTTCATCTTCTTTGACCACTTCGGCCCCGTCGTATTTCGCGCCGGTCGCGGCATCGACGTGCGTCCGCATCCCCATATTGGGCTCGCGACAGTCACCTATCTTTTCGACGGCGAAATCGTGCACCGCGACAGCCTCGGCACCGTCACGCCAATCCGCCCGGGCGCCGTGAACCTCATGATGGCCGGTCGCGGCATCGTGCACTCCGAACGCAGCGCCGCTGATCGGCGAAACGGCGGCGAATCCCTCCATGGCCTGCAGTGCTGGATCGGCCTGCCCCAGGCGCATGAGGAATCCGACCCGGATTTCCTCCACCGCGACGCTGCCCAACTGCCGACCATATCGGAAAATGGCAAAAGCATTCGTGTCGTCCTCGGCAATATCTACGGCCAGCGTTCGCCGGTGCCGACCCTATCCGACACGCTCTTTGCCGATGCGACACTGGAGGTGGGCGCATCCCTGCCGATCGACGCGCTCACCGAGGAGCGCGCGATCTATATCGTGTCGGGTGAGATCGAAATCGCCGGCGATCGTTTTGCCGCCGGCCAACTCCTGGTTCTTCGCCCCGGCGATGCCATCACGGTCAATGCAGCAAGCAATGCGCGCGTTGTGCTCTGCGGCGGTGCGGCCTTGGACGGACCGCGTCACGTCTGGTGGAATTTTGCGTCCTCGCGCAAGGAGCGCATCGAACAGGCCAAGGCGGAGTGGAAGGCGGGCCGCTTCGATACCGTGCCGGGCGACGACAAGGAGTTCATCCCGCTGCCGGAGTGAAGGGGAACCTACTCTTCGCCCCTCAATTGCTGACGCAGCAACCGCATTTCCCGGATCGTCCGCTGAAGCGCCGCCACGTCTGACTCAAGCCGCCCGACGCGCGTCGCAAGGTCTGTCGCCGGGGCAATCGGTGCCAAGGCCGGTGATGCCATATTGTCCAAGACAAAGGCCACGCCGACCTCGTCGGCATGTCGCCACTGAATCTTGACCCGACGGTATTCGTCCCTGGCCGGGAGGTAGAGTTCGCTCATGTCCGGCACAGAAACAGATGCAGGAATCCTGAGCCTGGCACCCTCGCCCGAAAGGTCACGAATCATACAATCAACACTCATTCTTCGATTGTTGAAATAGATTCGACCCTGCAGCAGGGCTTTCTGACGCGTAGACGTGCGGCGGTTGGTCATGGGGCTCATTGACCCGAGAGTGGACAGCACATATGGCTCGTGCCTGAAGTTTAATCACGTTTGATTACTAATCCGTTACCATGACCAGATTTGTGCGGGTAGACCTACTGCTGGTTGAACGTGGACTGTTCGAGAGCCGCAGCAAAGCGCAAGCCGCGATCGCAGCAGGGCTCGTGACAGCCAACGGCAAAACCGTCGCCAAACCATCGGCTGAAATCGCAGCCGACGCAGTCCTGTACGCGCAGGCGCCGCACCCCTTCGTGTCGCGCGGCGGCGTGAAGCTTGCGGCCGCGCTCGATCAATTCGGCTTCGACCCGGCTCACCGCGTGTGTCTCGATGTCGGCGCCTCGACCGGCGGATTCACCGATGTCCTGCTCGCCCGCGGGGCACGTCATGTCTATGCAGTCGACGTTGGCCGCGACCAATTGCACGCGCGCCTGCGCGCACGGCCGGACGTCACGTCGATGGAATCGACCGACGTCCGCAATCTCGTAGCCAGCGTATTTTTTGAGCCTCCAGCTTTCGCGGTCATCGATGTCAGTTTCATTTCACTGCGGCTTGTCCTGCCTGCGGTGAGCCGGCTGCTGCAAGGACCCGCAACTCTGGTCGCATTGATCAAGCCGCAGTTCGAAGCCGGGCGCGGACAAGCCAAGAGAGGCATTGTCCATGACCCGGCAGTTCACGCCGCGGTTTGCGATGAAATCACAAAGATGATCGCGCAACTCGGCTGGGCCGTGACAGGCCTCATGCCCTCCCCCATTGCGGGCGGCGAGGGAAATCGTGAATTCCTCCTTGGGGCGACAAGGGAATGAATCGGGAGCATTTGCCTTTCTCTTGCCGCGCCTTCCACTATGTTGCCGCGCATGTCCGGTCCCGCAACAACAACCGTCGCAACGCCCTCCTCCATCTGGCACACCGAGATCACCGAAACGGTGAAACTCGCGCTGCCGATGGCGCTCACGCAACTCGGCCAGATCGCCATGATGACCACCGATCTGGCATTGATTGGCAGGCTCGGCGACCTGGCGGTGGCGGCCGTGGCGCTCGCGCACCTGATTCTATTTGCGGGCTTCGTGCTCGGCATGGGCCTTGTGTCAGCCGTTGCTCCGTTGGCCGCCCAGGCCTTTGGGGCGCGCCAACCGCGCCTGGTGCGGCGCTCGCTCCGCATGGGGCTCTGGGCCGTCGTAATCGTCGGCCTTCCGGTCAATGCGGCGCAGCTTTGGGGCGGAGATATCCTGCTCGCAGCCGGTCAATCCCAGGAAACGGCCGCGCTTGCGGCACGCTACCTCTTGGGACTCACCTGGTCGATGATGCCGGCCTGGGGCTTCATCGCAATTCGCAATTTCATGGGCGCGGTCAATCGCCCGGAACCCGGTCTATGGATAACGCTCGCCGCAATCCCGGCCAACGGATTCCTTGCCTTTGCGCTGATTCACGGCAGCCTGGGACTGCCGCAACTTGATATCCTGGGAGCCGGCGTTGCAACCACGCTGGTCAACATCGGGATGTGCGCCGCCGGAATATGGATATGTTATGCACGCCATCCCTTCCGCAAATATCGCGTGCTCGGCAACTTCTGGCGGGCGGATTGGTC
>DATGVJ010000014.1:0-4101 GCA_035300505.1 Xanthobacteraceae bacterium
CGCTCCAGGTCGCGGCGATGGCGCTGATCCCGGCTTCCAGCGTGGCGCGCTCGATGACAGGCGTTTCGCCCTCATAGCGCCCGATGATGTAGTGGACACGGGCAAGCGACCCTTCGGGGAAGGAGGTGTAGGAGGCTGCCAGGCGCCCGTTATAGACCTGCGCCAGAAAGCCCGCGACACGCGTACGCACATCGGTGTCATATTTATCACGCGGAATGAAGGCGATGATGGAGACGAAACGGTCGAATTTATCGGCCCGTGCCAACGCCCGCACGCGGGGACGCTCATAAAGCGTCAGGATTTCCAACAGGAAATTATAGAGCGTCTCGGCATCGACCTGGACGAGTTCGTCACGCGGATATTCTTCGAGGATATGCAGGGCCGCCTTGCCCGAATGGCTGTCCGGGTCAAAGCCGGCGTGCTGAAGCACCTGCGCCACCTTGAGGCGGATATAGGGGATCTGCCGCACCGAGCGGGTATAGGCGCCCGAGGTGAACAGGCCGACGAGGCGCAATTCGCCCTCGAGCCGGCCGTCGGGCGTATAGAGTTTGATGCCGACATAATCCATGCGGACGCGGCGATGAACGCGGCTGTTCACATTGGCCTTGATGACGATGAGGAGGGTCGGCTCGCGCATGAATTCGCGGATTTCTTGCGTCATCACCACCATTTCGTTGCCGCGGCGCAGGATCTTCACATCGGGATCGCGCAGGATGCCGAGGCCTTGGCCCGCGCTGATTTCGTCCGACGCATCGGCGTCGGACGAAAAGCGATATTCGCGCAGGCCCAGGAAGGTGAAATTGTCGGCGCACAGCCATTGCAGGAACTGGTTGGCTTCGGCGATCTCGTCGATCGGCAGCGGCGGTGGATTGGAATTGAAGGTCTTGATCGCCTGTTCGACACGGGCGCGCATGGCCCGCCAGTCGGTGACGCAGGCGCGCACGTCGTTGAGCGTCTTGGCAAGGCCCTCGATCAGTTTCTGACGGTCGGCATCGGCGTCGAGACGGGCGATGTGGAAATGGATCAGGCTTTCGCGCTCGCCCTTCACCCCCTCTGGCAGCGTTTCGCCGTAGAAACGCAGAAGTTTGCCTTGCTCATCTCGCTCCACGGCGATGATCGGGTGGGCGACCAGCGTGACTTCGATGCCCTGCTCGGCGAGCTCCGCCATGGTGGAATCGAACAGGAAGGGCGTGTTGTCGTTGAGAACCTGGAGCACGGAAATCTCGCGCCCGTCCGGCATCATCGGATTGATGACTCGGATATCGGCACTGCCGGCCGTGCGTCGCTGCACATGTTCCCAAGCCTGTTCTGCCAGGAAGGCCAGGGAAGCAGCATCGTAGTTGGCGAGGTCCTCGATATTGGCGTGGTCGAACAGAAGCTCGGTAAAGGCCCGGGGCGCCTTGCCCGACTTCATGCTTCCCGCTGCCTCGCGGACCAGGGTTGCCCGGGCCTTGTCGTCACGCCACGCCATAACGTCCTCCGTTGGTGGCCGCGCCGTCTGACCGCAGACGCTACTGTCTGCTTGATCTTGGAGTGCAACTCTTGGAGCACCAATTTGTAACCGAGATTGATGGCGTCTGCGAAACCCTCAAACCCTCAGCGTCGAGCCCCCGCCGCTTTGGATGACAAGGCCATTCAATCCCAAAAATACACCCCCATTGCGAGGTTTCAACTGTTCTTGAAGGTCTTCGTGCCGCTCGCCTCCACCCGCCACATCATGCATCGGGGCGTAGTTGCCTGCGCCCCGACCGGCTTCCTGCAGGGCGACCTCACTGACAGACCGTAACTATTCGGCCGTAGACGTCCGTGACCTGTGTCTGCACACAACCGGACCCCGCATACGCGGCCGCCCCCACAGCGACCGCCCCAGCCGCCCCATACGCCACCGCCCGGCGCGTGGTACGCCGGGCAACCCCGGCATAGCTCATCGGCGTCAGCGGGCGACCGATCCTGGCTTCCGCCGACGACACCAGCGACGATCGCGAATCCAGCGGCACTTCTCCGTTCCAGAAAACGGCCGCGCCGCCGACGATGGTTACAATCGACAGACGGATCATGGCGATAGATGTGCGGGTCATTTCTTTGCTCCTGCTGTCACGGTTCCCCGGGGGAGTTCATCGGTGTCCGCGAGGTCGCCTAGGGCAACTTTCTTTGCGCCTTGGGGCGCATTGAACGCAAACGCGTCGGCCGCAACCTCCGTCTTCCAATCCTTGATGCGCAGCGTGTACTGGGGCGCCGCGGTCACGGCCTTGCTGGTGATGACATATTTGCGGGGGATCGGGCGCGCGCCGGTCTCGATCCAGATCTGCCAATCGGTGTCTGCGTTCCGAAAAGCCAGATGCTCACACTCGACGCCGTCGACGACGCCCTGACCGACGTGTGCCATCTCGATGACGTCCGCCATCATCACCTCGAATGGCTGGGAGAACAGAAGATCGGCGCCCGGGGCGGCGATCCCGTGCTGATCTCGCAGCTTGTCAATCAGTTGATCCACCGACCCGGCAGATTCGACTTGTGCGAAGGCGTTGCCGTCCTTGTTGTTCACGGTAAGCATCTTGCCGTCGAACACGATCTCCACGTCCGCATAGCCGCCGGTGCGAGCGGCACGAAGCTTGTCCGGGCGGCTCAATTGCACCTGGCCTGAACTGGTAAACTGGATCTTTTGCAAGGCAGGCGTAATCACTTCGACGTCGGAATCATACGTCACCGAGAGCGTCTTCTGGCTGGTAACATAATCGGACATCGCTTTGAGAATCTTGTCGGCACCACCGCCCTGTGCGCTGGCGCGAGGCATGAACGAAACGCTCATGGCCAGCATCATGCCGACCAAAACAATCGACCGTTGGGTTGCTCGGCCTACAGATCCATGTGGCACTCCTTGCTTCTCATTCATCGCCTTCTCCCTCGGTTGCTGAGACGCGGAACGATCGGTGCACCTAGGCCGTTTTTTTCGACGCACAGGCCCTAATTTCCTGAGGCGGTAGCACGGCTATTGAGTTGGCTTCGATTTTCTGAAGGGGCCTCACACAATCCTTTGAAGCCGTCGATTTGTTCGCCGTCAGGCACGCGGCTATTCGACCTTGGTCCGGCAGCGTCTTGCCGCACACGCGTATTATCTCCGCTTTTCGTCAATGGCGCCAGTCTGGAAGTTTTTCCGGATGAATGTGCAATTTTGACCACGACCCGGAGCGGACAATGTCGGATCATCGGGTAGGCCTGCTGCGTTGCACCAGATGCGCGGGAAGCTTGAGCTTGCCAAGTTTCAACTTTGTGCAAGTATGGAGACGCTGGAGTAGCTGGACGCCCGTCTAGGTTACTGCTCGGCGCATCGCTGGTCTTTTCGGATTGGAGAGCTGCGTGAGCGAGTCACTTCATCCAGCCGCCCCCCATCATCTGCCAAGCTTCATCACCGCGCCGGGTGACACCGATACCCTGATGGTGGTGGTCGGTATCGTCCTGATCGGCTCCGTTCTGGCGGTGGGCAATTTCTATCTGCATTTACATACCATGCCGGAGCGAATGGCGCACAAGTCGCAAAAGCTGCAATTCGAGATCGTGGCTGTGCTGGGCTTGCTGGCGCTGTTTACGCACAATCATCTCTTTTGGGTGATCGGGCTGTTTCTTGCCATGATCGACTTGCCCGATTTCAGCACGCCGCTGCGCAGCATCGCAGGTTCGGTCGGGAAAATCGCGGGCTTACCGCCCGGCGAAGCAACGGCCGAGCTTGCAAATGACGAGATGGCAGCCGGCGGCGTTTCTCAGGCAGCCGCTGCGGAAGCGCGGGACACGACGAAGGCCGGCGTTGCCAAGAGCGAGGTGCGGAGCCATGCTTGAGATCATCCTCTGCTCGCTCGTGACGATATTGCCGGACTATCTCTATCGCCGCTACGGCCAGGGAAAGCGCTTCGGCCGTGAGATCACGTTCTTTTCGGTATGGTTCGAACTAAGGTGGGGTATCACGGCCTGTCTTATGCTGACCGTCGCTCTGATTACGGTGATCTTCTACTTCCATCCGTCCACCACCACGGCGACCTTATATTTCAGGACCGTTCCGATTCTTCCAGAGATAAACGGCCGGGTATCGGAAGTTCACGTTGAATT
>DATGVJ010000015.1:0-16483 GCA_035300505.1 Xanthobacteraceae bacterium
CCATCTGTCCGAGTTGTGCGGCGCAACGGCGCCAACATCGCGAGTTACATCAGGCACTCGCAGAGTCGGCACCTCGCTACAAAGCGCCGGTGGCCCTGCGCCGTCGCATCGAGGCCACTTTTTCGCCGCCGCAGCGCGCCGTGCCCGACCGCCGGAGCTTGCTGAAGGGTTTTTTCATGGGATCGATGGTTTCTGCTGCCGCGGCGGCCAGTGTCGTTGTGGTGGCATTCCGCATGGCGGACGAGCAGCACATCCTCGGCGAAGTCGTGTCCGCACATCTGCATTCACTGCAGGCCGAACACCTGACCGACGTGCTGTCAAGCGACCAGCACACGGTCAAGCCGTGGTTCAATGGCAGGCTCGACGTCGCTCCGCCAGTTCCCGACCTTACGGCGGAAGGCTTTGCGCTCTTCGGCGGTCGTCTCGACTACATCGACGGCAAGCCCATTGCGGCAATCGTCTACAAGCGACGCGCGCACGTCGTCAACTTGTTCGTGGCGCAGGCGCTGGCTTCGGCGCCGTTCGCACCTCGATCGAAGTCGGTACAGGGATTCAATATCCTGCGGTGGAGCGAACAGGGCCTCGATCTGGTGGCCATCAGTGACATCAACTCCAGTGAACTGCAGGAGTTCGCCGATAAATTCCGCGCCACATTGGGTGCCGGCGGTGTCTAATGGCGCGGCGTCGCCTGACCAACGATACCGACTTGCATGAAGATGTGTTGCCGCTGCGACAAGCGGCGCAGATATCACCCGCGATGGAGTATTGACTGCGTCGGCTGGCCGATGACTTTCATGAGAATCGGAATGATCATTGCGCTGGCAATGGGGCTTGCGTTTCGGTCGCGCGCCTGCGTCAAAGTCAGATCGATTTTCTTGCATCGCCCTTCGTTTTTTTTACATCTGCAACCTTGTCCGATTGCAGGGGAGGCAGCCGAACACGCGACGAGCGACATAAGGAATGCTACAATTTTAGTGCCAAATAAGGGGTAAAATAAGTGCTTTATTTACCCCCAATAGAGTGGTATACTGACTCTGATGATCGGCTAGGGGGACGCCGCCTCCCAGCGGCGAGGCGAGGCGAGGCGTCACGTCGCGCATGGGGAGCCTTGAAACCCGCACCTGAGGAGCGATGACATGGCTCGTTCTAATTTTTCACTCTCTGACACTCATAACGCACTGATCGATGACTTGAAGGAACTCTGCGACCTTCAGACACGAAAAGACGTTGTGGAAAATGCCCTCATGTTGCTTGGCTGGGCAGCTGCAGAGTCTGCTAAAAATCTCTCAATTGCGTCCGTCGATGAGGGAAATAAAGTTTATCGAGAAGTTCAGACCCCGGCATTGCAGGGGGCGCGCATGAAGGCTGTACGTGCAAAAAAAACGGCCAACGATGCGAAACATAAGGACGTCACAGGCAAAAAGCCACTGCAAAAGGCTACCGTCGGTTGATGACTGAGCTATTGTGCTCAATGTGTAACGAACATCGAGCATAGACGTGGCGGACGACTCAGTTAACCCTACACCTCCGGACGACGAGCAACGGGACCGAGCAACTTTGCTCGCTCAGCGCATAGCTGCTGAACTTCAGAAAATTTCTATTGGTCCCGAAAAGCCCGCGGGAAAATCACTTCCAGTAATCAACATATTCAATATCACTGTGGCCGGCGATCTCGTTCACGGGACCCTGAATGACATAAAGGGCAACCAAATGAACCATGGAACAAAAACGCACTTCGATGTCCTATATCTGGTCGTTGTGGCCGGCATGATTCTGGGCATCGCTTTCATAATTGGCGGTATTGCGCTGACAGCCCTGGGCGCAACCGGAGACACCACTTTTTCCTTTTTTGGAAACACCTTCACTTCTCAATCTGCAGGAGTTGCGGCGATCTTCTGTGGGGCAGTCGTTGTTGCGCTCACGTTCAGACGAGTCATCAAAGGCGTTGAAAGAACAACCCCGAAATAAGCGCACCAAGTCTGAGCGCAGGCTGGATACCGACTGGAAACGCCGAAAAAAGCGGCCAGCGCGAGCGCTGGCCGCTTGTGCGCAACCGGGGGGAGGCGATTGCGCGGTGCGAAGTGGACGATCGGGGGCAATCGGCGCCACTTGCAAATGTCAACCTGGTCTTACTCGTACGCGAGGCCCTCCGCGAGCGTGAAGTAGGTCGGCTCAGGCACCTTGCTGACTTTCTTGCTGGCCGCGAAAGCCTGGGACGCAATACTTGCGACGATGACGGCAACGATAATTCTTGCGATCATGGAGTTTCCTTTGCTTGTTTGCTTGAAGAGCCGTTGGGCTCGGTTGACTATGAATTCGCCGCAGCGGCGGAAAGGTTACGCGTGTGGTTGGGGCGGTGCCTGTAACCTTTGGGGGCAGGAGGCGAATATGCATGACGAGCATGGCCTCCATAGCTTGCATAGCGACTGAGGCCCGGCATGACGAATTCACTCAACGAGGACATCGCCATGGAAACAAACGAACTCATCGAGCGTCTGGCGCATCGGACGGGCCCTGTCCGCAGGATGCCGGCCCCTTGGCGGCGGGCGGCCCTGTGGCTTTCGGTTTCGCTTGCCTACGGGGGCGTGGTTGTCGCCGCGTTGCTGATCAAGAACGGGTTACCAGGTGCGATCGATTTGCGTTTGGTCGTGGAGCAGCTTGCGATCCTGGCAACCGCGGTCCTGGCAGCATTTGCGGCATTTTCGAGCACCGTGCCCGGGCGCGACCGCCGCATCGGCCTGTTGCCATTGATTCCATTCACGATCTGGCTGGCAAGCCTCGGGACAAGCTGCCTCAATGACTGGCTGCGCCTGGGAGCAGATGGTTTGGCGGTGCGCCCCGATTGGGAATGCGCTCCAGCCGGACTCTTACTGAGTGTCGTGCCGGCAGCCGCCATGGTTGCGATGCTGCGCCGGGGAGTGCCTTTGACGCCGCGCTTCACGCTTGCACTTGGCGCTCTTAGCTCAGCCGCGCTGGTGAATTTCGGTCTGCGCATCTTCCATGCCGGCGACATCAGCGTCATGGTTCTGGCGTGGCATTTCGGCGCACTCGCCATCTTGGCTGCGCTGGGCGGCCAATTCGGACGCGTGGTGCTCAATTGGCGAGTGTTGGCGGCAAGGAGTGGGGTGGTGGCGGTGGGTTAAACGTAGGATGGGCAGAGGCACATCAGCGCGTTCACGCGCGTCTGAAGACGCGCTATGACGCGTTCTTTCTTTACGCGTTTTGCCGAAACCCATCGTCACCCCACGAGGGGTTGATGGGTAGAGCAAAAAAAGCGCGTGAAGAACGCGCTTTTTTTGCTCTACCCATCCTACAGGATCCCGCATTGTGGCGCGTATGTGACACGGCATCCGATGTCGGCCAATACTTCGGGATATGTTATTAGTTCGTTGAAACCGCGTGCCAATTCGGCTATGAAACCGACATGGCAGTTGAGATGCGGTATCGCGTGAGGCGGCTGGCGGTAGTCGCTGGTCGGATTTTGTTTTTGGCCGCGCCGATGGCGCTCGGCCTGCCTATGCTCGCGCTTGCCCAAGAAGCCAATATGCCGGGTGTTACTCCCGGTGCGCCAGCCGGCCCCGCCGTGACAGTCCCGGCTACTCCTGTGCCGGATGTGTCCGCGCCGGCGTCACTGGGTACGGTCGATCTGCCACGTGACCTGTCTCCTTGGGGCATGTACCAGACAGCCGATCCGCTCGTGAAAGCGGTGTTGATCGGTCTCGTCATCGCTTCCGTGATTACCTGGACGGTCTGGCTGTCGAAGTCGGTTGAGCTGGCGATTGCCCGGCGACGGGCCCGCAAGCTGTTGATCAGTCTGGCGTCGGCGCGTTCGCTGGCGGAAGCCGCGCAGCAGATCGCTCAATCCAAGGGCCCGGTGCGGCGCCTTGTCGATGCCGCCAAGGTCGAACTCGAGCTTTCCGATCGCACCATGGACCTGGAGGGTATCAAGGAGCGGATCGCTTCCCGGCTGGAACGTGTCGAAGCCAATGGCGGCCGGGCCATCATGCGGGGAACCGGTGTGCTGGCGACGATCGGCGCGACCGCCCCCTTCGTCGGGTTGTTCGGTACCGTCTGGGGCATCATGAACAGCTTCATCGGGATTTCGAAATCGCAGACGACCAATCTTGCGGTGGTGGCGCCCGGCATTGCCGAGGCGCTGCTCGCAACCGCCTTCGGTCTGGCGGCTGCCATTCCGGCCGTCGTCATCTATAATTTGTTCTCGCGTAGGATTGCAAATTATCGGGCGCTGCTCGGTGACGCTTCCGCCGAGGTGCTGCGCCTGGTAAGCCGCGACCTCGACCGTGCTGCCGCATCCTCGCCTTCTTCGTCGCGCAGACCGATATCACTATCCGCTGCCGAGTAAGTTCAAGAAGACTTGTGTGCAACAAGCTGAGTGGGTGTGCGATGAGTGTTCGTCTCGATCACGGCGATGACAATCTGGCGGAACTGCACGAGATCAACGTCACGCCCTTCATCGACGTGATGCTGGTGCTGCTGATCATATTCATGGTGGCCGCTCCGCTCGCCACCGTCGACATCCAGGTCAATCTGCCCACCGCCAAGGCGGATCCGACGCCTCGTCCGGACAAGCCCATTTTCCTGACCGTGAAGGCCGATCTTTCATACGCGCTCGGCGAAACGCCGGTGCCGCGCGACCAACTCGGCGGAGCCCTGCAGGTGGTCACCAAGGGCGACAAGGACATGCGGATTTTCGTGCGCGCCGACAAGACCGTCCCCTATGGCGAAATGATGGAAGTGCTCAACGCCATGCGCGCGGCCGGGTATCTGAAGGTTGCGTTGGTCGGATTGGAGAAGACGGCGGTGCCATGATCGGCTTTGTCGACGAAACCCGGACTGAATGGCGGCGCTGGCTGCTCAGCGGCTTCATTGTGCTGATGGCGCACGGCAGCCTGGGTGCTGCCATCATGCATTGGCGCGAGATGGATGATCCGGACGATCCGGCTGGTGCCATGGTGATGGATCTGGCGCCGTTCCTGGCCGCACCCGCCAACCGCCAGATCGACGTTCCGCCTGGTCCCGAACAGGTCTACGCCGAGGCGACGCCAGAGAAAAAAAACGAGAAGGTCGAGGAGAAGCCCGAGGAAAAAGTCGAGGTCGAAGAGGTCCGTGAGCCAGAGCCGGAAATTATACCGACGCCTGAGCCCGAACCCGAAATCGTGCTGGCGGCCGTGCCGCCGAAGCCCGAACTGGAGCCGCCGCAGGTCGAACAGCTGCCGAACCCCGTGACGAGGGCGTTGCAGGCTGCACCTGTTGCACCCGCGGCGGTCGCGGTCGCCCCCACGCAAACGCCGCTGAGTGTCAGCTATGCCAACGCGCACCAGACCTGGATGCGGCTGGTTTCAACGATGCTCGAGCGCAACAAGCGCTGGCCGGCGGGCGCACGCGGTGCAGAGGGTACGGTCCAGCTCTATTTCGTGCTCGATCGCCAAGGGCGGGTAACCAAAAGTCGGGTCACCAAGGGCTCAGGTTTTTCCTCGCTTGACCAGGAGGCCCTCAATTCGTTGCAGCGGGCGCAGCCGTTTCCGCCGCCGCCGGCGGATGTGCCGGACGAAAAGCTTACCATGACGGTGCCTTATCGATTCGATGTGCGGTGAGCTTCATATTTCCGACCATTGCCGCAGCAAATTGTGATAGATCGAAGTCAGTTCCATGATCGAAGCATGCTCGGGGTGATCGCGGCTAAGCCGGATGATCGCCATGTCGAGATCGAACAGCAGATTGCGCTGCGTGACGTCACGGATCATGCTCTGAATCCAGAAGAACGAAGCAATGCGGGAACCGCGCGTAATCGGTGTCACGTGGTGCAGGCTTGTGCCCGGATAGACGACCATGTCGCCGGCCGGAAGCTTGGCGGCGTGTTGTCCATACGTGTCGCTTATGACGAGGTCTCCGCCGTCATAATCCTCCGGCGACGAAAGGAACAGCGTCGCTGAGACGTCGGTTCGTACCTGCAGCGACGTGTTGAGATAGCCTCGAATGGCGTTGTCGACATGCGGGCCGAATGTCATGCCGGCGTCGTAGCGGTTGAACAAGGGTGGGAATACCTGTTTCGGCAGCACCGCCGAGAAGAACAGGTTGTTGCGCCGAAGGGCGGACAGCACCATGTCGCCGAGTTCACGCGCTTGCGGTGTCCCCTCCGGGAGTTGAAGATTGTTCTTCACGCGTTCGGATTGATGGCCGGCGGTGACGCGCCCGTCGACCCAATCCGCCTTCTCCATGACGTCGCGACAGCGCGCCACCTGATCGGGCGTCAGCACCTGCGGGATATGCACCATCATGGCGGACTGCTCCAGCGGATCGTAGGATGGGTAGAGGTAAAGCGCGTTCTTCACGCGATTTACCGAAACCCATCAACCCAGCGTGCCGCAAAACGATAGGCTTCGGTTTGTGGTTGATGGGTTTCGCAAGAGCTCAACCCATCCTACAAGGCTTCGCGCGCTCATAAGGGCGTTTACGCCCGTCTGCAACGGGCTATGGGCGCAATGCGGCGACCCCCGTTTGTGTGGAGTGAACCCCGGATTGAACGCCAAATCGCAAAGAGCGATTTGGCGTTCAATCCGGGCTACGAACAGCCACTAGAAACGCGTGCGCAACGTCAAGGCAGCCGTGCGCGACGCGCCGGGGACCGCCCAATTCGTATAGGCCGATGCGAAGTAGTATTTGTTGGTCAGATTGTAAATGTTGAACTGCAGTGTCGTGTCCTTCTTCAGTTTGTAGGCGGCCATCGCGTCGAATCGCCAATAGGCCGGAACGATCGCCGTATTCGGCAGGTCGGCCCAGCTCGAGCCGACATAAAAGGCGCCGCCGCCCACCTGGAGCTGAGGCGTGGCATCGTAGGTCGTCCATAACGAGAAGGTGTGCTCGGGCGTGATTTGCGGCTCATTGTTGAGCTGCGCGGCGACCGAGGTCTTGACGATTTTGGCATTGATGTGGCTGTAGCTGGCGATGACCGCCCACTGGTCGGTCAGGTTGCCGGTGGCGCTGGTTTCAAAACCGCGCACGCGCACCAGACCCTCGAGCACCTGCACCGTGGAGTTGGCCGGATCCGGAACGCGCAGATTGGTTTTCTCGGTTTCGAAGATCGCACTTGCAAGCGTGAGACGTCCCTTCAGCACGGCGGCCTTGACGCCGACCTCCGTTGTTTCGGTTTTCTCCGGACCGAGCTTGATGATGCTCAAGGCTGTTGCCGGAGTTGTGACGCTGATCGTCAGTCCATCCGCCGTGGGGTTGAACGACGTGCCGCGCATGACGTAGAGGCTGGAATTGTCCCATGGATGATAGACGGCGCCGACGCGCCAATTCGTTATCTTGTCGGTGTGGTCGAGATGCTGCACGGACGGGGCCGCCACCGGCGCATCCTGCACAAAACGGAACTGGTCGTAGCGCACCGCGCCGACCAGTTCGAAATACTTCGTGATCTTGATCTGGTCGGCCGCGTAGACGCCGACATTTTCGCTGGTGCCTATTGCGCGCTGGTTTGCCGTGGGGGGAGCGGAACGCCCCCGGCGCGCCAGGGATCCGGGTTAAGGAAATTCGTAGCGCCCTGGCCGGCGAATGCGTTGCGCAGGAAGTCGCGCTTTTCCTGGATCAGGTCGAGACCGGTGGCGACCGTATGGTCCAGCATTCCGGTCTGGAAACTGGCCCGTACGTCGGTCTGGTTCGCCAACAAAGTATTCTTGACGAACACCTGGGCGCGGGCGGGGGTCCAATTCTTATCGAGATCGGGCGGAGGCGGAACGGTGGCCTGCTCGGGATACACGTTGCGCTGCAGGCGGTCGACATGCGTGTAGCGCGTGGTGTTGGTGACCTTGAGGTTCTTGTTGAAGTCGTGTTCGATCTTTGCGGTGGCGATATCGGCATCGACTTTCTCGGTGTCGGGAAGGGGCCCGCTGAGAATGCCGTACCAGGTGTTGCGCGCGACAGGTGCGGGGTACCGCGGAACGCCCCACGCCGGCGTCAGGAACGGAATTCCGTAGTCCGGAATGCTGTCGTCGTGCTGGTGGATGTAGCTCAACGTGACCTTGGTCTGCTCGGTTGCCTTGAATTTCAGTGACGCTGCGACACCCCATCGGTTTTGTTCGACATGGTCGCGACCCGCGATGTCGTAAAGCTGCCCCATGGTGAGCAGGCGCGCGGCGGCGCCGTCACCAAACGTGTAGTTGCTATCCACCTGGCCGCGAACGCCCGGGCCGGTATTGGCGGTGATTGTCGCCTCATTGTAGGTGCGATCGACGGGTGTACGCGTGACCAGATTGACAACGCCGCCCGTTGAGCCTCGTCCGAACAGGATCGAAGAGGGCCCCTTGTACACCTCGACCGCATCGATGCCGAAGGTATCGCGCGTGTACCAGCCCGGATCGCGCACGCCGTCGCGAAAGATGTCGTTGTTTGACTGGAAGCCGCGGATGTAGGGCGTGTCGCCCTGGTTGCCGCCTTCGCCGGCCCGGAACGTGATGCCGGCGACATTTTGCAAAGCGTCTCGGACGCTGCCGCTATTTTGCTCCTGGATCACCTGCCGCGTCACGACGTTGACGCTCTGGGGCGTATTGATCAGCGACGACGGCAGCCGGCCGACGCCGGGCTGCGCCGCCTGGTAACTCGGCGCCGCCTGTCCTTCGCCCGAGGCAGACGTTGGTGTCGTCGGAACCGGAGTCACCGCCCTGGTGGCCACGGTGGTGCGTTTGGGCTGTGGTCGACGCTTCGCCTGGCCGCCCTGGACCGACACTGTGGGGAGCGCGATGGTCGCAGGTGAGCCGGAAGGTTGAGCCGGTGTTGTCGTCGATGGCTGACCTGCCGGTGTCGTCGTTGATGGCTGACCTGCCGGAGACGGATTCTCCGGCGCGGGTGGTTGCGCGGCCAGCTTGACCGGGTTGCTCAGGCACAAGAGCGCGGCAACGCTCACGAACCCTAATTTGACCTGCACGAAACGCTGTCTGCTGGCCCTCATTATTAGTCGCATCAGATGCCCCCAATCCACATTGGAATTGGTCTATACTGTATATATCCATGTATTATTCTATAAATTCGAGTCGAGTCCAAATAAATAATTACTTATCCTTATCCAATACATGAATTAAATTTTCCTTTGAACAATTAAAAACTACGTTTTACTTTCTTTGAATCATTCAAATCTATGATTTTTGCGATCATAATGTTGTCGAGGCGCATGAATACTTGTATCCACCACTTATTGATGGGACTGCGACTTAAGTTCAGCGCAGCCCTGCGTGCGATCCACCCGGAATGGAGTAGTCGATGTCCCAAACTGGCGACCTGCCGCACTATCTCAGTCCGTGGGGGATGTTCCTTGCGGCCGATTCGCTCGTGAAAGGGGTATTGATCGGCCTCGTTGTCGCCTCCGCGATGACCTGGCTGGTGTGGCTTGGGAAGTCGGTCGAGCTTGCGTTTGCTCGGCGGCGTGCCCGCAAGTTGTTGGTGAGCCTTGCTTCGGCGCGTTCGCTCGCCGAAGCGGCGCAGCAGATTGGCCAATCCGGTGGTCCGGTCCGGCGCCTTGTCGATGCCGCCAAGGTCGAACTTGAGCTTTCCGATCTCACCATGGACTTCAATGGCATCAAGGAGCGGATAGCTTCCCGGCTGCAACGTATCGAATCCAATGGCGGCAGGGCCATGATGCGGGGAACCGGCTTGTTGGCGACGATCGGTGCGACCTCACCATTCGTCGGCTTGTTCGGTACCGTGTGGGGCATCATGAACAGCTTCATCGGCATCTCGAAGTCGCAGACCACCAACCTCGCCGTGGTTGCGCCCGGGATCGCTGAAGCCCTGCTCGCGACCGCCTTCGGGCTTGCGGCCGCCATTCCGGCAGTCGTTATTTACAACGTGTTTTCACGCAAGATTGCGGACTATCGCGCGTTACTGGGCGATGCCGCAGCGGAAGTGAATCGCCTCGTAGGCCGCGATCTCGACCGCGCGGTTTCAGCGCGCAGACCTTCGTTGCGGGCAGCGGAGTGAATCGGGTCAAGCGAGTAAGAAGCAGCTGAGTAAAAAGGCCGTAACGCCATGATGGGATTTGTTACCGAGAGTGGGCACGAATGGCGCCGCTGGGCGCTCAGCGGCGTGATCGTGATCATGGCGCACGGCGGCTTGGCGGCCTCTGTGGTTCATTGGCTTGACGCGAGCGATCCCGACGATCCGTCTTCCGCGATGGTGATCGATCTTGCCCCGATGCCGGTCGCGCCCGCCGCTCGCGACAGCGAACTTCCACCTGGACCCGAGCAGCTGCAGGCAGAGGCGGTACCCGACAGGCCGGTCGAGAAAGTCGAGGACAAGCCCGACGAGAAAGTCGAGACCACGGAACAAAACGAGCCGCAGATCGAGGTTGCGCCGATCGTTGAATCCGAAGTCGTACTCGTGGCTTTGCCGCCGAAGCCGCAAACCGAGGCTCCCACGCCCGCGGTACAGCAGACGCCGGCGCCAGCGACCACGGCGCCGCGGCTTGCCTCCGTCGCACCGGCGCCGGTCGCCGCCGCGCCCACGCAAGGGCAGCTCAATCTGACCAATTCCAATGCGATTCCCAATTGGAAACGCCAAATCCTGGCGCAGCTTGAGCGCAACAAGCGCTATCCGGAGGCGGCGCGTGGTGCCGAAGGCACTGCGCATATTGCCTTCGTCCTGAACCGTCAGGGACAGGCTTCTGAAAACCGCATTGTCAAGAGTTCGGGCAACGCCGTGCTTGATCACGAAGCCCTCGAGTGGATCAAGCGGGCGCAGCCCTTTCCACCGCCGCCGGCCGATATGCCGGGCGAAAAAATCCCGATGACCGTTCCCTACCGGTTGTATGTGCGCTGAACTGTCTCCGCTTGTGGGCACTTGCCTTATTAACGCAGATCCTGCAACGGGCGCGCGCCAGTATTCGCCGGTGAGCGATCCGGTTATGATGTGGCAGGTTCGTGCAGCGAGACGGGGTTGGAGAACATCATATGAGGCTTGGCTATTTCACGATGCCGATGCATCCATTTCATCGGGATTGGGCGGAAACGCTGCAGGAGGATCGGGAGGCTGTTATCCTGGCGGACAAGTTGGGGTTCTACGATGCCTTTATCGGGGAGCACCTCACCGACAAGAATGAGAACATCACCAACAGCCTGTTGTTCCTGGCAACCTTGATCCATGACACGCGGCACATCAAGCTCGCGACCGGAACGACCAATCTCTCGCAATCCCATCCGGTCCTCATCGCCTCCCATGCGGCGATGTTCGATCACCTTGCCAAGGGACGTTTCATTTTCGGGATCAGCCCGGGCAACCTGCGCACCGATTCCGAAGCACTCGGGTCGCTCGATGAAGATCGCAACAAGATGTTTGCGGACGCGATCGATGTGATCCTCGAAATCTGGAATCGCGATCCCCCCTATGACATCGATCTGCCGGGCAATCGCTGGAAGGTCACGACTGCCACAACAGCGGTGCTCGATGTGGGACTTGGCATCCTGGCAAAGCCTTACCAGAAACCGCGTCCGGAAATCGTCGGCACCGTGGTGGCTCCTTTTTCCAAGGGGGTCGTGCTCATGGGCAAGCGCGACTTTCATCCGCTATCGGCGAACTTCCTCGTGGCAAAATGGGCCAAGACCCATTGGCAGAACTATGTCGAAGGCAAAGCCTCGGTCGGATTGAAACCCGACGTTTCAGAGTGGCGCGTCGCGCGCACCATCTTTGTGGCCGACGACGACAAAGTCGCGGCCCGTTACGCGCGTTATGATCCCAACAGCCCCTATGCGTTCTATTTCCGGCAGTTGCGCGGAAAATTCGTCAAGAGTGGGCGCACCAATGTGTTCAAGGAACACCAGCACCAGCCTGATTCCGAGATCACCGACGACTACGTGATGGACAAACTGGTGTGGCATGGATCGGTCAACAAGATCGTCGATCACATTTTGGCGATGCACGAGGAGATCGGCGAATTCGGCGAACTCGTCTATGCCGGCATGGATTGGACCGATCCGGCGCTGGCCAAACGATCGATGGAATTGATGGCAACCGAAGTCATGCCGCGCGTCAACCGTGCGATTGGAACGAGCGTCGCAGCGCAATAGGGTAATGTTTGGCGTCACAGTTTTGTGTGAACCAATGACCGGATGGCATACTCGGTGTGACTCCCTCTCCCCTCTGGGGGAGAGGGCTGGGGTGAGGGGGGCAGATCTTTCGATTGCGCTCGAACCCCGTCATCCTAACGATCATAGCAGCGGTTGCCACCCTGCCGGATGAAAGCGCCGGGGCGCAACCGAAAGGCGGTACTTTCATGTTAACCCTCTCGGCGGCTTGCCGCCCCCGGAGGGGAGAGGGAACTAGACCGAGATCGTCGCACCGCTGTTGACTCGCACGGCGAGTTGACAAACACACTGTGAATTCGACTTGCGTAGTTCAAGGAGGCGTTCATGGGATTGCAACTGTCGGCCCGAGCTGCATCTCTCCGATCCATACTTCCTGGAGCCGTTGCCGCAGTTTTGCTGCTGGCTCCAACAATCGCACATGCCCAATCGCTTGAGGCCTTCTACCGCGGCAAGACCATCAACGTCATCATCGGCTATCCGCCGGCGGGCGCCAACGATCTCTATGCACGATTGGTGGCGCGTCACATCGGCAAGCATATTCCGGGCAATCCTTCAGGCGTCGCGCGCAACATGCCGGGCGGCGGCAGCCTGGTTGCGGCCAATCACATCTTCAATGTGGCACCGAAGGACGGCACCGTGCTTGGCCTCATCGTCCCGACGGCGCCGCTCGAAGAACGGCTTGGTGCCACCAACGTGCGGTTCAAGGCGGCGCAGTTCAATTGGATCGGGCGCCTTGCGCCCACGCCGAATGTCACGTTCATGAATGCAAGTGCGAAGGTCAAGACCATCAAGGACGCCATGGAATACGAGGCCGTGCTCGGCGCGACCGGCCGCAGTTCGACGGTCGCGATCTATCCGACCATGCTCAATCAACTCATCGGCACCAAGTTCAAGCTGGTGATGGGCTATGCGGGATCGGCCGAAGCGATGCTTGCGGCGGAACGCGGCGAGGTCGAAGGACATTCGACCACATGGGAAGGCGTG
Organism: Xanthobacteraceae bacterium; assembly: GCA_035300505.1. Lineage (GTDB taxonomy): Bacteria > Pseudomonadota > Alphaproteobacteria > Rhizobiales > Xanthobacteraceae > VAZQ01. Next base: position 13,077 of record DATGVJ010000015.1, read on the forward strand.
AAGTCGCGTGCCGAACGCCAGCTCAAGGAGAAGACCATCAATCTCATCGTGCAATATGGTCTCACGCGCCATCCCGAATTGCCCGATATCCCGACCGCGGTCGAGCTTGGCCGCACCCCCGAAGAGGTGGCGGCCATGCGGGTTTTCGCCAATGCGAGCGAAGTCGGCCGCTTCATGCTCTCGACGCCGGACACGCCGCCGGAACGCATCCAGGCTTTGCGTCGCGCCTTCGATGCGATGATCAAGGATGCGGACTTCCTCGCCGACATCCGTGCGGCGCGCGTCGATCTAGGGCCCCTGCGCGGCGAGGAATTGCAGCAGCTGGTGCAGGAAGTCTCGAACGTCCCGCCCGCGATCCTGGAGAAGGTGAAGGGGTTGTATCCACTGGAGTAGGGGCGGGGCGATCTTGTAGGATGGGTAGAGGAAAATCGCGTTCTTTCTTTACGCGATTTTCCGAAACCCATCATCGACCCGCGCAGCGGCTGATGGGTTTCGCAGACAAAAGCGCGTTCAAGACGCGCTTTTTTCTGCTCTACCCATCCTACACGCCGCGCTATAACGGCGCCGCGTTCGCACATCCAATCCAAGGAAGCCACCATGTCATCGTTCGAATTCAAAACCGCCTGTGACGGCGGCATCGCCCGCATCGATCTCAACCGTCCGGACGAAGGAAATGCGCTTACCCGCGACATGATGGTCATGCTGGCGCGGCTCATCGGCGAACTGGGCGCGAGTGCAGACAACCGCGTGATCGTGATCGAGGCGCGCGGACCGCAGTTCTGCCGCGGGCGCGACGGGCGCGGCGAAAGCCGCGAGGGTTATTCGCCCTATGAGGTGCGCACCAAGATGATGGGGCCGGTGCTGGGCGTCTACGAGGCGATCAACAACGTGGCTCTGCCGGTCGTGGCGCTGGTGCAGGGGCCGGCGATCGGTTTTGGCTGCGCGCTGTCCGGCGGCTGCGACATTACGCTTGCGTCCGACGCGGCGCGGTTCTCTTTCAGCGAGATCAAGCACGGCATCCCGGCCACGCTTGCCATGTCGGCTGTGATGCACAAGGTGCCGCAAAAGGCACTCGCCTATATGATCTATTCAGGCGAGGAACTTAACCCCGAAGAAGCCATGACGTTCGGTCTCGTAAGCCGCGTTTTTCCGGGGCCAAGCTTCGCGGCGAGCACGAACAAGTTCATCACCGATCTCGCATCCCGCCCGCGTCTGCATCTTGAGACCGTTAAGAAGTATCAGCGAAACTCCGCCGGAATGTCGGCCGCGATGGCGTCGGAATATGCGGGGAGTTTGCTGGCACTCGTGCGGTAGAAAGGGACGCTCATGGATGACGTCGCAGGGCGCAGTACGCAAGATTCGCGGGGCGCCGAAAGCGTGCGGCTCGATCTGCAAGCGCACATCGCCGACCTCGAAGCCCACGGCCTCCTCACGCGCATCGACCATCCGGTCAACAAGGATACCGAACTCCACCCGTTGGTCCGCCTGCAATTCATCGGCGGCATTCCAGAGGCTGAACGGCGTGCGTTCCTGTTCACCAACGTGGTCGATTCAACGGGCCGGCGCTACGACATGCCGGTCGTGGTCGGCTCCATCGCGGCGTCCGCAAAAGTCTATTCGCTGGGCTTGCGCCGCCCGGTCGAGGAGATCGGGCAGGCCTGGATGGACGCGATTGCGAAGCCGATTGCGCCCCAACGCACCAATGCGCCGCGCTGCCAGGAGGTCGTCATCAAAGGGGACGATTTGCGTAAAGCCGATGGAGGATTGAAACTCCTGCCGGTGCCTATTTCCACGCCGGGATTTGATTCCGCGCCCTATCTCACGGCCACCTTCTGTGTCACCAAGGATCCCCAGTCGGGCATCCAGAACGGCGGCACCTATCGGGCTGCGCTCAAAGCAACCGACCGCGCGGTGGTGCGCATGGTGGCGCGCGCCGGCGGGGCAGGCGGTTATCAGCATTGGGTCAAGCACAACAAGAGCAAGACGCCGATGCCGATTGCCATCGTGGTCGGCGCCGCGCCCGTCGTGATCTTTACGGGCGCGCAAAAGCTGGAAGAGGATTTCGACGAGCTTGGTGTTGCGGGCGGGCTTGCAGGCCGACCGATCCCGATCACCAAATGCGTCACCGTGGATCTCGATGTGCCGGCGGATGCCGAGATCGTCATCGAGGGTTTCATCGATCCGGAAAAGCTCGAGCCCGAAGCGCCCTTTGGCGAAAGCAACGGCTATGTGGCGCTCGAGGCCTTCAACATGCCGATGCGGGTGACGGCAATCACGCATCGGCGCAATCCGGTGTTTGCTTCCATCATCAGCCAGGTGACGCCGAGCGAATCGAGCCTGGTTAAGAAAGTGGCCTACGAGCCGCTTTATCTCTCACATTTGCGCGACACGCTCTCGATCCGCGGCGTGCGCCGCGTGGTCATGCACGAACCGCTCACCAATCTCCGTCCTGTGATCTTCGTGCAATACGCGGCCGGCACGCCACGTACTGAAGTGTGGCGCGGCATGCAGGGCGCGGCCAGCCTCAACGCGATCGCGGGCAAGGTGGTCATTGCAGTGAGCGAGGATATCGATCCCGACAATCTCGATGCCGTGATGTGGGCGATCGGCTATCGCTGCAATCCGATCGAGGACGTGCATATCCCGCCCTATCACGGTGGCGTGCAGGGCGCGCAATATTCCGGCCGTGGATTTGGCTCGAAGCTCTTGATCGATGCCACCCTCAAGGGCCCGATGCCGCCGCTCGCGCTGCCCAAGAAGGAATTCATGGAACAGGCACATGCGCTGTGGACGAAGCTCGGTCTGCCGCCGATCACACTCAAGCAGCCCTGGCACGGCTATCCGCTCGGGGACTGGATCGAGCGCTGGGATGTCTGGGCGGAACGCGCCGTCAAGGGGACGTGGGAGGAGACCGGCAAGGAAACGCTCGAACGCCAGCGCGGGGGCTTGAAGCCGGAGACACCGGCGAGGAAGGTTGAGGACTGATGCGGAAGAAGACTCACTGATGATGAGTAAGGCGATGAACTTGCGGCTGGCCCGGTCTGCTCCTTCTCCCCGCTCTTTGCGGGGAGAAGGTTGGGAAGAGGGGCTGCAACGGGCGGTGACCGACGAGCTTGTGGCCGCCCCTCACCCGACCGCTTCGCGAAGAGCGAAGCGGTCGACCTCTCCCCGCGCGCCGGCTAAGGCGCCGGAAGGGCGGGGAGAGGTGGGAGCCCGCGGACCGAGTATCGGCTAACAACATCAAACTCTAAGAAAACCATCACCCCATGAAACCACCGCCCTTTGCCTATCATGATCCAACCACCATCGACGAGGCCGCCGAACTCATCGGCCGGCTCGACAATGCAATTCCGCTTGCGGGAGGGCAGTCGTTGATGCCGATGCTCAACTTTCGCGTGGTCGCGCCC
>DATGVJ010000016.1:0-8307 GCA_035300505.1 Xanthobacteraceae bacterium
ACACGACGCAAGCCGACATGACGACGATATGAGAGCACAGGCAGGCGGGCCGTTCTACCAGGAAGGTTCGCCGCTTGGGCCGCGCGACGGCGCCATGTACGACGATCCCCCGCGATCGCGTGGCCGTAATGGGCTCATTACGGCTGCGACGCTGGTCGCTTGTGCGGTGGTTGGAACGGTGGCCGCATACGGATATCGAACCTACGTGGGGGGCGGAACGCCAAAGAATCCGCCCGTCATAATGGCAGAGACGACGCCGAGTAAGGTTCCGCCCGCGCTTGATTCGCAGTCGAACAAGGCGATCCAGGACCGTGTCCGCGATCAGGGCCAGGGTGAACGCTTGGTGAATCGCGAGGAACCGCCGATCGATATTCGCGGTTCAGCGCCGCGCCAGGTGCTGCCGTCGCCTTTTGTGCCATCGCCGTCATTCGGAAATCCGCCACTACCTGGTGGCGGCAACCAGCCATCCGGTGCCGCGCGCGGTGGTCAGCAGCCGCCTTCGAACGCGGGCGGTGTTACCGAGTCAAAATCAGTTCGCACGATCCCAATTCGTCCGGATGGGACGGACTTGAGCGGCCGTCCGGTTACAGGATCGACCGCCACGACGGGGACGGTGCGTCCCACGGCGGCACCGAAAAATGCCCAGGCGGGTCGCGGGGGCCCGGTTTCGCTTGATCCGCAAGCTTCCAATAGTCCGGCGAACAGCCCAACTTCGCGTGACCGCGAGTTCAATTCGGCCGCATCAAATGTGCCGGATCAGCCGCGGCTGGCTTCTGTGCCGACCAACGTGGCGCCCTCCGGCGGTCAAAGCGGGGCGATCATGGTGCAACTGTCGTCGCATAAGAGCGAAGGGGAAGCGCAGTCTACGTACCGCGCGTTGCAGGCCAAATATCCGGACCAGCTGGGCAGCCGCTCGGCTACAGTTCGGCGTGCCGACCTCGGCGACAAGGGTATCTATTATCGCTCGATGGTCGGCCCATTTGGCTCGTCCGAGGATGCATCACGTTTCTGCAGCAATTTGAAGGCAGCCGGCGGCACTTGCATTATACAGAGGAATTGATCGTCGGGCGCTTGACCCTCCGGATCGACGCGGGCTAATGCGCGGCGATGATGCCACGCGCTTTCATCACCGGCCTTACTGGCGCGACGCTCACGGCTGAGGAACGTTCGTTCCTGCGCGATGCGCGTCCATGGGGCCTGATTCTGTTCAAGCGCAATGTCGAAACGCCAGCGCAGGTAAGCGTATTGACGGCTGCCTTTCGCGATGCAGTCGGCGCAGATGCTCCTGTCCTGGTTGATCAGGAGGGTGGCCGTGTGCAGCGCCTTGGGCCGCCGCACTGGGCCGTCTACCCGTCAGCTGCGACCTATGGCCGGCTTTATGATCGTGACCGTGAAGCGGGTTTGAGTGCGGCGCGCCTTGGCGCCCGGCTGATTGCGGCAGATCTTCTGGCCCTCGGTATTGATGTCGACTGCCTGCCGGTTGCAGACGTGCCTGTGGCCGGCGCCAGTCCGGTCATCGGCGACCGCGCCTACGGGGATACGCCTGCCAAGGTTGCAAACCTTGCGGGCGCTGCGGCGGCGGGTCTTCTGGAAGGAGGCGTGCTGCCGGTCGTGAAGCACCTGCCGGGCCACGGTCGCGCAGGCGCAGACAGCCATGAATTTTTGCCCGTGGTCGATGCTACAATTGATGTCCTGGACCAGGCGGACTTTGCCGCGTTTCGTCCGCTCGCGCACCTGCCCCTGGGCATGACCGCTCATGTCGTCTTCAGTGCGCTCGATGCCGGCGCCCCGGCTACGACATCTGCAGTAGTACACAGGGTAATTCGCGAATCGATCGGATTCGATGGATTGTTGATGACCGACGACGTTTCGATGGGAGCGCTGTCGGGCTCGATTGGAGAGCGCACGGTCGCTGCGTTCAAGGCGGGCTGCGATGTCGTTCTTCATTGCAACGGCTCTCTCGACGAAATGCAGGCGGTCGCGGCCGAGGCGCCTGTGCTTGCCGGAGAAGCGGGTCGACGAGCGGCGGCGGCGTTGCGCTTGAGGCAGGCGATGGGTGACTTCGATGTTGAATCTGTGCGCAGCCGGTTGGCTGCACTACTTGAGTGTGACGGCGCGACCGGCGCCAGGGTGACATCATGACTGCGGACGTCGCTAAACTCGATACCGAATTCGCTCCGGAACTGGCGCCCGACGAGCACGCCCTGGTGGTCGATGTCGATGGCTTCGAGGGACCGCTTGATCTGCTGCTGATGATGGCCCGTCAGCAGAAGGTCGACCTTGCCAAGATCTCGATCCTGGCGCTCGCGAACCAATATATTGCCTTCATCGAGGATGCGCGGCGGTTGCGCCTTGAACTGGCGGCCGACTACCTCGTGATGGCGGCTTGGCTCGCCTACCTCAAGTCGCGGCTGCTGCTGCCGGACGCGCCGGGGCCGGAGGGCCAGAGCGCGGAGGATATGGCGAATGCGCTCGCGTTGCGGCTCAAACGGCTCGAAGCCATACGCGAGGCAGCAGACAAATTGTTTGCGCGCCCGCAGCTTGGCCGCGACGTATTTCACCGTGGTCAGCCGGAACACATCGCCCACATCAAATTGCCGGAATGGTCGGCGACGATCTACGACTTGTTGTCGGCCTATTCGCAGCAGCGCCAGAAATTGGCGTTGTCGCACGTTCGCTTTGCCAAGCGAGCGGTCTGGACCTTGGCAGAGGCGCGCCAAGCGCTTGAGCGTATGATCGGCCAATCCCCCGACTGGGCCCCGATCGATGCCTACTTGCTCAAATATATGGTGGAGCCATCGTTGTGCGCGACCATATTTGCGTCGAGTTTTGCATCTGCACTCGAACTCGTGCGCGAAGGCATTGCCGACATTCATCAGCAGGGAGCGTTTGCGCCGATCTATATGCGCAAACGCCAAGCCGAGACACCGCATCCGGCGATCTCCAGCGTCGAGGGCACGCCGCCTGCCGCTCCGCCGCCGGCGGCCGAGCCGCGAGAATAACGCATACCTGACACGTAAAAAGAAGAGGAGGCCGCAACGATGGGTTTGGCCAAGATGCAGATAGTACCGTTTGACGACGCGCCGGAGGAGGGCGAGTCGGAGGTCGACATGCGAGCGCGGCCTGAGGAGTTGCGGTTGCTCGAGGCGATGCTGTTTGCCTCCGCCGAGCCGCTTGCCGAGAAGGAGTTGGCAGAACGCCTGCCCCAGGGAGTGGACGTGCATGCCGCGCTCGTTCGCTTGCAGCTGGAATATGCCCCGCGTGGCGTCAATCTCGTGAGCGTCGGCGGCAAGTGGACCTACCGCACGGCTTCCGATCTCGCCTGGTTGCTGAGCAAGGAATCAGTCGAAAGCCGCAAGCTGTCGCGCGCAGCGATCGAGACGCTGGCGATCATCGCCTATCATCAGCCCGTCACCCGGACTGAAATTGAGGAAATAAGGGGCGTGAGCACCTCCAAGGGGTCGCTCGATGTTCTGCTACAGACGGGATGGGTCAGGCCGCGGGGGCGTCGCAAGGCTCCTGGGCGCCCGGTGACCTATGGGACCACAGATGCGTTCCTGTCACATTTCGGGCTCGATGGTGTTGGCGATCTGCCCGGCCTTGATGAACTCAAAGGCTCGGGATTGTTGGATGGCCGACTTCCCGCCGGATTTTCTGTTCCGCTTCCCTCTGACGATCCGACGCTGCGCGAAGACGAGGATCCGTTGGAACCGGGCGATCTCGATCTTGGTCTCGCACCGCCGGCAGAGCGCATAGCGGAGGATTCCGGTGAAGAGAGTTCGCAACCCAAGAACGCGGATGGCGAGAGTCCAGCCGTCGAGGATGCCGACGACGAGAGTGAGCCTCGTAACCCGGGTTGACACGTCGCTTCAGCAACCGGGGGTGCAACCGCGTGTGATTGCCGGTCCGGGTCAGTTTCGATATGTTCGCCCTGCATCGCCTAAAAAAACCGCGATTGCTGCTGCGCTGTTTGGTGTGGCGGCCGCCCCAAAATGGACCTGGTTACCCGATGGCATGGCTGCCGAAGGGAACGATCTTTGCACCCCTGACGGCGCTGCTTCTGGCGCTCGGGCTCGGCAATGCTTTGGCCGAGCGCCGCGTTGCGCAGGCCGTCGGCAGTTCCAGTTTCGAGGAAGCCAACCCTGCTGACGATGCCAATGATGTGGCTGCCGCCCTCTTGAAACGATTGCAGTGCGATCGTGAGCGCGCGGAATTGGATGTCATCGGCAACGATCTTGCCAGACTGCAGACCTATGTGCCGCGCACGAAATGTGCGGAGGCACGCGACTTTGCCAATGCTCGGATCGCATCGATCGTGATAGCGAGTGAAAATAGGTTGTATTTGGGAGTTCAGAGCGACCCAAAACCAGTCCGCACGATTCCGATACGTCCTGACGACGGTCCAGTTGCCGACACAACCCCAACCGCAGGGACGGCGGGAGAAGGCTACATGATACATTTATCATCGCAAAAGAGCGAAGAGGGAGCGCAGGCCTCGTTCCGCTCGCTGCAGGCCAAATTTCCCGACCAGCTTGGTGGCCGCTCGCCCACCGTGCGGCGGGTCGACCTGGGCGACAGGGGAGTTTTTTATCGCGCACTGATCGGCCCGTTCGGGTCGTCCGCGCAAGCAATGGGCTTCTGCAACGGTTTGAAGGCAGCTGGCGGCACTTGCATTATACAGAGAAATTGAGGCTTGGGAGGACCACTTGGGAGGACGAGGAGCAATGCTCCAGCGTTAACCAAACCGCGGACTTCCCGATCTGGCTACAAATCGCCTCACTTCATCATGTAATAACAGCTTGTTTTTACGAGCCGTAGCGCTTATTTTCTCCTTCATACCTGAAGACCAGGGGCCCGTGTGGCCCAGTGGGCCCGTGCGGCCCCGTTGTAGCTCCCAGCGACGGAGGAAATACGCATGGGTTCAATGAGCGCGTGGCACTGGATCATTGTCTTGGCCGTCGGCCTTCTGCTGTTCGGCGGACGTGGAAAAATCTCCGAACTGATGGGCGACTTCGCCAAGGGCATCAAGTCCTTCAAGAAGGGCTTGGCCGAAGACGAAAAGCCTGAAGTCGAGCCGCCGGCGAATACCGAGCCGCCAAAGAACATCGATCATCAGCAGGCTGGCGGTGCAGGCGCCAGTGTGGCGTCTGGCGCAGCCGCGGACCGCAAGGCCGGCTAGGCGTCCGGGCATGTCCGGCCGCGCAAACGCGGCCGGTATCGCACCCGCTGCGGCCTTTTTGCAAGCCTAGTGCGCGCCTTGAGCGCCGCGGCAATCCGTCCACTGTACGGGTTTCATGGTCGGCTGCCTTTGCCAACCGTATCACCCGTGCCCCGTTGGAGTTGATGCACCAATGTTCGACCTCGGGTGGGGAAAGCTACTCCTGATCGGTATCGTTGCGCTGGTCGTCATCGGGCCTAAGGAATTACCAGGCGCGTTGCGAACGCTCGGGCAATGGATGACGAAAATCCGGCGAATGGCGTCGGAGTTTCAGAACCAGTTCCATGAAGCCATGCGCGAAGCGGAACTCGCCGATCTCAAGAAAGACGTCGATGAAATGGCGGCTACGGCGCAGAGCTACGCGAATATCAACCCGATGGATGACCTCCGCAAGGACATCGAAAGCGCCATCACTCCGCCGTCTGAGTTCGATTCATCTTTGTCGAAGCTGTCCAGCACGGCATCGACGACATCCGACGACACCTTAACCGACACCGCGGCATCTGCGCCCAGCCATGACGCTGCCACGAACACGCCTGCGGCTATGCCGCCGGCGGCTTCGCCGCCTGCGGTGACGCAGGCGGATGCGGAATCCCCGGCGTCATCGGCTCCGGCTACGCCGCCTGCGGCTGCGCCGCCTGCGAGCGCCGGCACTTCTACAAACGCCGGCAGCTCTTCAACCGCCGGCGCTCCTACAAGCGCCGGCAATCCAGACCCGGGGAGGGCGGCGTGAGCCACGAAGATATCGAGGCCACGAAGGCGCCCTTGATGGAGCACCTGATCGAGCTGCGGTCGCGGCTCATCAAAGCGCTGCTCGCCTTCGCGGCCATGTTCATTATTTGCTTCTTCTTTGCAAAGGAGATTTTCAATTTGCTGATCTGGCCGGCCGCTCTGGCCGGGGGGCCGGATCTCAAGTTCATTTATACGGCGCTGCTCGAATATTTCTTCACGCAGCTCAAGCTTGCGATGTTCGGCGCTGCCTTCCTGGCGTTCCCGGTCATGGCGGCGCAGATTTACAAATTCGTGGCGCCCGGTCTCTATCGCCATGAACGCCACGCGTTCCTGCCCTATCTGATCGCGACTCCGTTCTTTTTCGTGCTCGGTGCCGCGGTCGTCTTTTTTGCGCTCATGCCATTGCTCGTTAGGTTTTCACTCGGCATGCAACAATTGCCTGGTGAAGGGGCGGCCCAGATCTCCTTGTTGCCCAAGGTTGACGAATATCTTTCATTGATGATGTCGCTTATCTTTGCATTCGGGATCGCTTTCCAGCTTCCCGTGATCCTGACGCTCCTGGGGCGAATAGGCGTCGTTTCGTCGGAACAGCTCAAGGATAAGCGCCGATATTTCATTTTCGGCGCTTTCGTACTTGCAGCCGTGCTGACGCCGCCCGATGTCATCAGTATGATGGCGCTCGCGGTCCCCTTGATGGCGCTTTACGAATTGTCGATCTGGTCCGTGCGCTTCGTTGAAAAGAAGGCGGCCGAAGAAGCTGCGGCAGGCGGCACCCCTGAAGGCGGCGCGAAACCGGCGGAATGACAGTGGCGAACGGGCGTTTCCATTGGCATGACTTGCTGGCCTGACGAACCTTCCGGCGCCCTGCTATAAGCCTTTCCCGATTCTTGACTGGGCGGCCTCTCATGCATGACATCAAATGGATTCGCGAAAACCCTGAGGCTTTCGATCGCGCCTTGGCGCGGCGTTCCCTGCCGGGGGTGGCCGGGCGATTGATCGGGATCGACGAGCGCCGGCGTGCGGCGATCCAGAAGGCCGAGGTCGCTTTGGCGCGGCGCAACGCTGCGTCGAAGGAAATCGGTGCGGCCAAGAAGAGCAACGACCAGGAAGCGGCAGCCCGCCTGCTCGCCGAGGTGGCGCAACTCAAGGAAACCATCCCGGCTCTCGAGGCCGAAGAGAAAAAGCTTTCCGGCGAACTCGAAACCGCGCTGGCGCAAATCCCAAATCTTCCGCTCGACGACGTGCCCGACGGCCAGGACGAACACGCCAACGTGGAACGCCAGCACTTTGGTGCCCGGCGTAACTATGCGTTTGCGCCCAAACAGCATTTCGAACTTGGCGAAGCGCTCGGGCAGATGGACTTCGAAACGGCGGCAAAACTTTCCGGCGCGCGCTTTGTGGTGCTGTCCAAGGGGCTGGCGCGGCTCGAACGCGCGCTCGGGCAATTCATGCTCGACCTGCACACGACCGAGCACGGCTATACGGAAGTTAGTCCGCCGCTCATGGTGCGCGACGAGGTGATGTTTGGTACCGGACAATTGCCGAAGTTTCGCGACGATCAATTCCTGGTGATGGACACGAAATGGCGGGAAGAGCGCCTCAACGAGATTCTCAAAGGTCTTGATCGACAGGTCGCGGAAACGCAAAAACCTCCCAAGGCCGTCGTGGATGCCTTGATTGAAAGCGCGCCGTCGGAAGAAATGCTCTGGCTCGTCCCGACCGCCGAAGTGCCGCTGACCAATCTGGTGCGCGACTCCATTATCGACGAGGACGCACTGCCGATGCGGCTCACCGCCTGCACGCCTTGCTTTCGGGCGGAAGCAGGCGCCGCCGGGCGGGATACGCGCGGGATGATCCGCCAGCATCAGTTCACCAAAGTGGAACTGGTCTCCATCACGACGCCCGAGGCGAGCCGGGATGAGCACGAGCGCATGCTGTCCTGTGCCGAAGAAGTGCTGCGCCGCCTCGATTTGCACTATCGCGTGATGACGCTGTGCACCGGCGACATGGGCTTTCCATCGCAGAAGACCTACGACATCGAAGTGTGGCTGCCGGGGCAGAACATGTATCGCGAGATTTCATCCTGCTCGATCTGCGGCGACTTCCAGGCGCGGCGCATGAATGCCCGCTACCGCGGCAAGGCCGACCGGCACGTGCGCCCGGTCCACACGCTCAACGGCTCGGGCGTTGCGGTCGGTCGTGCGCTGGTCGCGGTCCTGGAAACCTATCAGCAACAGGACGGCTCGATCGCCGTGCCCGACGTGTTGCAGCCCTACATGGGGGGCCGCAAGGTGATCGAGCGCTAGATGCGAATTTTGATTACCAATGACGACGGTATCCACGCCGACGGGCTCGAC
>DATGVJ010000017.1:0-9758 GCA_035300505.1 Xanthobacteraceae bacterium
GGGGTAAAGCGGTCTTCAACATCGTCATGCGGGCACCGCACAGAATCGCACAACATCGCACAGCATTTATGTTTGACCGTGCTTTGCAGATCGAATATTGGCGAAATGGTTTTGTCGAATTGCGCCCGTAGCCCAATGCTGCCGCAGCCGTGACCGGCCGGGCCCTTCTGTGGTTCGACGAGTCGACCTGCCGTTGCAATCATAGGATGATTCGATACGTCGTACCCAGATGCAGAGTTGCATAGGGTAGCGAGTGCGGTGGAACGAACCAAACCTCTTTGGCCAATACGAACCCAACATATTAGATCGGATGCGCGCGCTGATAGTTTAACAGAGCGCAATCTCAACAATAGATTGCATGAAGCACATGCCCGGCAGGGTCAGAAGAATTGCGATCGGCCCAAGCGGACGTCGATCGAATTGAAAAGCAAGACCCGGAGTTTCCACCATCAAATGATCCGGCATGGTCGATCACGAAACAATTCGTTATTCTCGACAAGGAGCAGACCATGGATACAGCATTGACCAATCCGGCCCGCGAGATTCCACAGATGACCGCCCGTTCGCAGACCGATAACGACCGCTGGGCGGCCGTCCAGTCGCGCGATAAATCCGCCGACGGACAATTTGTCTACGCCGTGCGCACGACAGGGGTGTTCTGCCACCCCTCCTGCCCTTCCCGTCCGGCGAAACGCGCAAACGTCGCATTTTATCGTTCTCCAGCCGATGCGATTGCGGCCGGATATCGCGCCTGCAAGAAATGCCGGCCTGGCGAGCTGAGCAGGAACGATGTCCACGCCGCAGCGATCACCAAAGCCTGCGCGCTCATGACAAATGCAGATCACACCATGAGCCTGAACGAACTGGCTGGCGCCGTCGGCATGTCGCCGTTCCATTTTCACCGGGTGTTCAAGGCCACCCTCGGACTTACGCCCAAGAAGTACCTTGATGCCCAGAAGGCCCGTCGCCTGCGGGATCAACTTGACAACGACAGCCGTGTTACGACGGCGATCTATGGTGCCGGCTACAACTCGAGCAGCCGCTTCTATGAAGGAGCACAAGAGCGTTTGGGAATGACCGCCACCACATTCCGGCGCGGCGGCGCCGGAATGCAGCTGCGCTTTGCCGTCGGACAGTGTTCCCTTGGCGCCATTCTTGTCGCCACGACGGACCGCGGCATCTGCGCCATCGAATTCGACAACGACCCTGAAGTGCTTGTCCGCAGCCTGCAGGATCGTTTCCCCAAGGCTCAATTGATTGGCGCCGATCAGACGTTCGAGAGATTGGTCGCCCAGGTCGTCGGCGCGGTCGAAACACCTGCAAAAGCGCAGAGCCTCCCACTCGACGTGCGCGGCACCGCATTTCAAGAGCGCGTCTGGAAGGCGCTGCGGGCGATCCCGGCTGGCAAGACGCTGACCTATGCGGAGGTCGCCAAGAAAATCGGACTGCCGACTGCGACGCGGGCGGTTGCCAATGCCTGCGCGGCAAATCCGGCGGCCGTTGCAATCCCCTGTCATCGCGTCGTTCGCACCGACGGTGGCCTAGGCGGCTATCGCTGGGGCATCGAGCGCAAGCAAGCGCTCCTGCAGCGCGAGGCGTCGCGATGACCGATGTCTTCACGCCACCTGCCCAAAGCGCCGATGAGACGGCGAGCCCGTTCGCCGTCGACGTGACACGCAGGATCGCGGGTCTCGACTGGCCGGCCATCAAGGCTGCGCTGGGCGAGCGTGGCGCGGCCAAGACGGCGATGATCCTGACCCTGGAAGAGCGCGCGTTGCTCGCCCATCAGTACGATGACGATACGAAATTCCGGTCGCGGGTCGTCATGGCGCGCCACGGCTACGGACGCGGTGAATACAAATATTTTGGCTACCCGCTGCCGCCTCTCGTCGCCGCCTTACGTCGCGCGCTTTATCCGCGACTTGTCCCGATCGCCAATGAGTGGAGCGAAAGCCTTGGCGCCGCGACACGGTTTCCCGAGCAGCACGGCGACTTTCTCGCCCGCTGCCATGCCGCCGGTCAGACCCGCCCGACGCCGCTGCTCTTGCGCTACGGCGCGGACGACTACAATTGCCTGCACCAGGACCTCTACGGCGAGAACGTGTTCCCGCTTCAGGTTGTCTTCCTGCTTTCACAGCCCGGGCACGATTTCGAGGGTGGTCAGTTCGTGCTGACGGAGCAGCGGCCGCGCTTCCAATCGCGGGCGGAGGTCATCGACCTCAAGCAGGGAGAAGCCGTAATCTTTGCCGTCCATCAACGCCCTGTCCGTGGGACGCGCGGCACATATCGGGTCACCATGCGTCACGGGGTGAGCCGGATCACGTCCGGCCACCGGAATACGCTTGGGATTATTTTTCATGATGCAGCGTGAAGAGCGCCGACGCTTTGTTACTTATGGGAGGATATCCTCGTTTTGCCGTCTAATCACCTCGTTACGTTTGCATCCGCAAATCGGTCCCACGCAGGCCTGTCGCCGAAGCGTCCCACCAGGAAGTCGATGAGCACACGCGTCTTTGCGGCAAGATAACGGTTCGGCGTGTAGAGGGCATATATCCCAAGTTCCGTCGGCGGGTAACGGTGCAAGATCAATTGCAGCCGCCCTGCTTGGATATCGGGCCCGACCAGGAAGGTCGGCAGTTTGGTGATGCCGTGTCCGGCGAGCGCGGCTGCCCTGAGAACGTCGCCGTTGTTGGAACAAAATGCTGAATTGATCGCGATGGTGATCGTCTCTCCGTCCCTCGTGAGCAGCCAACGCTGCAGCGTGGTCGTATGACCATAGTTGAGGCAGCGATGCTTCGCCAATTCATCGGGCTCGACCGGCTCGCCGTATTTCTTCACATATGATGGCGCGGCAACAAGCACGCGGCGCGCCGGCGCCAGTCTGCGCGCAATGAGGCTCGAGTCGGAGAGCGCCGCGATCCTGATCGTCAAATCGAACCCCTCCTCGACCGGATCAATGAACCGGTCATTGAGGCTGAGTTCGACCTTGAGTTCCGGGTAGAGCGACATGAAGTCGCCGAAAGCCGCCCCCAAATAGGCAACTCCGAAGGACGTGGGTGCGTTGACCTTTATGATGCCCTTGGGCTCATCATGCAGACGGGATACCTGAAGCTCGGTTTCCTCGACGCTGGCAAGGATATCCACGCAGCGCTCGTAATAGGCGATCCCTGCCTCCGTCGGCCCCACGCGCCGCGTTGTGCGATCGAGGAGGCGGGCACCAAGAATCCGCTCCAATTCCATCACGGCTTTGCTGACCGCAGAACGCGTCAATCCAAGCGCACGGCTGGCTTCCGCATAGCTCCCGAGCGCGACGACCTTCACGAATGCATTCATGGCTTCCAATTTATCCATGGGCTTATTGTATCCATTTTGGATGCAAACTATGTCATTAATATAGGATTGTATCCCACCGATCCAAAGCGCATTTACTCACCAGAAAATCGTTGCTGAGAAAGGAAACCAAATGTCACTGCAACTCAGGAAGTCCGAAGACCGAGGAAAAGCCAACTTTGGCTGGCTCGACAGCAAGCACAGCTTTTCATTTGGCCATTATCACGACCCCAAGCACATGGGCTTTGGCCCCTTGCGGGTCATCAACGAGGACCGCGTCGCTCCTGGTGGCGGCTTCCCTCCCCATCCGCATAGCGACATGGAGATCATCTCCTATGTCTTGAAGGGTGGGCTGGAGCACAGGGACAGCCTGGGGACCGGATCGGTCATCCGTCCGGGCGAAGTGCAGCGTATGTCGGCCGGTACCGGCATCCGCCACAGCGAATTCAATGCGTCGAACACCGAACCGGTGCACTTCCTGCAGATATGGATCATCCCGGAGAAGCAGGGGATCGCGCCCGGCTACGAGCAGAAACGGTTTGGCGACGCCGAGAAGCGCGGCAAACTGCGCCTGGTCGGATCACGTGATGGCCGCGACGGTTCCGTCACCATCCACCAGGACGTTGATCTTTATGCGGCGATCCTTGGTGTCGACGAGAGCGTCACATTCAACCTGAAGCCCGGCCGTATCGGTTGGGTCCAGGTGGCGACCGGTACCGTCACCATCAATGGTGAGGAACTGCGGCCGGGCGACGGTGTCGCGTTCGAGGAGAGCGGCACAATCGCCATCACGGGCACCGACGATTCCGAAGTTCTTCTGTTCGACATGGTGCCGTGAGCAAGCTCGGGCGTGAATCCTGCCGGCGGGCCCACGCTCGATCCATTATCATTCGCATTAAGGAGCAAGACATGAACTATCTCGACCTGCTAACCCCACAAAACAGCCAACTGATCATCATCGATCAGCAGCCACAGATGGCGTTCGGCGTGCAGTCGATCGACCGGCAAACGCTCAAGAACAATGTTGTGGCGCTCGCCAAGGCGGCCAAGATATTCAAAGTACCAACCACCATCACGACAGTCGAAACCGAAAGCTTCTCCGGTCACACCTACCCCGAATTGTTGGCCGTGTTGCCGGACAACAAAATCGTGGAACGCACATCGATGAACTCCTGGGACGATCAGAACGTCCGCGATGCCCTTGCGGCCACGGGTCGCAAGAAGGTCGTGGTCTCGGGCCTGTGGACCGAGGTTTGCAATCTCATGTTCGCCCTTTCGGCTATGAAGGAAGGTAACTATGAAATCTACATGGTCGCTGATGCCTCCGGTGCCACATCTGCTGAAGCGCAGAAATATGCCATGGACCGCATGGTGCAGGCTGGTGTCGTCCCCGTGACCTGGCAGCAGGTGCTGCTCGAGTGGCAACGCGACTGGGCGCGCAAGGACACCTATGATGCCACCATCAAGCTCGTGCAGGAGCATTCGGGTGCTTACGGCATGGGCGTTGATTACGCCTACACGCTGGTCCACAAAGCGCCGGAGCGCGTCAAACACGGCGAGCGAATTGGCCCAAATCCGGTCAAATGATCGCTCGGAATGCACAGAGGCGTCGATTACGGCATGAGCCTCTCATCGGAGCCGATATGATGGAACAAGCCGATGTGGTCGATCTGTTCGCATTTGAGAACAGCTACGCGCGCCTGCCCGACCGCTTCTTCGCCCGACTACCGCCCACTCCTGTCGCGGCGCCGCGCCTCATTCGGCTGAATGAGGCGCTTGCCCAGCATCTCGGGATAAATCCGGCAGCGCTTGCTACACCTGAGGGCATCGCGATCCTGGCCGGCAACCGGGTGCCAAAGGGAAGCGAGCCGCTGGCCATGGCCTATGCGGGGCATCAGTTCGGTTCATTTGTGCCGCAGCTCGGCGACGGGCGCGCCATTCTTCTCGGCGAACTTGTCGATCGCGACGGCGTGCGCCGCGACGTTCAGCTTAAAGGGGCGGGCCCGACGCCGTTCTCCCGGCGAGGTGACGGACGCGCGGCGCTCGGGCCTGTCCTGCGCGAATACGTCGTCAGCGAGGCCTTTGCGGCGCTGGGGATCCCGACGACGCGGGCGCTCGCCGCGGTGACCACCGGTGAGACCGTCTGGCGCGAGACGCCGTTGCCCGGTGCCGTGCTGACCCGGATCGCAGCAAGCCACATCCGGGTCGGCACCTTCCAGTTCTTCGCGGCGCGCCAGGACGTGGACGCCATCCGGTGCCTCGCGGACTTTGTGATTGAGCGGCACTATCCGGAAGCCGCTGAGGCCGACAACCGCTATCGCGCGCTACTCGATCTCGTTATCGCGCGCCAGGCCGAGCTGGTCGCTTCGTGGATGTCCGTTGGGTTTATTCATGGCGTCATGAACACCGACAATATGTCGATCGCGGGCGAGACCATCGACTTCGGCCCATGCGCCTTCATGGACAACTATGATCCCGCGACTGTCTACAGCTCCATCGACCACGGGGGCCGCTATGCCTATGCCAACCAGCCGCATATCGCCCAGTGGAATCTTGCCCGACTGGCCGAGACACTGTTGGGGCTCTTCTCGGACAATGAGGAGACTGCGCTTGCGGAAGCCAACCTTGCGATCGCGGCGTTTCCGACCCGCTTTGAACGCGCCTTTGCGACGCGGCTTCGCCACAAGCTCGGCCTCAGCCAAGAGCAGCCGGGCGATCTGTCTCTCGCGCAGGACCTCTTCGATCGCATGGCGCGCAACGCGGCCGACTTCACCTTGACCTTTCGCCGGCTCTGTGGTGCGGCCTTGCACCCCGACGGCAATGCGGAGGTGCGCGTTCTTTTCGACGATCCGAGCGTTTTCGACGATTGGGCGGCGGGATGGCGCCATCGGCTTGTCCAGGACGAGGTCACCGCAACCGAGCGCCAGGCGACGATGCGCGCGGCCAACCCGGCCTTCATACCGCGCAACCATCTGGTGGAGGAGGTCATCTCGGCGGCGGTGAATGATGCGGATTTCACGCCCTTCGAGCGCCTGTTGACGGTGCTCGGCAAGCCGTTCGATGATCAGCCAGGCTTCGACCGCTACGCAGATCCGCCGCGGCCTGACCAGGTGGTGAGCCAAACGTTTTGTGGCACTTGAACAGCGTAACGCCCCCTTGGCCAATTGTCGGCGCCGCATTACCTTTGTGACTCTTCCCCGTAAGAGATCGTAGCGGTATGAGCGAGGCCGAGCCGGAATGGGATGACCTGATCGTCGAGACGACAGAGATCATCGGGGCGGTGCGCGCGCCCGCGGGCCGGCGTTCGGTTGGAGGTCGCGACGGCAACTTGAGCAATACCTTGAGCAATAAAGCCAAGGCCGAACGCGTGAAAACCGACTTGGCGGTTTCGACCGAAACCGATCCGGCCTACGCCCAGGGCTTTTTCGCACGCGGAATTGCACGGCTCGAAGCGGGTGAGCTTGAAAACGCCATCGACGATTTGAGTGGTGCGATCTGGCTCGATCCCACCCTTGCCATGGCCTACTTCCATCGCGCCATGGCTCTGACGCGTTTGGGCGAACCGGATCGCGCCATCGAGGATTTCGGTCACGCGATCCGCCTGGAACCGCAGCATGCGCCCTCCTACCGGCAGCGCGGCATGATCCTGATGGCGCACGACAATCTCGATCGCGCCACCACGGATTTCGATCTTGCAATCCTTATCGATCCCTCGTTTGCCGCAGCCCATGAAAGCCGCGGCGATGCTTGGCGCAAGACCGGCAATCTCGATCGTGCGATTGCGGCCTATAGCAGAGCCCTTGAGCTCAAGCCCAGCGCCAGCGTACTTCGCAAACGCGGCGAGGTTTGGCAGGACAAGCGCGACCAGCGCCGGGCTTTTACCGATTTTTCCGACGCGATTGCGCTCGATCCAGCATGCGCCGACGCCTTTGCGAATCGCGCCGGTCTGCAAGCCCAATGCGGCCGGCACGAACTGGCCATTGCGGACTGGAGCGCGGCGCTACGCGTTCGACCGTCATCCGCTGATCTTGGCAGTCGCGGCTTGGCTTACACCAACAGCGGCAAATACGACCTTGCGATCGCCGACTTCACGGCACAAATCAAGATCGGCCCGGCCCATGCTGCGCAGGCTTATGCGGGACGGGCCGAGGCCCGCTACGCAAGAGGCGATCTCGACGAAGCGCTGGTCGACTATACGCAAGCGCTGGGGGCCAATCCACGAGATCCCCTGCTCTATTCAGGCCGCGCCGCCATCTACCGCGCTACTGGAGAATTCAGTTGCGCCATTCTCGATTGCAGCACCGCCCTCGCCATCGATCCAAACTGCACGTCCGCCTTGATGGGCCATGCCTTGGCCCTTGCGGCGAGAGGCGACTTCGACCACGCCATTGCGGAATTGTGCAAGGTCATCGAACTCGACCCCGACAATGCCGGCCACTTCTACGATCGCGGCCGGGCGTATCATGCGAAAGGCAATCTCCACGCGGCAACCGCCGACTATGACGCGTCGATACGCCTCGATCCGAATCGCGCCGACGCCTATGCGAGCAGGGCAATGGCCTGGCACACGCGCGGCGATCTCGTTCGCGCCAACGCCGATCTGACTGCAGCGATCCGCCTGCAGGAAAACAGCGCCTTTCTTTTCTACGATCGCGCATTCATCAAGCAGCAGATGCAGGACGTCAGCGGCGCCATTTCGGACTATGGCCAGGCGATCAGGCTCGATCCCACGATGGTCCATGCGTATATTAATCGCGGCGTCGCCTGGCGATCCAGGGGCAAGCTCAATCGCGCCATCGCCGACTACGGCGCAGCGATTTCGCTCTCGCCGCGAAATGCCGCCGCCTACCATAACCGTGGCAATGCACGCGCCGTCAAAGGCGAGATCGATCGCGCTATCGTCGACTTCGGCGAGGCGCTTCGTTTCGACCCGGCGAATGCAGAGACCTTTGCAAACCGCGGCAAGGCCTATTGCATGCAAGGCGATTTCAAGAAGGCGGTTGCCGATTTCAACGAAGCCTACCGGCACGATCCGGCCACCATCGCGACGTTGCGGCCGCTCGGCATCGAATTGTTTGCCAAGGGCCAGTTCGCACCCGCGGCTGCGCTGCTGCGCCCCAACGGCTCGGATAAAGATCCTTATCTGACGCTGCTGCGATTTCTGGCGCGCGCCCGCGCGGGCGAAGATGCCATTGCGGATCTTGAAGCCGATGCCGGCGAACTTCGACGCCAGGCTTTGAACAAGATCATTCAAAAGCCTTGGCCCTTGCCATTGATTGAATTGTTCTTGAGGGAACGTGCCCCGGAGGACACCTTCAATTTGATCGGGGCGCAACCGCAAGCGCGGGGCGAAGCCCATTTCTATGTCGCCCAATGGCACTTGCTGCGCGGAAATCTCGCAACGGCGAAAACGCATCTCCGGCGCGCCCGATCGCGCCTCGCGCGGCACACGTCCGAACAATTCATTGCCCGCGCCGAACTCAGGCGTATGAGCGCCTGGCGCGCATGGGGACGGCGAATTCGCGACGGCGCAAAAAAAATTCTGCGGGCGCGATCGACGCAAGGCTGGCTCACAATGCGTCGTCTTCCCCTCTCCTATTACGCACGCGCCAGGATCACCAAGGAAGATGCCCTGGTCGCCCTTGCGGCATGCGACGAGGCGATCCGTCGCCATCCTCAATCATTGGACGCCTATATGGCGCGTGCACGGACCCTGCATGCCGAGGGGCTTTTCGAGCACGCGATCGCCGACTTTGACACCGCAATCGCGATCGCTCCAAGAAGCGCTTCCGCCTATGCGAACCGCGGCCATGTCTGGCGCGACAAAGGCGACTTTACGCGGGCTTTCGTTGATTTCGCTGAAGCGATCAGGCTCGACCCGCACGACACGGAAGCCTACACGGGTCGCGGGCTCACATATATCGCTGTCGGCAATCGCGTCCGCGCCATGGCCGACTTCTGTCAGGCGCTTGAACTTGAACGCGCCCCAAATGTGCTCTTGCGTTCTATCGCCATGGAATTTTTCGCGCAGGGTAATTTCTCTGACGCGGCCCAACTTCTGCGCATTTCCGAAGAAGATCATGATCCCTATCCGATGCTTTATCACTTTCTGGCGTGCGCGCGCGCCCGCCGCAATGGGAGCGTGGTTGCGACCGCTGAACTTGCCGCCCATGCCGAGCAGGTAACGAACAGGGCTTGGCCATTTCCGCTGATCGAACTCTTTCTGCGCAAGTGTTCGCCGGAGGAGGTACGTGCACGCGTGGCCGGAAATCCACGAGCCCTCGTCGAGGCGGATTTCTTCATCGCGCAATTGTATCTGGCGTATGGCGCCCCGCGCGCCGCCAAGGAGAGCTTGAAAGACGTTGTGGCACAATGCCCGAGGACATTGCCCGAATACAAGATCGCGCGCGCGGAACTCAAGCGGCTGC
>DATGVJ010000018.1:0-4094 GCA_035300505.1 Xanthobacteraceae bacterium
GAGGTTGAGCGAAGGGGGTCATCGGATCGTTATACCTCAAGGAAAGAACCGCCTGAAGGCGGGACTCCAAACGCCAGGGTTCGGAGTCCCGCGTCTAAGCCCGTCTAAGCCCTGCAATAGCCGCAAAACCGGTCTCACGCCCTGCCCCCATGAATACGATCCCCAATATCGAATCCCTCCAAGAAGACCTCTGGATCTTCGGCTACGGCTCGCTGATGTGGCGGCCCGGCTTCGCATTCACCGAACGGCACGAGGCCAGACTGATCGGCGCGCACCGCGCGCTCTGTGTCTATTCATTTTTCCACCGAGGAACGCCCGAACGACCGGGTCTCGTCCTCGGCCTCGATCACGGCGGCGCCTGCCGCGGCATCGCGTTTCGGGTCGCCGCCGCCGAGCGGGCCGCGACGATCCGCTACCTGCGCGCCCGCGAGCAAGTCACCATGATCTATCGCGAATGCCTGCGCCAAGTCTGGCTCGAGAGCGATCACCCCGTGTCGGCACTCTGCTACATGGTCGACCGCGGTCACGCCCAATATGCGGGCCGTCTCACGCTCGACCAGCAGCTCCATCATGTCCGCGGCAACCATGGTCATTCCGGGGCCAACCAGGACTATGTGATCGAAACGGTCGCGGCGCTCGAAAAGATCGGCTATCGCGAAACCGGGCTGCATCTGTTGGCAGAGCGGCTGAAGTGATAAGAATAGCAGAATACAAGCCCGGAGCAGGTGGTGGATCATGATTTTTGACGTGAACCGGGATTCAGGCAAACTCTTTGCCACTCTCCCCAGTGGCGATCAAACCAGCGGCGATCAAACCGGCAGACACGAATGCCTGCTCACGGTTTGCGACAACCCGACATGCCGCTGCAGGTCCATTTATTTGAAATTCATTGCCCAAAAGCCAGCGGCCGACCAGCAGAATGGTGACCAGCCGGCTGGCGACCAGCCCGCGGGCGATCAGCAAAATGGCCAGGACACCGCGCCCAGCGCCTGCGTCGATCTGGCGACAAATGGGGTAGATGCCGGATTTCGACGGATGGCTTCACCGCAGGATATTGATTTCAGCGAGAAGCTCGTTGCTGAAATGGACCCACAGGATTTCAGCCTGCTTGGACAATTGCATTTCGTATTCAAAAACCTGGCCACCGAAGAGGCCAAGCCGGACACCATCGATCCGCAGTTTGATTTCACCGCTATCGAATCGTCTTCGACGACGCAGGGTTATAACGCCATCCTTCCGTTCGGAGACCGCTTGCATCTTACCCATGATGGCGTCGATTACGCGCTGCTCGATCGCCACTGCGTGCGCACGGACTGCGGCTGCAGCGAGGTCTACATTGGGGTTTTACCGATCACGCCCGATGGAAAACTCGGCACGCATGTCGGAACGATTCAACTGGATTACGCAAGGCGGCAGTGGAAAACGACCGCCAAGGACGATGCTCCCTTTGATGTTCCGGCGTGGCGGCAGCGGATCGAAACAGCCATCCCGGATTTTTATGCGCATGTTTCGCGCCGGCACACGAAGCTGAAGGCCATCTATGCCCATAGCTGGAAACGGCACCTGGCAACGACGCGAATAACAAAGACACCTCCGCCCAAGAAGATCGGCAGAAACGATTTATGCCCGTGCGGCAGCGGCAAGAAGTACAAGAAGTGCTGCATGGCATAGCATCCGATCAAAACGGTTGGGTTCGATTTGTGTGTAGGATGCAATCGCTTTATTGCGCCACGGCCCACAATGATCTTACGTGCATTGGGCGACAGGCGGCGCAATAAAGCGATTGCGCCCTACGCGATCTTGGTAATTTTACATCGGCGGAACAATGAAGAGAACAAACCTCTGAGGTCGTCCGCTGTGGCCGAGGAATGATGCGGAATGTTCATATAAAGTGCGAATAACGGGTGAGCCACCAGCAGTTCGCTCAACGTGCTCGATGCACGAAGCAGCGGTCAAGGTGCAGACTCCGGCCCAGCCTTCGCGATTGAGCCGCTGCTCATCTATCCGGGATGCCAATCCAATTTTGCCGGGTGTCCAATGTGCAGGGTGATCCTCGCTGTAAAAAGTGACCGCATCGGCAAGGCCAGATTCTCCGGTGACAATGCGAAGCGGTTGCTCCGTTACATGCCGCCATTCACGTGTCAGTTCTCGACATGTCACAAAGGCGGCGATCAGTACGACGGAATAGTATTTTCCAAGCATCGCAAGTGCGGCGGTGATGCCGGCGGCAACCGACCAGATAACCGTACGCGTTTCGAACGAACGTAGAAAACAATAGGTCGCGATGGGCCAAGTTGACAGCAGAACCTGATTTGTCCCAAACCTTTGACCGTGGAATTGATAAAATGGAGTCAAGAGCAACAGCAACGGCACCAACAGTCGCTTATCGCCGTCGAGCCACCGACGCGCGATCAAATCAACCGCAAGGAATGCGATCGCAGCGTTGACCATTGCGAGAAGATGAAACGCCTAATCCGTAATTGGAAAGACCGAGAACCACGCCGCAACGATCATCGCAGTCAACGGAGGATGCTTGTAACCCGGCGCAAGTTGCTGACTCCAGGAAAACGCCTCTACCATATCCTTATGTAGGCCGATGGACATGTAAGAGAGAACCTGAAAGCTGGTCCAAACGGCAACGAACAAGACCAGGAACCCTGTAATCGCTCTGTTGTTATCTGAAGTGTCGAACCAGAGATTGATCGTGGTTTCGATGAAGCCAACAGGCGACCAGCGAACAGGACGCGACGACCTCATCGAATTGCCCCCCCAGGCGAAACTACGTAAATACAAAACAGTGAATTGATTCTCGTTTGACAAGATCGCACGCAATCAAATGCCGCACCTCATCAATTCCTAATGAGTGAAACTGCACGATATTGTCTCGTAACCGCGCTGCCAATTAATTTCAAGATCGGATTGAGATATTCAATCAATCATGGCGAGGCAACGATTGCTCACTTCATCGAGCTATTTAATTGGCAGAATTCGGCCACAAGGATTTAACACACGGGTGACTATCCGCCGGCCATGAATTCTCCTCACGCAAAATCAAGTTGTCGAGAAAAGACCTGCAATGTGAGGCATCATTAACCGTCACGCATCGCGAGCACTTTGACAATATGTCCTCGTCATCGGCAATTTTTCGCCTATCAATGGAAATGTTTAAGCGGAAGAGCGCCGATAAGCGCATTGGCGACGACACGCCAACCCACATCATCTGATTGGGCGAAAAACCGCCTATGTCAAAGGATGTTGACCTCCAAGACCGGGTGATGGCTATCATTGCGCTGTAAGCGAGTCGATACGGCCAGGACCAATCCAATACTCAAATGCGTGACAGCAGCAGCCCGGCTCTCCGCGTCTATTCGGCCATCCCTCGCCAAGCGACAGGCGAGGATTGGCTCAGCATCGGCTTGGCCGTTCCGCATCAGGACGGTAAGGGCTTTGATGTCATTCTCCAGGCTCTGCCGTTCAGTCCTAAGCTTGTGCTCCGCGACTGTACAACGGATTTGCTGCAAACACTTAATCCTTCGAATCCGGGCAGACATCGCGATCCAGGCAAGGCGCTTTCGTTCAAACAGCAGGTTGACGCATTCGAACGCGCGCTCATTGAACACTGCCTGTTGGAGACGGGCGGCAACGTCAGCGCCGTCATGGAGAGGCTCGATCTTCCGCGGCGGACGCTCAGCGACAAGATGGCGCGGCTGGGAATCGACCGACGGCAGTTGATCCATGGTGCGAGCGCAAAAGCCATTGGCGAAAGAAACGCTGAAATATGAGCCCATCGGACAATCATCGCCGCGGAACGCCAGTTGCGGGTAGGTCATTAGCGGATGACGAACTGGTTCCAGGTAATTTGAAGTAACTTGCCGAGCAGCGCCGACAATTGCTGTCCTTGATGACTGTCGAAAGATCGGATCTCAAATGGCGTTCACATCGTTCATGCAGATGAAATTGTCGGTCTGGTCGAAGCTGACAATTATTATCTCCATACTTTTCCTGGCCTTCGGCGCCGTCCTGATTACCTCCAAGGCCGATCGCGGTGACGTCTCGCCTGAGGCCGATCTGAAGAAACAGGCCGGGCGGGAAGA